>DAOLIZ010000145.1:0-5426 GCA_035328285.1 Gemmatimonadales bacterium
GGGTCACCGGCGACCCGCGGTTCGACAGCGTGGTCGAAAAGGTGGCCGGCCTCCGGCCCGACGACCCCCTGCTCCGGTTCGGACAGGGCGCACCGACCATGGTGGCCGGCTCGACGTGGCCCGCCGATGAGCGGGTGGTTCTCGACGCCTTCGCGCGGCTCCACGTCCACCGGCCCGATGCGCGCCTCATCCTGGTGCCGCACGAACCGACCGAGGCGCATCTCGCCCCGGTCGAGGCGACCGCGCGCAGACTGGGACTGCCTGCACCGGTCCGGCTCAGCCGGGCGACCGATTCGCCGGTGCCATTCCTCCTCGTGGACCGGGTCGGGGTGCTCGCGGCGCTCTACGCCGGGGCGGGCATGGCCTTCGTGGGGGGAGGGTTCGGGCGGGCGGGTCTGCACTCGGTGCTGGAGCCGGCGGCCTGTGGCGTTCCGGTGGTATTCGGACCCAACTGGACGAACAGCCGGGACGCGGCCCTGCTGCTCTCAGCCGGCGGCGCCGACGCGCTGTCGGCGTTCGGCACCGAGGAGGCGGGAGAAGCGCTGCACACCCTCTGGCACGGGTGGATGGAAAACGAAACGCGCCGGCTCTCCCTGGGAGAGAAGGCGCGTGCGGTGGTGGAAGCGGGGCGTGGCGCCGCGGAGGCGTCGGCCGCGCTGATCGAAGAGGCGGTGGCCCGCCCTACTTGACGACGATCCCTTCCGCGGTGACGGTGCGCGGCACGATGATGCCCGCGCTCAGGACCGTGATCAGGACATCCGACCAGCGGCTCCGCACCTTGATCTTCACGTCGATCAGTTCCTTCCCGCCGACCAGCTGCCCGGCGAGCGTGTGGTGCAGGTCCGGGCTGCTCACCTGCGTGATCCCCCACAACGCGTAGACCGCCTTGCCGGTGACGGTGAACCGTTCTCCGCCCGGCGGCATCGGCGCGCCGGCGGCGGAGGCGAGGGTGACCGGGACCCCGATGTGGGTGGCGTCGATGTTCTGGACGCAGCCGGCAAGCAGGACAGCCACGATGGGCAACAGCCAGGCGCGCCTCACAGGCCGAGCGCCCACTTGGCGCCGAGCGACCAGGTCGTCGCGGAACCGGTGCCGGTGTCGATCCAGTCGTAGGCGGTGCGGAGGCCGAGCCCGAAGATGAACGAGATATCGAGGCCCGCGCTGTAGCCGAAGCGGGAATTGTCGGTGCTCGCCAGGCCGGACACCGAGGTGTAGTCCCAGCGGGGCGCGAACCAGGGCTTCAGGCCGAAGATCGGGAGCGGAATGGTGAGCCCGATGCCGACGCCGACCGGGACGTGCGTCGTCTTGAACCCGTCGAGGTCGCCGTAGCCGACACCCGCCTGCAGGTTGACGAAGAAGGGGACCAGCGGCCCGCCGATGAGGCGGAGGTTGGCGGTACCGCCGTAGACAGCGTTGCTCGAGCCGGAGGAACCTGGGTCGTAGCTGCCGAACGTCCCGGTGAATCCCAGCATGCCAAGCCCGATGGCGCCCGTGGCGGCGTAGGTGTTCCCGCCGCCCTCCGGGAAGCCGACGTCGCCCGCCACGTAGATGCCGCGAGGCACGCCGCTGTTGAAGACCGGGAGTCCCGGCACTTGAGCCGCGAGCGGCGTGACGGGCGGCAGCAGCGCCGCCAGGCCGGCCGCGGTCACGATGGTCAGGATACGTCGGATCATCTGCGGAACTCCGGTCGCGGGATCGTGGCGGCTAGTGCAGCCAGGAGAAGCTGGCGGAGAGGCCGTCCAGATCGCCGAAGGACCCGCCCACGTTCATGCTGAAGCTGGTGCCGAACTTGATGTCCACGCCGATCCCGACGGCGAATTCGAGATCGCTGTTGTCCGCGAAGACGGGAATGAAGGCGGGCGTGATGTAGGGGACGAAGCTGGTGGTGGAGTTCTCCAGGAGGATCTGCCGGCCGAGCGCAAACCCGATCGGGACGAAGAGCTGGTTGGCGTTGTCCAGGAGCGAGGCGCCGACGCCGACGGTCAGCGCGCCGTCGAGCGGGAAGTTCTCGGAGTGGTGCAGCAGCCGGGCCCGGTAGTCGCCGCCGATGAGGAAGGCCGTGGCGCCGGTGTTGTCGGGGTTCCGGAAGCCGATCCGGACGCCGAAGTCGGCCATCGGCCCGCTCGCCATGCGATAGTAGCCCTCGAGCGCCAGGCCGTTGCTGTTGGGGTCGGAGACGGAGACACCGAACTCGGTCTTGTCGAAGAGGCGCTGGGACGACAGGAACACCGGCGTGCCGGTTTCCTGGGCCAGTGCCGGCGTCGACAGGACGAACAACGAAACGGCCGCGATCAGGCTACGACGCATGGACAACCTCCTTGGCATGTTCGGCGACGACGCGGACGACGTTCCCCACCACCTGCAGGAACCCGCCGCGCACCGCAAAGGACTGCTCACCACCGGCGACGCGCACCAGCAAGGTACCCTCGCCGAGCAGTGTCATGAATGGGGCGTGGTGCGGCAGGATCCCCACCTGCCCGTCGTAGGCGGGGGCCTGCAGGCTCTCCGCCTCCCCGTCAAAGATGGACCCTTCGGGGGAAATCACCGTGACTCGCATCACGCCGCCGCCATCTTCTTGGCCTTCTCGACCGCTTCGTCGATGCCGCCGACCATGTAGAAGGCCTGCTCGGGCAGGTGGTCGAACTCGCCGGAAAGCACCCGCTCGAAGCTCTCGATGGTCTCCTCGAGCTTGACGTACTTGCCGGGGAAGCCGGTGAACTGCTCGGCGACGAAGAAGGGCTGCGACAGGAAGCGCTGGATGCGGCGGGCCCGGGACACGACCAGCTTGTCCTCCTCGGAGAGCTCGTCCATGCCGAGGATCGCGATGATGTCCTGGAGCGCCTTGTAGCGCTGCAGGGTGAGCTGCACGCCGATGGCAACCTTGTAGTGCCGCTCGCCGACGTACTGCGGCGAGAGGATCCGGCTCGAGCTGTCGAGCGGGTCCACGGCGGGGTAGATGCCCAGCTCCGAGATGGCGCGGGAGAGCACGACCTGCGCGTCGAGGTGGGCGAAGGCGGTGGCCGGCGCCGGGTCGGTCAGGTCGTCGGCGGGCACGTAGATGGCCTGCACCGAGGTGATGGACCCCTTGGTGGTCGAGGTGATCCGCTCCTGCAGGTCGCCCATCTCGGTGGCCAGGGTCGGCTGGTACCCGACCGCGCTCGGCATGCGGCCGAGGAGCGCCGAGACTTCCGAGCCGGCCTGGGTGAAGCGGAAGATGTTGTCGATGAAGAGGAGCACGTCCTGGTTCTCGACGTCGCGGAAGTACTCCGCCACCGTCAGGCCGGTCAGCCCGACGCGGAGCCGGGCGCCCGGCGGCTCGTTCATCTGGCCGTAGATGAGGGCGGTCGACTTGAGCACGCCGCTCTCGGACATTTCGAGGTAGAGGTCGTTCCCCTCGCGGGTCCGCTCGCCCACGCCGCAGAAGACCGACTTGCCGCCGTGGCCCTTCTGCACGTTGTTGATCAGCTCCATGATGACGACGGTCTTGCCGACGCCGGCGCCGCCGAAGAGGCCGATCTTGCCGCCCTTCACGAACGGGGCGATGAGGTCGATGACCTTGATGCCGGTCTCGAACACGGTGGTCTTCGGCTCGAGGTCGACGAACTTCGGCGTCTCGCGGTGAATGGGCCAGCGCTCCACCCCCGCGGGGATGGGGGCGCCGCCGTCCACCGGCTCGCCGAGGACGTTCAGGATCCGGCCGAGCGGCACGTCGCCGACCGGGACGGTGATGGCGGAGCCGGTGTCGGTGATCTGCATCCCCCGGACGACGCCGTCGGTGGAGCTCATCGCCACCGCGCGCACCTGGTTCTGCCCGATGTGCTGCTGCACCTCGGCCACGAGCTTGATCGGCTGCGCGCCGCTGGCGTCCTCGAGGAGGAGGGCGTTGTAGATCTCGGGCAGCTTGCCGGGCTCGAATTCGACGTCGAGGACGGGGCCGATCACCTGGACGACGGTGCCGATATTGAGTGTGGCGGTGGTCATGCGTTGGTATCCCGTGGAGTCAGAGTGATCGGGTTAGCCCTGCAACGCCGCGGCGCCGCCGACGATCTCGGCGATTTCCTGCGTGATCGCCGCCTGGCGCTGACGGTTGTAGGTCCGCTTGAGCAGGTCGAGGATCTCGCCCGCGTTGTCGGTGGCGCTCTTCATCGCGGTGCGCCGGGCCCCGTGCTCGGCGGCGCTGGTCTCGACCAGCCCGCGGTACATCGTGTTCCGCACGTAGAGCGGGAGGAGCCGGTCGAGAATCTGCGCGGCGTCGGGCCGCAGGATGTAGTCGGCCCGTGCGGCCCCCGCCTTCGCCGCCGGCGGCTCCACCGGGAGAATCCGGAGGGTCGTCGGCGGGGTGGTGAGCGGGCTGATGAACGCCGCGTAGACCAGGTCCACGCTCGCCAGCTCGCCCTGCGAATAGGCGTCGATCAGCGGCGCCATGACCTCGATGGCGTGATCCGGCGTCGGGTTGTCAGTGACGTCGGAGCGCTGCAGCGCCATGGTCCGGCCGAGATACTTGAAGAAGCCGATGCCCTTCTTGCCGACGGCGTAGAGATCGACCGTGTAGCCGGCCTTCTCCAGCGCCTCCATCCGGCGGCGGGCTTCCTTGATCAGGTTGGCGTTGAACCCGCCCGCCAGCCCGCGATTGGAGGTCAGCAGGATGACCGCCGCCCGCGTCGGGCCGCCCTTGGCCGGCGGCGCCGGCTGCCGGAGGAGGGGGAAGCCCTCGGCCAGCTCGGGGGTGACGAGGTCGGCGATGACGCCGCGCAGCGCCTCGGCGTAGGGCCGGGTGGCGACGACGCGGTCCTGCGCCCGCTTCAGCTTGGACGTGGCCACGAGCTCCATCGTCCGCGTGATCTTGCGGGTGTTGGTGACCGAGCGGATCCGGCCCTTGAGGGCCTTCGACTTGGCCATTACGCGGCGTGGAACAGCGGCTTGAAGGAGGCGATGGCCGTCTCGAGCGCGGCGGTGAGCTCCTTGTCGAACGCCTTCTTGGTCCGGATCCCGTCGAGCACGGCGGGATGCGCCGACTCGAGATACTCGAGGAAGTCGGCCTCCCACTGCCGGATGTGCCCGACCTCGACGTCGTCGAGGTGGCCGTTGGTCACCACGTAGATGATGGCCACCTGGCGCTCCACCGGCATCGGCGCGTACTGCGGCTGCTTCAGCACCTCGACCAGGCGGGCGCCGCGGGCCAGCTGCTTCTGCGTGGCCGCGTCGAGGTCGGAGCCGAACTGGGAGAAGGCCTCGAGCTCGCGGAACTGCGCCAGCGAGAGCCGGAGCGGACCGGCCACCTGCTTCATCGCCTTGATCTGCGCGTTGCCGCCGACGCGGCTGACGCTGATGCCGGCGTCCACGGCGGGGCGGATGTTCGAGTAGAAGAGGTCGGTGGTCAGGAAGATCTGGCCGTCGGTGATCGAGATGACGTTGGTCGGGATGTA
>DAOLIZ010000146.1:0-5398 GCA_035328285.1 Gemmatimonadales bacterium
CCTGGTCGCTCGGCGCCACGAACATCTGCGCCCGCTCCTGCAGGTTGCCGAGCGCGAACGCGACGACGCTCCCCTCGCGGTCCGCCACGAGCACCCCGCGCTTGCGACCCGCCAGCGGCCCCGCCCACGGTCCGTAGTCGAGGAACCGGTGATGGATGATGCCGGTGCCGCGGGTGTCGGTCAGGAACTCCGACCGGTAGCCGAAGAGGCCGCGCGCCGGGATCCGAAACATCATCCGGACCATCCCCTGCCCCGGGTTCTTCAGCTCCAGCATCTCGCTGCGCCGGGGCCCGAGCTTCTCGATGACCGCCCCCATGTACTCCTCGGGCACGTCGATCATCAGCTCTTCGTACGGTTCCAGGCGCTCGCCGTTCGGGCCGATCTTCGTGATGACCCGGGGCCGCGACACCTGGAACTCGAAGCCCTCGCGCCGCATCGTCTCCATCAGGATGGCCAGGTGCAGCTCGCCGCGGCCGGACACGGTGTGCGTGTCGGGGCTCTCGGTCGGCTCCACCTTCAGCGCCACGTTGCGCTCCAGCTCCTTGAAGAGCCGGTCCCGGACCTGGCGGCTGGTGACGAACTTCCCCTCGCGACCGGCAAACGGGCTGTTGTTGACGATGAAGTCCACTGATATGGTGGGCTCCTCGACTGCGATGCCCTCCATGCGATCGAGGTGGTCGATCGCGGTCACCGTCCGGCCAATCTCGATCCCCTCCAGCCCGGCCAGCACCACGATGTCGCCCGCCACCGCCTCCTGCACCTCCACCCGGTGCAGGCCATCGAAGGTGTAGAGCTTGGTGATGCGGCTCCGCTCCACCGCCTCCTCCGGTCCCACCTGGCCGGGCGCCCCGATCGGCAGCAGCGCCACCTGGTCGCCCACCTTCAGCGTCCCCCGCTCGATCCGCCCGATTCCCATCCGCCCGAGGAAGGTGGTGAAGTCGAGGGTGGAGATGAGCATCTGGAACGGGCCGTTGGCGTCACTGCTCGGCGGCGGCACGTGCGCCAGGATGGCGTCGAACAGCGGCGCGAGGTCGGGACCGGGCTGGTCGAGCTCAGCCGTGGCCGTCCCGTGGCGGCTCGAGGTGTAGAGGAACGGCGCGTCCAGCTGCTCATGGCTCGCCTCGAGGTCGATGAACAACCCCAGGACCTCGTCGTGCACCCGCATCGGCTCGGCGTCCGGCCGGTCGATCTTGTTGATGGCCACGATCGGCAGCAGCCCGAGGTCCAGCGCCTTCCGCGTGACGAACCGCGTCTGCGGCATCGGCCCCTCGGCGGCGTCCACCAGGATCAGGACGCCGTCCACCATCCGCAGGATCCGCTCGACCTCGCCACCAAAGTCGGCGTGCCCGGGCGTGTCCACGATGTTGATCTTGACGCCCTTCCACCGCACGGCCGTGTTCTTGGCAAGAATGGTGATCCCCCGCTCCCGCTCCAGCGGGTTGGAATCCATGACGCGCTCGTCCACCTGCTGGTTGGCCCGGAAGGCCCCCGCCTGACGAAGCATCTGGTCGACCAGCGTCGTCTTCCCGTGGTCCACGTGCGCGATGATGGCGATATTGCGAATCTGCTCGGTTCCTGCCATTTGCCCCTGCACTTCATTCGAGACCGCTACCAGACCCCAGTCCATCCCCTCCCAACGGCGGCATATATAGCGCAGTCCACTGGCGGGAGCAATGGCCAGAATCCCCCGGGGAGGGGGGCAAAACCTCGCGGGGGAACGGGAGGGTCACTACCTTCACGGAATGGATCCGTCCACCTCGCCCGCCATCGGTACCGGCCTGCTCGCCGTCGTCCTCCTCGTCCTGGCCAATGCCTACTTCGTCGCGGCCGAATTCGCCCTGGTCGGCGCCCGCCGCACCCGCCTCGACGAGATGATCCAGGCCGGCGACCGCAAGGCCGCCCTGGCCCGGCGGGCCGTTCGCTCCCTCGACCGCTACATCTCGGCCACCCAGCTCGGGATCACCCTGGCCTCTCTCGGCCTCGGCTGGATCGGCAAGCCCGCCCTGGCCGGCCTCCTCGACGGGCTCTTCGCCTTCCTCCCCGAGCCCGCCGCCGTCTGGACCACTCACGCCGTCTCGGCGGCCACCGCCTTCGCCATCATCACGGCCCTGCACATCGTCCTCGGCGAACTGGTCCCCAAGTCGCTTGCCCTGCTCTATCCGGAGGACGTCAGCCGCTGGGTGGCCGGCCCGCTGATCGGCTTCAGCTGGCTCATGGCCGGCCCCATCTCCCTCCTCAACGGCACCGCGAACTGGCTGCTCGGCCTCTTCAAGATCCAGCCCCGCGGGGACCATGAACGCCTCCACTCGACCGAGGAAATCCGGATGCTCGTCGAGCAGAGCCAGGTCGGCGGCTCCATGGAGAGGGAGGACGCGCGGCTCCTCGAAGGGGTCTTCGAGTTCAGCGAGAAGTCCGCTGAAGAGGTGATGACGCCTCGGACCCAGATCGTCGCACTCCCCGCCGACCTGCCGGTCACGGAGGCCGCCGACGTCATCGCGGAGGCGGGCCGCTCCCGCTATCCGGTTTACGTCTCCAGCCTCGACGAGATTACCGGGGTGGTGCTGGCCAAGGATGTGCTGCGCGCCCTCCGGGCCGACCCCACCGCCACCGTCGGAAGCATCAAGCGGGAGCCGCTGTTCGTCCCCGGCACCCGCGAGGTCGAGGACGTATTGACGGACATGAAGCGGCTCAAGACACACTTCGCCGTGGTTCTCGACGAGTACGGCGGCACCGCGGGGCTGGTGACAATGGAGGACCTGCTGGAGGAGATCGTCGGCGAGATCTTCGACGAACACGACGTCCCGGAAGAACTGGCCGCGGCGGCCGGGGGCGCCCCGCTCCTCGAGGGGGCGATGACGCTCTCCGAGTTCAACGACCAGTGGGACGCCGACCTCGACGACCGGAACTACACCACGCTGGGGGGATTCCTCTTCGGCGAGCTGGGCCGGCTCCCCCGGGTGGGAGATCGGGTCGTGGTGGGACCACGGACCTTCGAGATCGTGTCGATGGAAGGGCGAAGGGTCAACGAGGTGCGGATGACCGTCGAGGAGCAGAAGGAGGGAACGCCCTAGCCCGCCCGCTGCCCGGCCGCCGTTCCAGCCAGCCGCACCGCCATTTCGATCGCCGCCCGCATGCTCCCCGCGTCCGCCGTCCCGGTCCCCGCGATATCGAACGCCGTGCCATGATCGGGGCTGGTTCGCGGGAAGGGGAGCCCCAGCGTCACGTTCACCGCCTGTCCGAACGAGGCGACCTTGATGGCCGTCATCCCCACGTCGTGATAGGGCGCCAGCACGGCGTCGAACTCACCCCGCATCGCCCGCACGAAAACCGTGTCCGCCGGCAGCGGCCCCGCGGCTCCGAGCGCCCTCGCGGCGGGGCGGAGCACCCGCTCGTCCTCGTCGCCGAACAGCCCTCCCTCGCCCGCATGCGGATTGAGGGCGCAGACCGCGAGCCGCGGCGCGGCCACGCCGAACCAGTCCCGGAGTCCGGCCGCTGTCACCCGGCCCGTGCGAATTATCCGGTCCTGGGTCACCATCGACGGCACGTCACGAAGCGCGATGTGCGTGGTGACCAGCACGACCCGCAGCCGCTCCGACGCGAGCATCATCGCCACCTCGACGCCCCCCGCCAGGTCCGCCAGCCACTCGGTGTGACCCGGCCAGGCGAATCCAGCCTGGTGGAGCGCGTGCTTGTGGACCGGCCCGGTGACGATGGCGTCCACCTTTCCGGCCAGGGCCAGACTCGCCGCCCGCTCGATGGCGTGGCCGGCAAGTCGCCCCGCCTGCACCACGCGCGAGGGGCCCGGGGTCGCGGAGTGCTGCTCTCCGGAGCCCAGGCCCCACGGTCCTACGATGATCCGGTGGTCGGCACGCACCCCGGCGACCTGGTCGTCGGCGCCGAGGACGGTGACTTCTGCGTCCAGCGGGGTTTCGAGTGCGCGGGCGACAATTTCGGGCCCGATCCCGCGTGGATCGCCGAGGGTGACGGCGATCCGGGGCCTCACAGCTCCCGCACCTCGACGTACGCCGACCGGCGCAGCTGCTGGATGTACCGTTCCTCGGCCATCTGCGCGCTCAGCATGTTGCGGATCGCGTCGCGAACATCCGCGTAGGAGACATCCCCTTCCGGTGAGTTCCCGAGTACAAGCGCCACGACGAACTTGCTGCGGTTGTTGGGCGCCTCGAGCGTGAAGACCGGTGC
Organism: Gemmatimonadales bacterium; assembly: GCA_035328285.1. GTDB lineage: Bacteria > Gemmatimonadota > Gemmatimonadetes > Gemmatimonadales > GWC2-71-9 > SPDF01. Next base: position 4,201 of record DAOLIZ010000146.1, read on the forward strand.
CACGCTCCCCGAATCGACGTTGGCAAGCGCGGCCTGGTAGGCGGGCGGCAGTTGGGCCATCGGCGCCGCCTTCGCTTCCCGCTCCTCCGCCTGGTCGTGATAGATCCGCTGGAGCGAGTCGAACGACGCGCCGTTCCGGATCGCGTCGGCCAGACTGTCGGCGAGGGCGTGGGCCGCCTGTGCGTCGGCCTCGGTGACCGCGGGCATGATCAGGATGTGCCGGACGTCGATCTCCGACGGCTGCACGCGCTTCACCTGGATGATGTGATACCCGAAGGGAGACTCGACCGGCGGCGAAATCACGCCGGGCTTCAGCGCGAACGCCGCTTTCTCGAAGTCCGGCGCCAGCGGCGGACCTCGCCGCAGCCAGCCAAGGTCGCCCCCTTGCTGCGCGGAACCAGGATCCTGCGAAAACCGTCGGGCGGCGGTGGCGAAGTCAGCGCCATCAAGCAGCGCCACCCTGATCGAGTCCGCCAGTGCCAGCGCCCTGGCCTTGGCCGCGGAATCGGCCCGCGGGGCCAGCACAATCTGCCTGAAGGAAATCGTGGCCGGGCGCTTGCCGAGCTTCCCCTTCTGGGCCTCGAAGAAGGCCTCCATCTGCTGTTCCGTGGGGAAGACGGGCTTCAGCTTGTCCTGCTCACGCAGCGAGTTCTTGAGCGCCTCCTCCAGCGCGACCTTTCGCTGCTGCTCCGTGAGCCACCGCCGGTATTCCTCCGGGCTCCCGAACCCGGCCTTCTTGAGCTCGTTGCGGTAGTCCACCTCCGAGGTGAACCCCTGCCGGACGCGCTTGATTTGTTGGTCCACCCGGGAGGCCACGTCCTGGTCGGTCACCTTGATGGCAGTGTCCCGCAGCGCTTCCTGCACCATCAATTCCTGGTTGATCAACTGCTCGAGCGCCGCCGCCCGCAGCGCATGCATGGCGGCGGAGTCGCCCTCCGGGAGCTTCGTGCCCTGGGCCAGCTGCGAGAAGAGCAACTCGTCCAGCTGCGAGGCCAGCAACGGCTTGTTGCCGACCACCGCGACCACCCGGTCGACGACGACCGGTGCCTCCTGGGCGGCTGCCGGGGCAGCCCCCAGGAGGACCAGGCACGCAGCGAGAAGCTGGATCCGGCTCATCAGGGTTGACTCGCCCCCGTTGGCGGCGGGCCGGCGGCGGGCTGCATCCCCTGGCCCTGGCCGGCTGGCGCCGGAGCCCCGC
>DAOLIZ010000147.1:0-5365 GCA_035328285.1 Gemmatimonadales bacterium
CGCTCGCGGCCGCCGAACGCGGCAAGCTCCATTCGAGCGGGCCGCGGGCGCAGCACCCCCACATCGACGTGTCGCACTGCATCGGCTGCGGCGCCTGTGTCGACGTCTGCCCCGAGGGGAACGTGCTGGCGGTGATCGCGGGAAAGGCCGCCATCATCAACGGGCACAAGTGCATCGGCCACAGTGTCTGCGCCGAGGTCTGCCCGGTGGGGGCCATCGAGATCGTGATGGCGGATCCGAGCATCAGCGCCGACATGCCGAGGCTCTCGCGTGAGTACGAGACCAACATCCCAGGCCTGTTCATCATCGGGGAACTCGGCGGACTGGCCCTCATCAAGAATGCGGTCAACCAGGGCCGCGAGTGCATGGACACGATCGCCCGCCGGGTCGCCTCGCAGCCGAGCACGCCGGACATCCTCGACGTGTGCATCGTCGGTGCAGGCCCGGGCGGACTGAGTGCCTCGCTGCGCGCCGTGGAACGGGCGCTCAGCTATGTGACCCTCGAGCAGGAGGAAGTTGGGGGCACGGTGGCCAAGTACCCACGGCAGAAGCTGGTCATGACGAGCCCGGTGGAGTTTCCGCTCCACGGCAGGTTCAAGAAGATGGAAATCTCCAAGGAAGAGCTGCTCGCGTTCTGGGCGTCCGTCATCGCACGGGGCGATCTCACGGTCCGCACCGGGGAGAAGGTGCAGACCATCGACCGGGAGTCCGACGGCACCTTCCGCGTCACGAGCACGGGCGGCACCTGCCGGGCTCGCCACGTCGTGCTGGCGCTGGGCCGGCGGGGGACTCCACGGAAACTGAACATCCCCGGGGAGGAGCTCCCCAAGGTGATGTACAGCCTCATCGAGGCCGACGCCTATGTCGACTCGAAGATCCTCGTGGTGGGCGGCGGGGACAGCGCCGTCGAGGCGGCGCTGGGTCTCGCCTACCAGAAGGGGAACCAGGTCACGCTCTCGTACCGGCAGGCAGAGTTCAGCCGGATCAAGGAGCGGAACGCGCAAAAACTGCAGGAGGCGATCAAGGGGAAGAAGCTGCGCGTGCTCTACGAGTCCCAGCCGACGGAGGTTCGGGAAAAGTCGGTCCTCATCTCGGTGGGCGGGACGGTCACCGAACTCGCGAACGACTGGATGTGGGTCTTCGCGGGCGGGGAACCCCCCAACGCCTTCCTGAAGAAGGTGGGCGTGGCCATGGGCAACCAGGACCTGACGGCGGCCGCGGGCGAGGAGGCGCGCCTGGCGCTGGCGCATTCGCCGGCGGCTGGGGATATTCGCTGATCAACCATTTGCCACGGAGCCTGGATGCCCGCCACCGCCGTCACGGTTGTCATCATCTACCGCGCCCAGCCCGGCAAGGGCGCCACGGCCCGGGCCGCCTTGGCGCCCCTCATCCAGACGGTGCTCGCCAGGGAACCCGACTGCCTGAGCATCACCATGCTGCAGGATGCGGCCGACGCGACCCGGTTCCTGCTGTACGAACGCTGGACCTCCCAGGCGGCCTACACCGGCCCGCACATGCAGACCCCGCACATTCAGGCATTCATCCAGGGCGCCGCGGCCATCTTCGCGGGCCCGCCCGACATCAGCTTCTGGCACGAGGTGTCGGCGACCTGAACCCGGGGCGCCTCAACGCCACTGGGGCCGTACAGTCCGAAGGAATGGCACATGTACGAATCACGCAGGGATCGACCGCTTCCCCTGGGCAGGTTTCTCGCGCGCCTCGCGCGCCATTTCGGCGCCGTGCTCATCCTGCTCGCGATCTCGCTGGCGATCGGCATGGCGGGGTACATCCATTTCGAGGGCCTCGCGTGGCGTGACGCGTTCCTGAACGCCGCCATGCTGCTGGGAGGCATGGGGCCGGTCAACGCCCCCCAGACGAACATGGGCAAGCTCTTCGCCGGCACCTATGCGCTGTTCGCCGGCCTGGTCTTCATCTTTGCAGCCGGCATCCTGCTCGCGCCGTTGCTGCACCGCCTCTTCCATACGCTCCACTGGGATCGATAGCTTTGGCCCTCGTTCCCCTGCGACCGGAAGGACCTGCCATGTACCGCCGTCTCACCATCTTCATCGCCGTGCTTCTCCTCGCCGCCGGAGTGGGCACCGGCACCGCGCAGGACCAGCCGCCTGCACGGAAAGCGGACGTCAGCTCGATCGACAGCATCATCATGACCTTGTACGCGGTCATCAGCGGGCCGGTGGGCCAGCCGCGGCAGTGGGACCGATTTCATTCGCTGATGCACCCCGACGCCCGCCTGATCCCCACCGCCTGTGACACCGCCGGCGCGTGCAGACTCCGGATCATGACGCCGGCGGAGTATCAGGCGCGGGCGGACTCGTTCCTGGTGGCCACCGGGTTCACCGAGCGGGAGTTGCACCGGCAGACCGAGCGCTATGGCACCATCGCGCACGCGTTCAGCTCCTATGCAAGCTTTCGCGACACGGAGCCAGCCCCGTTCGCCCGCGGTATCAATTCGATCCAGTTGTTCTGGGACGGGAGTCGGTGGTGGGTGATGTCGATCTTTTGGGATGCTGAGCGTCCCTCGAATCCACTGCCACCCGCCTTTGAGTAGGGAGCGCGCCATGCAAGTGAAGGTGTTCAATCGCGAGGGTCACCTGGTCGGTCCGGTCGAGTCGGCGCGGGTCGTCAGGACCGATGCCGAATGGCAGGCTCGGCTCACGCCAGCCCAGTATCGGATCGCGCGCGGCAAGGGGACCGAGGCCCCGCACTGCGGCACCCTGCTCGACAACAAGCGGGCCGGGGTCTACAGCTGCATCTGCTGCGGGCTGCCGCTCTTCGCCTCTGACCACAAGTTCGACTCGGGTACCGGCTGGCCAAGCTTCTTTCACCCCGTGGCCGAGGAAAACGTGACGACGGCGGAGGACCGCACCTATGGCATGCGCCGGACCGAGATTCTCTGCGCCCGGTGCGATGCCCACCTCGGGCACGTCTTCGAGGATGGGCCGCGGCCCAGCGGCCTCCGCTACTGCGTGAATTCCGAATCTCTGGCATTCACCGATGCGGCCGACGTCGCGACCCTCGCCGACCCGGGAGCGGAGTGACCGATGGGCACCCGCGATCCCCGAGTCAGCGCCTACATCACGGACGCCGCCCCCTTCGCGCGGCCGATCCTGACGCACGTGCGGAAGGTCGTGCACACCGCCTGCCCCGACGTCGAGGAGACCATGAAGTGGGGGATGCCGATGTTCACCTATCACGGCATCCTCTGCTTCATGGCCGGCTTCAAGCAGCATGTCGGATTCGGATTCTGGAAGGGGGGACGGGTCGTGAAGGCCCGCGACAACCGGGCCGGCTCCGCGATGGGGCAGTTCGGACGCCTGACGGAGGTCGGGCAACTGCCATCGCCGCGGATCCTGACCCGGTACGTCCGCGAGGCGATGCGCGTCAATGAGGCGGGAACGGGAATGCCGGCGAAGAAGGCGGCTCGACGGCCCAAACCGGCCCCGCGCACCCCGGCCGACCTGCGCGCCGGACTCGAGAAGCACGCCAGGGCACGGGCGGCCTGGGACGCATCGAGCCCCAGCCACCGCCGGGAATACGTCCAGTGGATCACCGAGGCCAAGCGCGCCGAGACGCGCGCCGGACGGGTGCAGACCACCATCGAGTGGCTGACAGAGGGGAAGTCGCGAAACTGGAAGTACGAGAGGCGATCGTCCTCGTGACATCTGGACGCGCCCAACTCGAGCCCGTACCTTCTGTCTCACGATGACGCCACCACCAGCCCCGTCCCCCACCTCCCCGGCCACCGTCGCCCGCATCCTGTACCTGAGCCTGGCCGCGAGCGCCGGCGCGCTGGCCGCCCTCGCCTGGGTGTACCGTGGCGCGCTCGCGATCCCGGATGGGACCGGCGGCGCGGTCACCTTCGCAGCCTACGCGCTGGCCGCGTCGGGGCTCCTCGCCGGCCTGGCATTTCGTCGCCTGATCCCGGAGCGCGCGGCCTCGCAGGACGCGGACACCTGGTGGCGCCGGCACCTCCCGAAGGCCGTGGCGGTGTGGGCCATCGGCGAGGGCACGGTGCTGGTGGGCGCGCTGGTGCTCGCGGTGGACGGCCAGGCGATCGCCGCGTTCGCCGTGATCCTGGCCGGCTTCGGCGTCCTGCTCGCTACGACGCCTGGACGACTCGCTCCCTAGCGCTGGCGTCATGCCACCGCATACCCTCACGCACCGGACTCCCATGCCTCCCCGCTCCTACGACTTCCTGACCCGGCTCCTCGACGCTCCCGGCCCCTCCGGTTTCGAGGCGGCCCCTGCCCGGCTCTGGCGCGCCGAGGCGACCGCCTTTGCCGACGACGTCCGCAGCGACGTCCACGGGAACTGCTACGCCACCGTCAACGAGCCCGGGTCGCCGCGGGTGATGTTCGCCGGCCACCTCGACGAAATCGGGCTGATGGTCGTGCACGTGGACGACGACGGGTTCCTCTCCTTTGCGGGCATTGGCGGCTGGGACTCACAGGTGTTCGTGGGGCAACGCGTCACCCTGCTCGGCCACGCCGGGCCGGTGGAGGGCGTCATCGGCAAGAAGGCAATTCACCTGATGGAAAAGGACGACCGGGACAAGGTCTCGAAGGTCGAGGATCTCTGGGTCGACATCGGCGCGAAGAACCGGAAGGAAGCGCTGACCCGCGTGAAGGTGGGCGATCCCGGCGTGCTGACCTCGAATGTGCTTCGACTCCCGAACGGGCGCCTCTCCAGCCGGTCGCTCGACAATCGCATCGGCGCCTACGTGGTGCTCGAGGCGCTGCGGCTGCTGGCCGGCAAGAAGCTGGCGGCGCGGGTCACGGCGGTGGGCACCACGCAGGAGGAGATCGGCTACACGGGCGGCGGGGCGCGGACCAGCGCCACCGAACTCGACGCACAGGTGGCGATCGTGGTGGACGTGACCCACGCCACCGACTATCCCGGCATCGACAAGCGGCGTCATGGCGACTACAAGCTCGGCGGGGGGCCGGTGCTCAGCCGGGGCAGTGCCGTCAACGCGGCCGTGTTCGATCGGCTGGTGGCGGCGGCGGAGAAGGAGAAGATCCCGTACTCGGTCGAGGCGGCGCCACGGATGACCAGCACCGACGCCGACCACATCTTCACCGCCGCGCGCGGCGTGGCGACGGGCCTGGTCAGCGTCCCGCTGCGCTACATGCACAGCCCGAACGAGTTGGTGCAGCTCGAGGACCTCGACCGTGCCGCCCGCCTGCTGGCGGCCTTTGCCCGCTCGCTGAAGCCCGATACCGCGTTCGCGCCCCAGTAGCGCGCCAACCGGTCAGCCGCCGGACAGCCCGCGCTGTGCGGCAGCCCGGACCGCCTCGTCACTGTCGCCCAGCAGGTCCTGCAGCGCCCCCACCGCGGCCGGGCC
>DAOLIZ010000148.1:0-5310 GCA_035328285.1 Gemmatimonadales bacterium
CTCGGCGGCGGCGCGGGCGCGCGCCTCGGCGGCGTTGATCGAGTCCTGGCGCATCCGCGCCTTGATCGCGGTGCTGTCGATCGGGGCCGGCGCCGGCGTCGGCGGCGGGGTTTCAGCGGGCTTCTTGCCACCACAGGCGGCCGCGGCCAGCAGCGCGAAGACCATCAGGGAACGGGACTTCATGATAGGTACTCCAATCGGGGGTGTTGGGGTTACGGTGCAGTTCCGCCCAGTCGGCGGGACCAGTGCGGGAGACGGGCGTCGCCGGCTGTCGCGATCTGGCGAATGCGTCCGGTCTCCGTGTCGATGATCCAGATCTGCCGTCGCCCGCTCCGGTCGGAAATGAACGCGAGGTGACGGCCGTCGGGGGCCCAGGTCGGGTCGGAGTTGCGGCCGCTCGACGTCAACTGCTTGAACCGGCGGCTGCCCACCTCGAGAATGAACACCTGCGGCGCGCGGTCGATGTCCCGGTGAAACGCCACAGAGGCGCCATCCGGCGACCATTCAGGCGCGTTCGACGCGCCGGTCGCCCCATAATCATAAGGGGCCAGCAGCTCCTGGTCAGTCCCATCCGACGACATCGCATAAATCTGCGGGGTGCCGGGCCGCGTCGAAACGAACGCAATCCGTCGACCATCCGGCGCGTACGTGGGCGAAAGGTTATCCGCGAAACGCCCCACGGTCAACCGTCGGAGACAGCACTGATCGACGATATTGACCGCGTAGATATCCGTGCCGCCCTCCTGGTCGGTCCGGGCGAAGGCCAGGGTCCGGCCATCCGGTGAAAAGGCGGGCGTGAAGTTCAGTTGTGACTCGGTCCCGGACACCCGTTGCGACCGGCCCGTGGCCAGGTCCAGCAGCATGATCGGGCCCGCGCCGTCGAGGAACCGGGTGTACGCAATGGAGCGGGCGTCCGGCGACCAGGTCGGCGACAGGATTGTCTCGGAGGCGGGCGTCACCGCCGTCATGGCCGCGCCATCGCTGTCGACCCGGTAGGCGCGCCGGTCGATCAGCACGAGCAGGCGGGTGGCGGCGACGCCAGGCGTGCCGGTCACCCAGCGGACGACCTCGTCCGACACCCGATGGACCGCCATCCGGAAATCGGGCGCCGACTCCGCGGGGATGGTGAATGACTGCTGCTGGCGCACCGTCCCGGCGCCGATGTCGTGGAGGCGCACCGCCACGCCGGCGGCCTCGGCGCGCACCTCGACGCCGTATTCCGCGCCCAGGGTCCGATACAGCTGGTAGTTGACCGTGGAGGCCACCGAGGAGCCGCCCGGAGCCAGCGGGAGCACCTCGAACCGGTCGCTGAAGTCGAGATCGCGCTGCATGATGGCGCGAACCGAGTCGAGGCCGGGACCCGGCAGCATGACGAGTCGCGGCCGCGTGCCGGGCTGGTAGGTGATCCCCACCCGCACTCCACGATCGAGCGGCGGCGTGGGGTCCTGGGCCGCGAGGGGCGAGACGGCCGCCAGCAGCAGCCCGGTGAGCAGCAGCCGGTTCACGAGCCCGCCTGCGGGGTGAAGAAGAAACTCACCGGCAACACGTCGGCTTCGTACCCGTCGGGAAGCGGCCCGAACGCATGTGCGTTGCCGGCGGCCTCGATGGCCCCCTGCGCGCTGAGGTCGAAACTGAAGTTGCCCGAGCGAGTCAGGAATCGAATATCACGCACGCTGCCATCCCGCAGAATGAAGAAGCTGACCTCGGCCCGCAGGCTCTGGTTCCCGCCGGGACGATCCCAGCGGCGATAGACCTGCGCCACGATGTTCCGCAGGTACTCCGGATAGGCGAACTGCAGGCCGGGGGTCTTGATGTTGACCGCGTCGTTGCCGGTACTCGGGGTTTCGCCGGGCGCCGGAACCGTCTTGGACTCGGACCGGGGGGCCGGCTCCCGCTTGGCCGGCGTGGTGGTGGTCTTTGGTGCCGTCGCCTTCGGTTTCGGGGGCGCCTTGGCGGACGGGATCGGCGAGACCTTGTTCGGCTTCGTCACGGGCGGGCCCGGGTCCGGCTGTTCCACCGGCCGGGTCACTGCCTCGGGGGCGGGGCGCTTGCTCGTCGTGGGAGCCGGGGCGGCCACCAGCTCCACGGCATAGACCGGCGCCATGGCCGGTGGCGCCTTGACCCCGGCGATCAGCAGCGCGAGCACCGTCAGGTGCACCAGTGCGCTCCCCGCGGCCCCCGCCGCCACCTCGGGCGCCCGCCGGCGCATGGCCACCGGTCGGCTCACTTGGTCTGGTCCTCCTCCTCAGCCACCAGCCCGACGTCCTTGATGCCGCTGTTCCGGATGACGGCGAGCACCCGCACCACGTCGCCGTACGGCACGCGCTGGTCGGCACGGAGGTAGACGCCGGACGGCTTCCGACTCTCGACCAGGGCCTTGAAGGTCACGCGGAAATCGTTGTAGGTGACCCGGGTCTGGTCGATGAAGATCCGGCCTTCCCGGTCCACCGACACGACCATCCCTTCCTTGGAGGGGAGCGGCCTCGCCTCGGCCTGCGGCAATTGCACGTCGACGCCGCCCGTCATCAGCGGCGCGGCGATCATGAAGATGATCAGCAGCACGAACGCGACGTCCACCAGCGAGGTGACGTTGATGTCGGCGCTGAGGTGCATGTCGCCGTCATCGCCACCACCGCCCAGCCCGCCGAGCCGGGCCACCTAGAGCAGCCCCTCGCGGGCCATGGTGCCGATGAGCTCGTTGGCGAAGCCCTCGAGTTCCCCGGCGAACACGCGGGTCCGATGGACGAAGAAGTTGTACGCCATCATGGCGGGAATCGCGGTGGCGAGGCCGGCCACGGTCGTGATCAGGGCCTCGGCGACGCCGGGGGCCACCGCCGCGATGTTGCCCGAGCCCTTGGCGGCGATGCCGATGAAGGCGTCCATGATGCCGAGGACGGTGCCGAGGAGACCGAGGAGGGGGCTCACCGCGCCGATGGTGGCGAGCCAGGGGACCAGGTGGGCGGCCAGCTCGCGCTCGGCGGAGACCTCCTTGCCGAGCACCATCTTGAGTGCCTCGAGCTGGGTCATCGTCAGCGAGGCGCGGGCCGTGGGCGCCTCGTCGCGGAGGGCCCCGGGCCGGAGCTCGCTGTAGAAGTTCATCCCCTCGCGGAAGAGCCGGTTGTACGGGGAGGGGGGCTGCTTCATCAGGATGGTGTACGCCTCCTGCAGGCGGGTGGTCCGCTCCAGCTCCGTGAAGAAGTGGTCCGCCTGGCGTCGGATCCGGCGGAACTGCCACCACTTGAGGCCGATGATGAACCAGGAGACGATGGAGAAGAGGGCAGTGACGGCCAGGACAATCTTGGTCTCGCCGCCGGCCTGTTGCAGAAGCTCAAACGACGAGCGCGGAATCGCGCCACCGACCTGCAGGAGCATTACCCCTCCGTTTGGAACCATTCCATGAGCAGCGCGAGATTGTCGTCGAACGGCATTTCGGGCCGCCAGCCGAGCGCTTCGGCGGCCTTGGTCGGGTCGAGTGCGCTGCGGAGGATTTCGCCCGGACGAGCCGGCTCCATCTTCAGCTCCGGGGTTCGCCCGGTCACCGTACCCGCGATGGCGGCCAGTTCGAGCACGGAACGCTCGATCCCGGTCGCGATGTTGAATGCCCGGGTGTCATGATCGTCACCCGACGCGAGTGGCGCTGTGCTCGCCAGCACATTCGCGCGGGCGACATCCACGACTGAAACATAATCACGCGTCTGCGTTCCGTCGCCGAAAATGGCGAGCGGCTGGCCAGCCAGGAGCCGGGAGACGAAGATGGAGACCACCCCGGCCTCGGACTTGGGGTCCTGGCGGGGCCCGCACACGTTCGCATACCGCAGCGAGACCCCCTCGAACCCGTAGAGCCCGCCGAGCGCGCGGAGGTAGTGTTCCCCCGCGAGCTTGCTCACGCCGTACGGCGACACGGGCCGCTTCGGGGCGGATTCCGGGGTGGGAAGCACGTCGGGGTCGCCGTACACCACGCCCCCGCTGCTGGCGAAGACCACGCGCTGGACGCCGCCCTGCCCCGCCCCCTCGAGCAGGTTCACGAAGCCGGCGATGTTGATGTCGGCATCGGCCGCCGGCCGGTCGACCGAGAACCGGACGTCAATCTGCGCGGCATGATGGTTCAGGACGTCGAAGCCGCCGGTGGCGACCGTGGTGCGCGCCAGGTCCGAGCGGATGTCCGCGACGACGAGCGGGACGCCGTCCGGCACCTGGGACGCCTTTCCGCGGGAGAGATCATCCAGCGCGGTGACCTCCCAGCCGGCGGCGAGATAGGCCTCCACGATATGGGAGCCGATAAAGCCGGCGCCGCCGGTCACAAGGGCACGTCGAGCCATGTCCAGCCTCAGGGGTGAGGGTAAAACGGAGCACGCGGGGCCGACCCGTGAAGGGCGGGTGGCCCCGCGTGCTCGGGGTACGAGAGTAGGGCGAACTCAGTTCGGCAGCTTGGCGACCTGCTTGGCCGTGGTCCCCGGCCGGATGTCGGCCGAGATCACGCGAACCACCAGCGCGGACGAGGTGTGTTCGCCAACCCGGACAATCTGGAGGCGGGCCATCGGCTCCGCGACGGTCGACGCGGCATCCCAGCGCTCCTCGGGCGTCCGCCAGAGTTCGAAGACATCGCCCGGCGCCACGCCGTCTGCGCGCCCCTTGTCGAGGAAGAGGATCGTCTGCTGCTCGGTCAGCACGTTGCTCGACCGGGCCTGGATGACCTTTGCCTCGATGCCGTCGGCGACCGGGACCGCGCGCGCTGACCCGCCCGGGGTGAAGCGCTCGAGCGGCAGCGAGACCTGCCCGATGCGGATGCGGCCGTACTGGTTGAGGACGAGGGCGACCGCCTGCTCGGGAGTCACCTCGACGACCCGCGCGAGCCCGGTGGGCCAGATCACGTCGCCGTACCCGGCGTAGCTGGTGATCCGCATGGCAATCATCAGGGAATCGCCCACCTGGTAGGCGGCGCCCTTGGGCGGGATGATGCCGATCCGCGAGAACTGGTTGGCGGTGGTCGGCGACTGCAGGTTGGCCACCATCGGCGGGACCACATCGCCCATCACCTCACCGTAGCTCAGCTTCTGGTCCTCGGTGAGGAAGCCGGCGCTGTAAAACTCACCGGGACGGAGGGGACGGTACGCCTTTTCGGTGTAGGCGACCAGCTTGTCGCCCGTGGCGCCCTTGGCATTGCTGGTGCCGAAGAGCTTGGTCGGGTCGCCCGGGATCGGGCCCGGACCGCGGGCACCGCCGCCCGGGGCCGGCGCGGGAGTCTCCGCGTACACCTCCGGCTCGACGGCGCCTCCATCGCGGTTTTGAAGACCGGCCGAACCACCAGGC
>DAOLIZ010000149.1:0-5237 GCA_035328285.1 Gemmatimonadales bacterium
AGTCGGGCCGGGATGACACCGAGGACGCGCATCCCAAAATCTAACAGGGAGGGGCTTCCCCGTCAAAAGTCATGCCGGGGCGTCAGGAAGCCCTTGACAAATCTCTATCGGGTTGTGTTACAAGAGCTTAAGGCGCTCCCGGCTGGGTGTCCGAAGGGCGAATTCGAATCTCCTCGGACCTGAGGACCCGCCCGGCGGGGATAGCGATTTCGAGCCGCAGATTCTCGGGGGTGGAGCTCTGCACTTCAAAGTCCGCGGCACCGCCGGCGTCGATGATCGTACTGGCTCGTTGGAATGCACGCTGTGTCGCCGGGAGGTCGGCTCCATCCCGCGCCACCGGGCGCCACCAGGCGAGTGTGTCACCGCTCATGACGCGCCATTCGAGACGTCCAAATGCCAGGATATTGATGAATCGCAGTCGATGGGCGGGGCCGGTGCCCCACGCGAGGGAGGGAGGTTGCGCCCTGCCATTCAGCAGCAACGGCCCGCCCAGCAGGAAGATGTGATCGGTCTCCGGATGAAATGTCGCACCCGGCTCCAGCACGATCAGCGGCCCGTAGAGCCCCGAATTGAGCTGCACGTGGTCCCGGAGATGGGTGTGGTAGATGAATGTCCCCGCCCTGGGCTGGATGAGGTGCGCCACGAAGGAATCGCCTGGCTGAATCGGTGCAAACACCGCAGTGCCGATCCCGCTCCATCCGGCCACGCCGTCCGCGGGGCTCTGCAGCTCCAGCCCATGCCAATGGACGCCGGTCGGCTGGTCGAGCTGGTTCACGACGGTCACGTCGGTCGGGACGCCTCGGGTCAGGAAGAGCGTCGGCGCGGGGAGTGCCACCGGTGCATCGTCGGCGTCGTCCCCGAGGGAGTAGCTCATGACCATTCCGGAGTCGCTGGCGGAATCCGGCGCCTCCCGGACGACGAGGCGCACCTGGTGAGCCCCGCCCCGGGCTGCGTCCCCGAATCCGGGGCGCGCGGCCACCACCAGCCCGAGCACGAGTCCCGCCATGTGCTGCCCCGGATCGTGGGCTGCCGGCGTTCCATCCGGCCAGGTGAGCGCAGCATCGGGGTTCACGTGATAGATGAGGTGGCAGTGAAAGAGCCAGTTGCCGATTTGTGATGGATGGAAGGCGATGTCCATCGTCGACTGCGGGACCATGCTCTCCGTCACCACGAGTCGCTGGTCGGCTGGGGCGAGGATGGTGTCGCGGGCGATGTCCCCCTGGGCCACGACACGGTAGTAGAAGCCGTGCATGTGCATCGGGTGGTCGCGATCGCTCGCGTTCACCACGCGCCAGCGCACCGAGTCGCCAACGGTCATCGTCTGCTGCTCGGTGTAGGGCCAGGATCGGCCGTTGATCGCCAGGACGTTTCGCGGCGGAATGGTGGTGTCGCTGCGTTCCGCCACGGGGTCGGCCCAGATGTTCAACACGAAGATCCGGTCGACCGGGGAGGTCCCCGGCAGGTCCACGACGACGGCGCCGCCGAGCTGGCTCTCCTCGAAGGACCACCCCCTCCGCATCGATCGGGCTTCCGTGCGCCCGCGATACAGGTAGGTCCCGGCGCTGTCGACGCGGTACCGAAGGTGACGGGAGGCGCCCGCCGGGAGCCGGAGGGAATCGCTTCCATCGGCGGACCGTGGACCGAACCCTGTGATGGTCACGCCGGTGTCGGGGAGCTGGTTGGTGAGCGTGATGTCGAGGATGGTCCCCGCCGGGACCCGCACCAGTGGCCCCGGAACCTCCGGTGCCTTCCCTTCCTCCGCGAAGACCGGCACCGTCACGCTCGGGCCATCGGCCGCCTGCGGGAACCACTCGCCGAGTCGGACCTCGAGGCGGAGAGTGAGCACGCCGTCCGCCAGCCGGCCCGCGGGCACACGGTTGTCGTTGGCCGTGACCCGCTCGGGGACCGAGGAGAGAGGTCGGGCGAACTGCAAGGGCGCCGGCAGCAGGAACAGCAGAAGCGCTGGGGCCCATCGAGCGGGGAGGGAGGTCAGCGGAGGACTCCGAGAAGGAGAATTGCGCCGAGGATGATCGCACCGAGGATCAGCGTGAGACGGGTTGCGTGCGGCAGGCGGCTCCACCAGGAGCCCTGCGGCGCGGGCAGCGCGCCGCCGAAACCCGGGAGGCTCGGCGTGCCCATCGCCTCGATGGCATCGAGAATCTCGTCCGCGCGCTGGAATCGCTTGTCGGGGTCCTTGATAAGGCACTTCATCACCAGCGCCTCGAGCATGGGCGGCACATCGAGGCGCCTGGTCCTGAGCAGCGCCGGTTCAACCGATACTTGAGCGGCCAGCATCCCCTGTGGGGTCGGGGCGTCAAAGGGCACGTCGCCTGTCAGCATCTCGTAGGCCACGATGCCGAGCGCGTAGATGTCGGCCCGGTGGTCGATCGCGGGGTCGCCGGCCGCCTGCTCCGGCGCCATGTACGCCGGCGTGCCAATGGTGAATCCCGCGGTGGAGCGGCCGGCCAGGACGGAGTCGGTGGCCTCGCTGAGCGCCTTGGCCACCCCGAAATCGCTCACGAGGGCATGGCGCTCCTCGATCAGTACGTTTTCCGGCTTGATGTCCCGGTGGATCACCCCCGCCTTGTGGGCCCGCGCGAGCGCGTCCGCGATTTCCCGCAGGAGGCGCACCGCCTCGGGAATCGGGAGGGCGCCCTCCTTCTCGATCCGCTCACGGAGCGTGTCGCCGGCGACGTACGGCATCACGTAGTAGAGGAGGCCGTCGGCCTGCCCGGAGTCGATCAGGCCGAGGATGTGGGGGTGATGCAGCTGCGCAGCGATGTGAATTTCGCGGAGGAAGCGCTCGGCACCGATGGCGGTCGCCACGTCCGGCTTGAGCACCTTGATGGCAACCCACCGGTCGTGCCGTGGATCCTCCGCGAGGAAGACCGTGGCCATCCCCCCCTGCCCGATCAGCGCCGGCTTCCCGTCCACCCGCATTTCGAGGCGGTAGCGGTCGCCGAGGATCGCGGTGAGGCGAGCCGGGAGATCGTCCTTCACCGGCCGCCCCGCTGGGTTGCCAGCGCCTGGTTCGCCGCGGACAGTCCCTCGATGGAGAGCCACCGGTTCGGCTGCAGCGCCAGCGACCGGGTGAACGCCTCCTTGGCCTCACCCGGGCGGTTCATGGCCAGGAGCAATTCGCCGCGAAGCTCCCAGGTCGGCTTCACGATGGAGGGCGGGCCAAATTCCACCGGCATCGCGTCCTCGATGCGGTTCGCCTCATCGAGGACCAGGAGCGCCTCGTCGCGATGCCCGGCCTGAAATTCGATCGCGGCGTCGAGCGCCCTGGACAGGGCGTTCACCGCGGCGGGCAATGTGTAGTCGGGCCGTGCCGCCACCCGTGCCCGGAGCGCCGGGAACCGATCGCGCTGGGCGGCCGCGACCTCCGGCTCCCCGCGCTGCAGCGCCGCATACCCCTGGGCAAAGGCGTCGGCCGCTTCCGACCCCACGGCGGTATTGCTCGTCTCCAGCGGCGCATACAGGTAGGGCTCCCTCCACTGGCGGCCATTGACGATCTGCGCGGCCCGCATGTCGAGCGCGTAGCTGGCGCGGCCTCCCCTGAGCGGCGTGCCCGCGTGCGCCAGGGTGCGGCGGAGGAGGGAGTCGGCCTCCGCCGTCCGGCCAAGCTGCAGCAGGCCGTATTGCAGCCACTGGGTGTAGTGCCCGGGCGTCCACTTCGAGCTGTCGGGCCCGGAGGCGATGATGTTCTGGCTGACGACCTCGTTCCACATGCCGAGCGCCAGGAAGATGTGCGTGGTCATGTGCTGCGCATGCGGGGCACCGGGTGCGATCCGCGAGTAGGCGCGCGCGGCAGGCAGCCCGAGAATGGCGTGGTCGGGGTCGTCGAAGGAGTGGATGGTGTAGTGGGCGGCGCCGGGGTGGTCGGGGTACTGCTGGAGGAGGGCGAGCGAAATGGCACCGGCCCGCATATAGGTCGGCACCACCCGGTCACCCTGGCTGAGTCCGAGCAATGCCAGGGCGTAGAACGCCTGCGCCTCGGCATCGGCCGGAAACTCCTCGGCCAGCCGTTCCATCGCCGCGGCATAGAGCGTGTCGCGGCCGGGCTTGGTACCGCCGTCGCCATACAGCTGCTCGACCGCGGTGAGGTAGCCCCGCTCGCGTGCGGTGGGGGCCGTGCGTTGCCGCGCTTCCGGCGTCGGCGCGAGCCGCGCCAGGACGGCCCGGCCGGCCACGCTGTCCTGCTGATTCCAGACCGGATGGTTCAGGGTCATGGCCTCGCCCCAGTAGGCCATGGCGAAGCCGGGCTGGAGTCGCTGGGCTTCGCGGAAGGCCTGCGCGGCGGAGGCGTACTCGAAGCTGTGCAGATAGAGGACCCCGCGGATGAACGCGGCCTGGGCCGCCGGCTCCCCCGAGGTCGGAAAATCAATCGTGCCGAGTCGCGGTTCCTGGGCCCCAGCCGGCCGCGGGGTGGCCAGCACCATCACCAGGAAGAGGCATCTCAATGCTCGCGCCAAGGCATCGCTCCGAGGGGGGGGCAGCATGCGGACCAGCAGACGGAGGAATGTCCCCGCGGGCGCCCCGGTCCGCAAGGGCAGGTGCGCGCTCAGTCGAGCGCGACCTGCTTCACCGCCGTGACCTCGGGAAGCGCGCGAAGCTGTGCGATCACGGCAGGGCTCAGCCGGGCGTCGACCCCGATCGCGGCGAGCGCCTGCCCTCCCGCCTCGAGCCGTGCCACATGATACTGGCCGATATTGATCATGGCGGCGGCGAGTGCCGAGCCGACCCGGCCGATGACGCCGGGGACGTCCCGGTTGCGAAGCAGGATGAGATCGCCGGCAGGATGGATATCGACGTGGTAGTCGCCGATGCGCACGATGCGCAGGTGGGCCCCTTCGAGCACCGCGCCGCCGACCCGGGTCGTCTCGCCGCCTCCGGTCAGGCGTACCTCGAGGTACTCGGCGTAGTCGTCGCGGGGGCTGAGCCGGGTGCGCTCCACGGCGATCCCCCGCCCCGTGGCGAGGTGCATCGCGTTGACGACGTTGATCGCGCCGTGGCCCAGCACTTCCGAGAGGACGCCGATGAGCGCCGCGGCCGCGATCGGTCCCAGTCCGTCCTCCTCGCGCCCGGCATACCGGACCTGCACGGTCTGCAGCGGTGCGTCCGTGAGCGTGGCGCCGATCCGGCCCAGCCGCTCGGCCAGTTGAAGCAGCGGCCGGAGCCGTCGCATCCGCTCGCCGCCGACGCCCGGCGCGTTGACCGCGCGGCTGAGGTCGCCG
>DAOLIZ010000150.1:0-5216 GCA_035328285.1 Gemmatimonadales bacterium
GGGCCGCGGTGGCCCGGGAGGTGATTCTTCCGCCGGGGTATTTCATCACCTGGGGAGGACAGTTCGAGAATCAGCAACGGGCCATGGCGCGCCTGGCGTTAATCGTGCCCGTCACGATCGGCCTCATCTTCCTCTTGCTCTTTTCGTCGTTCAACTCGCTGAAGCAGGCCGGACTGATCATCCTCAATGTGCCGTTCGCCTTGATCGGGGGCATCATTGCCCTGGTTGTCACGCGTCAGTACCTCAGTGTGCCGGCCTCGGTGGGATTCATCGCGCTGTTCGGCGTCGCGGTCCTGAACGGGGTGGTCCTCGTCAGCTACATCAACCAGCTGCGTGCGGAGGGACTGTCCGTCGCGGAGGCCGTGCGCCGCGGCACACTGCTCCGATTGCGCCCGGTCCTCATGACGGCGCTGGTGGCGAGCCTCGGCCTGGTGCCGCTCCTGCTGGCCTCGGGCGCCGGTTCGGAGATCCAGCGGCCTCTCGCCTCGGTGGTGGTGGGCGGCCTGGTGACCTCCACCCTCCTGACCCTGCTACTGCTGCCGGTGCTCTACGGCTACGTCGAACCTGACACCAAAGAATCATAGGAGGCACAATGAAGCTCCTCGTCGCCGTCATCAAGCCGTTCAAGGTCACCGAGCTGGTCGATGCGTTCCGCCAGCACGGCACGAGTCCGGGGATGACGGTGGTCGGTGCCAAGGGGTTCGGTCGCCGGGCCACGGGTGCAGTCGACGCTGATCCCGACGCCGCCACCGATTTCTTTGAGCACGCGCTGGTGCTGGTCGCCGCACCGGAGGCGCAGGTCGACGCGCTGGTCGAGTTGATCGCCCGGACGGCGCATACGGGCCGGCCGGGGGACGGGAAGGTGCTGGTGCTCCCGATCGAAGGGGCGTTGGCCATCACCAGCGGCGAGCGCGGGGAGGCGGCCCTTGGCTAGCCAGGCGTCGCCGCGCGTCGCGCACCGCCCGTCGCCCTGGGCCACGCCATTTGCCCGCCGCACCTACATGTCGGCGGGCCTTTGGACCGCCGGGGTGGCCGTCGCGCTCCTGACCAGGGCGCCGGATGCGCCGGGTTGGCTGGCCGTCCGGCTCGATGTCGCGGGACTGCTGCTCACCGGAGCCGCCCTCATCGGAGGGGTGAACTTTTTCGGTGCCGGGTTGCGGGCCATTCGCACCCTCCGGCTGGACATGAACTTCCTCATGTCCCTGGCGATCCTCGCCGCCATCCTGATCGGGGAACCGTTCGAGGCCGCTTCGCTGGCCTTTCTGTTCTCCACCGCGGAACTGCTGGAGCGGTATGCCGTGGACCGCGGCCGTCGATCGATCGCGTCGCTGCTTGAGCTTGCCCCCGAGCAGGCGGATCGGCTGACCGGCGCACATGGCGTGGAAACGGTGTCGGTCGACCAACTCGCCGTGGGCGACGTGGTCCGCGTCCGGCCGGGCGACAAGATCCCCGCGGATGGTCGGGCCGTTGCCGGGGTCTCGGAGGTCAACGAGGCGACCATCACGGGAGAATCGCTCCCGCGCACCAAGGGGCCCGGCGATCTGGTTTCCGCCGGCACCCTCAACCTGAATGGCAGCCTCGACATCGAAGTGCTCGCGGACGCCGCCCACAGCACCATTGCACGTATCGTCCAGCTCGTCCGGGAGGCGGAGGGCCGACGGGCGCCGATCGAGCACGCGGTCAAGCGATTCGCGCTGGTCTACACGCCGATCGTGACGGCGCTCGCGATTCTCGTGATGGTCGGGCCGCCACTGTTCCTTGGGGAGCCGGGGATGCAGTGGTTCACGCGCGGCCTCACCTTGCTGGTGATCGCCTGTCCCTGCGCCCTCGTGATCGCCACGCCGGTCACCGTCGTGAGTGCGTTGACCAGCGCCGCCCGCCACGGGGTGCTGATCAAGGGTGGGGAGCATCTGGAGGCACTTGGCGCCGCCCGGGCCCTGGCGATCGACAAGACTGGCACGCTGACGACGGGACAGCTGGCGGTGACCGGATTTGAGGCGGTGGGTCTGGAGCAGGAGCGACTGCTGGCGCTCGTGGCCGGGCTGGAGACGCGGTCGGAGCACCCGGTCGCGCGGGCCATTCTTCGCTACGCAGCCGACCGAGGCGTCCGCCCGGTGGAGCCCGTCCAGGGCTTTCTGTCCACCCCCGGGCGCGGGGTGCAAGGCGTGGTGGACGGTGTATCGCTCGCGGTTGGTTCGGAGGAACAGGTGCCGCCCGACACCGCGCTCGGCTGGGGCGAACCGGAAACAGGGACTCTCCGGATCTACGTCCACGCTGGCGCCACCGGGCGTGGCCTGTTCGTCCTGCGGGACGAGTTGCGCCCGGCAATCCGGCGCACGGTGATGCGCCTGCACCGGCTCGGTGTTCGGCCGATCGTGATGCTCACTGGGGATACGGCGGCGGCGGCCGACATCGTCGCGCGGGCCGCGGGGATCGATGAAGCCCAATCCCGGCTGCTGCCCGAGGAGAAGGTCGCGGCGCTCCGCGAATTGAAGCGCCGATTCAACCGTGTCGCGATGCTGGGGGATGGGGTGAACGATGCCCCGGCGCTGGCCGAGGCGACAGTTGGCATTGCCATGGGTGCGGCTGGGTCACCGGCGGCGATCGAGGCAGCTGACGTGGCGCTGATGGGTGACGACCTCACGCGGCTGCCCTACGCCATCCATCTGGCCCGGCGGGCTCGTCGCACCATTCGGTTCAACATCGCCCTGGCGCTCGGGTTGAAGCTCCTCCTGGCCGTGGGCGCCGTCGGGGGGGTGGTGAGTCTGGCCGTGGCGGTGCTGGTGGGTGATCTGGGCGCCTCGTTGGTTGTCACGGCCAATGCGCTGTCGCTGGCTCGCACCCGCCCGACGCGATGATGCGCAGGCCAGTCGGCTCCGGGCGCAACTCCGGGCCCCTGCGTCGGTCCGCCGATCATCTGGGCCGCGACGCGCTTGCTCAGCCGGATGCTGACTATTGACCCTGTACCATGGTGCAGGGTTTAGACTGAGAGCGGCTATGGCGATGACCATTGGAGCGGTGGCGAAGGCCACCAATGTGGGCGTCCAGACCCTGCGATATTACGAGCGCCGGGGCCTCTTGCTGCCACCGCAGCGCACTGCCTCCGGATATCGACAGTTTCCGGAAGACGTCGTGCGGCGCGTCCGATTCATCCGACGGGCCCAGAGCCTCGGCTTCACGCTCGAGGAAATCGGCGAATTGCTCACCTTGAGGGTGCAGCGTGGCCGATCGTGCGCCGCGGTGGAGCGTACCGCCCGGCACGCCAGGGACCGCGTCCGGCAGCGGTTGGCGGAAATGCAGGGATTTGAGCGCGCCCTCAGCCGGTTGATTCATACCTGCGAGAGGGGTGGGACGACGGAAGAGTGTGCGATACTGCAAGCCATCGAAGCAAGGGGTGAATAGTGATCCGACGGATTGAACTGGTCTTCTTCGAAGGGTGTCCACATGCGAACGAAGCGCGCCTTCGATTGCGGCAGGTCCTGGCCGAGTCCGGCCTCGAGGCCGCGTGGCAGGAGTGGGATACGAGCGACGGCGGGACCCCGCTGGCCTACCGGGGGTTTGGGTCGCCAACCATCCTCATTGATGGTCGCGCCGTAGGCGGAGGCATCGTGGGGAGCGGTATGGGGTGCGCGGTCGGCGGCGCGCCGAGCGAGGAGGCGATTCACGAGGCGCTGCGGGTGGCGCCCCAATGATCCGTGGTACTCCGGGACTGGCCGGCACCGCCGTGGGAGCCGCATCGGTCTCGGCGCTGTGTTGCGCCGGCCCGATCGTCACCGTCCTGCTCGGGGTATCGGGCGGAGCACTCGCGAGCGCTGTCGAACCGTTCCGGCCGCTCCTGCTTGGTGTCACCGGCGCGGCCCTTGGCGGAAGCTATTTCCTTCTCTGGCGAGCGGATCAGAAGGCTTGTGAGGCCGGTGCGACATGCGCCAGCGAAGCAACTCGCCGGCGGACGAAGGTGATGCTCGGCATCGCAACGCTCGTCGCGGTCATTCTGGCGAGCTACCCGGTCTGGAAGAACTGGTTCTAGACCCCACGGACTGTACCCCAGTCCCCGCTTCCGCCGACGGCCTGGTGTACGCCGGCTGTTCGTTGCGAGCTTCCGGCGGCAACACGCCACATTGGGCATGCGAACCCACCGCTCCGAGGCTCGGCACGGCACTCAGCCCTCATCCCCCCTATGGCTCGACATTCAGGGCACCCATCTGATCACGGGGACCTGCGACGATCCTGCTATCTCGAGCTTGTGGAGCGGCTACTACGAGCCCGCCGCGCCGGGCCGCTCCATCACTCTCAGATCTCCTCCCGCCGCAACGACACCGCGTTCAGCGCCACGATGATCGACGACGCCGACATCAGGAGGGCCGACACCTCCGGCCGCAGCGACCAGCCCAGGGAGTTGTAGAACACGCCGGCCGCCACCGGGATGGCCAGCAGGTTGTAGACGCTGGCCCAGGCCAGGTTCTGCTTCATCTTCCGCACCGTCGCCTTGCTGAGCCGGATGGCCCGCGCGATATCCGCCGGGTCGGAGCGCATCAGGACTACCTGCGCCGCCTCGATCGCCACGTCGGTCCCCTTGCCGATGGCGATCCCGATGTCCGCCTGCGCCAGCGCCGGCGCATCGTTGACACCATCCCCCACCATTGCCACGAACTGGCCGTCGGCTTGGAGGACCTTCACCTGCTCGGCCTTCTGCTCCGGCCGGACCTCGGCCAGTACCCGGGTGATTCCCACCTGCTTCGCGACCCGCTCGGCGGTCTCCCGCAGGTCGCCGCTCATGAGCACCGGCTCGATTCCCATCGCCTTCAATGCCTCGACCGCCGCGGCGGAACTCGGCCGGATCGCGTCGGTGATGCCGATGACGCCGATCGCCTGGCCGTTGGTCGCGATCCAGACCAGCGAACGCCCCTGGACAGCCAGGGCGGCCGCCTGGTCAGTCAATCGACCGGCATCGATACCCGCTTCGTCGAGCAGGGCACGGTTCCCGAGGAGCGTGCGCGCCCCGGCCACGGTGCCCTCCAGTCCCTTGCCGGGGCGGTCGGCCACATCGGACACCCGACCAGCGAGGGCGAGCTGCTTCTCCTCTGCGGCTGCGGAGATGGCTCGCGAGAGCGGATGGGTCGATTGGCCCGCGAGCGACGCCGCCCGAGCCAGGGCGTCGTCCGCCGAGTGCCCCGCTGCCGGGACTATTTCCGTCACGCTCGGCTTCCCCTCGGTGA
>DAOLIZ010000151.1:0-5212 GCA_035328285.1 Gemmatimonadales bacterium
CCCCCTGGCGCCTCCGGCGCCAGCGGTCCATACCCGAGCTTCCCCGCCCCGAAGATGCCGCCCGCGGCCGCCACCAGCAGCACGATCAGCCAGACCAGGAAGCTCCCGCTCTTCTTCTGCCCCAGTTCGCGGCTCGCCGCCGAACGCCGCATGGCCGGCCGCGACGGCCCGGAGGTCCGGGCCGGGGGCGAGGTCCGCAGCGCATCCACCGTTTCCTTCGGGATCGGGGTGGTCGGCATCGCCGCCAGCCGCTCCCGCGTGGTGGCCCCCGAAATCCGCCTCGGCGCCGAGGGCCGTCCCTCGATCTCCTCCACCAGGTCGAGCCCGGTCTGGAACCGGTCGGCCGGGTCCTTCGCCAGCATCTTCCGGATGACGGTGTACAGCCGCCGCTCGTCGGGGGTGTTGAGCACCGGCTCCGGGAGCGGCTCCATGATGTGCTTGTACCCGATGGAGAACGAGTCCTCCCCGTCGTACGGCACCTCGCCCAGCAGGGCCTGGTACGCCACCACCCCGAGCGAGTAGATGTCGCTCCGGCCATCGGTGTCCTGCGCCCGCGCCTGCTCCGGGCTCATGTAGTGCGGCGTCCCGATCGACATCCCCGTGCTGGTGAGCCGCTGCCCGCTCGCCGCCTTGGCGATCCCGAAGTCGGTGATCACGCAGGCGCCGTGCTCGTCGAACATGATGTTGTCGGGCTTGATGTCGCGGTGGACGATCCCCTTCTCGGCGGCGTAGTTGAGCGCCTTGCCCGATTCCACCAGGATCCGGCGGATCTCGCCCGGCGGCAGCCGCCCCCCGCCCTCGACCAGGGTGGCCAGCGAGCCGCCGCGCACCAGCTTCATGACGAAGAAGATGACCTGGCCGGTGCGGCCCACCCGGTAGATCGGGATGATGTTGGGATGTTCGAGTTGCGCGGCGGTGCGGGCCTCGCGCTGGAACCGCTCCACGAACTCGCCGTCGAAGGCGAGCGAGAACGGCAGCACCTTCACGGCCACTTCCCGGTCCAGGGCGATGTCCCGGGCCCGGAAGACGATCGCCATCCCGCCCCGGCCCAGTTCCTCGAGGATCTCGTACTCGGCGGCCAGCGTGTCGCGGATCAGGCTTGTCTGGGAGACATCCCCCATCGCGACGCCCCGCGCGTCACCCGCGCTCCCGACCCGCGCCCCGCAGATGGGGCAGGCGGTCCAGGCGTCCTCCAGCTTGTGGCCGCAGTGGGAACAGTGCATGGGGCAAAGCTACGGGCTCCCGGGGGGCCACGCAAACGCGTCGCGCCGGGGGTGGGGCAGGCGGGGAGGCACGAATGTCGTCACCCCGGCGAAAGCCGGGGTCCATTGGATTTGACCAACATGGATCCCGGCTTGCGCCGGGATGACGGCCCGAGATTGCTTCGCCCAGTTTGCGGCCCCGCGGCCCCCCTGCCCCGCTGGCCCGCTGCCCCGCCGCCCCGCCTCGCGCGAAGCGCGACCTAGGGATCAACAACCGTGAACTGCTGGGTCCGGTAATTGGTGTAGCTGTCCGGCCGCGTGACCCGCACGCCGATGGTGTAAGTCCCCGCCTTGAGCCGGGAGAGGTCGATGTTCCGGTTGGCCCGGGTCACGTCGCCCTGCGCCTTCTCCTCGAACTTGAGGCTGATGGCGGAGCCCCCCTTCCCGAAGAGCCCGCCGCTCCCGCCCTTCTTCACCACCACCTCGGTCTTCAGCATCACCCCGGGGACGGCGCCGTACACTTCGTAGTAGAGCTGCATGTCCTCGGTGCGCCGGAAGGTCTGCAGCGGGTTCAGGTACACCGTGTCCTCCGGCGCCGCGACCCAGGGGAGATGGTTGGCGCGGCGGCCCAGCACCAGGTCGCTCACGGCGAGTTGCGTCTCGGCGCTGACCCGCACGGTGTCGGTCGGGAGGATCAGGCCGGCATCCTCGCCCTGCTGCACCAGCACGCGGTAGTGGTAGGTACCCGGCGGGACGTTCACTTCCGCACGTCCCACCAGGTGCTCGGTCACCGGCACCGGAGTGCGCGAGAGGAAGAACCGCGTGGTGTCGATGGACGCCACCGACCTGCCCGCCGAATCGAGGACCGAGAACCGGAGGCGGACGGGATAGACCTGCCCCCGCGAGGTGGCCACAGGCACCAGCGAGCCCCCCGCAATCGCGTAGGCCACCTGCACCAGGGCGCCCTTCTGGTCCCAGCCGACCGCCAGCACCTGGACCTTGGCGCTCAGCGGCCGGTCGAAGTGGAGTTCATAGCTGTCGCTGTTGGTCCCGCGGGTGTAGCTCGACCGTCCCTGGCTCCGCTCCTCGGCCATGTACCGGCTGATGCTCGCCCCGCCCGCGCTCTTCATCTTCCCGTACACCGGCGAGATGTTCTGCCGGGAGGAGAGAAGCTGCTCGGTCGTGGTGTTGTAGGCCAGCGACCTCGACGCCCCCTGCAGCTGTACCGCCGTCGCGTACCCGAAGATGTCGAGGAGGCTCTCCACCAGCTTGAAGTCCTGCACATCCTCCCGCGACACGAAATGAAACACGAGATCGCCGTCCGGCTGACGATAGACCCAGGTCTCGTTCGGCTCGATCCCGGGCTCCGCGTAGGACGCCCGGTCCGAAGGGGTGCCATGCCGGAGGTAGATCATCCCCCGGTCGTCGAACTCGGTGCTGCCGGAGTGGTAGACCTCCTCGATGTTGTAGTGCCGGTTCGGGCTGGCCAGCCGGAAGTTGGTGCGGGCATAGTGGAGCCGCCGGTAGTGCTCCTTGAGCCGCTCATTGGGGCTCCGGAGGCTGGCAGCGTCGCGGCCGTCCCAGAAATCGTGCAGCCAGGTGACGCGCGCCTCGCCCGAGTTGGCATCGAACTCGGCCAGCTCGTCGGCCGACGCGAAGTACTCCAGGTCCTTCCGGTAGAGCGGCACGCTAATGGTGTCGTTGTAGGCCGCGCCCGCGTAGTAGTTGATGGCGCCGACATCGAGGCCAAGTCCCAGCTGGCTGCGCGCCAGTTCATACAGGCCAAGCCCCTGGTCGCCGCCATTGCCCAGGTACGCGGTGAAGGCCGCCACCGACGAGTCGGGGCTTCCGACTTCGCGCTCGATGCGCCCGCGCGCCAGGAGGACTTCCGGATTCTGGGCCGACTGGCTGTGCGCACTCAGGCGCAGCGCATTGAGGGCGACATCGAGGCGGATGTTGACCCGCTGGACCAGCGCCGTATTGGCCAATTCCACCAGTCCCTGCACGAACCCCGGATCGACCACGGCGGAACGGGCGTAGGCATCCGCGGCCTTGGCCAGCGCGTCCTTGCCGAAGATGGTCTTGAGACCGGTCACAATGGCGACCTGGGAATCGCCGATGGACAGTTCCGCCATGCCGAGGCCGTACCAGGGATACGGCCAGTCCGGCTCGAGCTCGGTGGCCCATTCGAACTCGGACGCGGCGTCCTCATAGTGGAGGCCGCCGGCCAGCTCCCCGTACCGGAGGGAGAGGAAGCCGAGCCGGAGGTGCAGCATCGTGTTGTTGCGATCGACCTTCGCGTCGGTGATCATGAGCCGCTCCCAGCGGAGCAGCATGATGGTATCGGTGGTCTGGGCGAGGGTGTCGCGCCAGGCCTCGATGGCGGCCCTGTCGGCGACGCTCTGTGCCTCCACCCGCGACGGCGTGCCCGACAGGGCCGCCATCGCGAGGCAGCACGGCAGGGCGGCAGCGAGGCCGTGTCGGGAAATGAAACGAGGTGTCATCTGTCCTGGCGATGAGGGTACAATGAAGGGGACGCCGCATCCGGCGGATCCTTCACACGGTAGCTGCCCCCTGCCCCCCTGCCCCCCTCAACCTACCGTCCTTTCAGGTACTCCAGAATCCCGTTGTACACCCCTTCCGCGTACATCCGCTGCCCCAGCGGGGTGCGCAACGCCGACTCCTGCTCCGGGATGGCCATGAACATCGCCTCGGTCAGGATGGACGGCATCCAGGTCGGGCGCACGAGGGCCAGGTCGCCCCGGCCGACGCCGAGGTCACGGAGCTCCAACCGCTTGACCAGCGCGGCCTGCACGTCGCGGGCAAAGGCGGCGCTGCGCGGCTGGTTGTAGAAGACGCTGGTCCCGCTGTTGGTGATCGGGTTCACCCCGTCGGGGAGCGCGTTGTTGTGGACCGAGATGAGGAGGTCGGCGTCCACGCTGTCGGCAAAGAAAGGGCGCCAGGCCAGATCCACCGGCCGGTCCGTGGTGCGGGTCATCAGGACCTCGGCGCCGCCCGCCTCGAGCATCGCCTGCAGTTTCAGCGCGACGCCGAGATTGGCCTCCGCCTCCTTGTATCCGGTGGGGCCGGTGGCGCCGCCGGGCGGATGCCCCGCGTCCACCACGATCCGCAGCCCGCGGAGCGGATGCGTCTTCTGGATGACGGGTGGCCGGCGAATCTCCAGCATCAGGTCGGTCCGGTCCCAGCGGGTGCGGTAACCCCACACATCTTGCGAGAGGTCGAGGGTGATGGTGACCTCGTCCGCGGTCTCCTGCTCCCAGTCCATCTGCGTCACCAGCGAGTCCGATCCGCCGTAGCGCATCCAGTTGACGTCCCCCCGGGCGCCGTAGAGCCGCACGGTGACCGACGACTCGGCTTCGGTCACGAGATATGGCACCCGGGCGCTCAACGGAATGCGAAGCGTCGCGCTCGTCGGCGCGGAGGTCAGCGACACCGACCCGACGATGGCCTCGAGCGGCGGCGTGCCGGCGGGGAGGGCGTGCGCGTCGGCCGCGGTGATCCAGGCCAGGGAGGTCGCCGACAGCGCGAGGCGGAGGTCGCCGTTGAGGCGACCGGAGACGTTGGCCCGGGTGCCGGTCGGGAAGAACCAGTTGTAGGTGGCGCCGGGAGCGGCGCGCCCCACCGTGAGCCGGTCGGTCGTCCCGGTCTGCGCCGTGTCGTCGTCCAGCTCGACCACGACGGGAAGGCTGTCGAGCAGCGAGACGCGGAGCGGCCACCGGGCCCGCACCGTGTCCGCCCCCTTGATGGCCTCGACGATGGCGAGGAGGGTGTCGGCCCCCTCGGCGCTCCGCCGCCGGCAGCGGGGGCAGCCGGGCGCCGGCTCCGTGCCGAGCATCGAACCACCTTGAGGAACCGCGTCCGGTCGCGCTTGGGCAGACGCCGGAAGTCGGCGTCGAATGTCTGCGTCGTGACGTAGCGCACGCGCTACTCCCGGTCGAGGTGGGCGATCAGTGCCTCTACGGATTCGTGGACGGTGACCTCACCACGCG
>DAOLIZ010000152.1:0-5131 GCA_035328285.1 Gemmatimonadales bacterium
GCGCAGTACCCGTCGCACCTCGAGCTGGATGTGCTGGGGGCGGCGCAGGAGTGACCGTGCCCCCCCGGCTGGCCAGCGAGCTCGTGGCTGAAGCCACGGCTCGGCTGATGTCGCTGAAGCGACACGCGCACTGGCGTCACCCCGGCGAAAGCCGGGGTCCAGTGACCCTGGATTCCGGCGTTCGCCGGAATGACGATCAATTCAGAGATTGGATTGCACATTGACTGACCCGTTTCCCCGCCTTGTTGCCGCATTGTCCGACCGCTACCGCATCGAGCGGGAGCTGGGGCAGGGGGGCATGGCCACCGTCTACCTGGCCGAGGACCTCAAGCACAAGCGCAAGGTGGCGATCAAGATCTTGAAGCCCGAACTCGCCGCCGTCCTCGGCGCCGAGCGCTTCGTGCAGGAGATCACCACCACCGCCGCGCTCCAGCACCCGCACATCCTGCCGCTCTTTGATTCCGGCGAGTCCGACGGCTTCCTCTGGTATGCGATGCCGTATATCGACGGCGAGACGCTCCGGAGCAAGCTCGATCGCGAGACGCAGCTCGGTATCGAGGAATCGGTCCGTATCGCCACCGATGTCGCCAGCGCCCTGCAGTACGCGCACACGCATGGCGTGATCCACCGCGACATCAAGCCCGAGAACATCCTGCTGCACGATGGCCGCCCGATGGTGGCCGACTTCGGCATCGCGCTGGCCCTGAGCGCCGCGGCTGGCGGCCGGATGACCGAGACCGGCATGTCTCTCGGCACGCCGCACTACATGAGTCCGGAGCAGGCGACCGCCGAGAAGGAGATCACGGCACGCAGCGACGTGTACTCACTCGGCAGCGTGCTCTACGAGATGCTCACCGGCGAGCCGCCCCACATGGGCAACTCGGCGCAGCAGATCATCATGAAGATCATCGCCGAAGATGCCGCCCCGGTCACCAAGCTACGGAAGGCGGTGCCGGCGAATGTGGCGGCGGCGGTAGGCAAGTCGCTGGAGAAGCTTCCGGCGGACCGGTTCGAGAGCGCCAAGGCGTTTGCGGAGGCGCTGGGGAATCCGGGGTTCACCGTGACCTCGTCCGGCGTGCGGACGGATTCGGGTTCAACACGCGACTGGCGGCATCGGGCCGCACTTCCACTCGCAGTGGCGACCGCGCTGCTGGTGCTGGTGGCGGCCTGGGGGTGGATACGCGCCGCAGCGCGTGGCGGTCCTGGGGGTAGCGCCGCAATCTGGCTGGCCGTTGATCCGCCGAATGGCACCTTCGGCGACATTCCTGCGCCGGCGCTGTCGCCTGACGGAACACAGATCGCCTTCTTTGCACCGGGTGAGGGCGGGCAGCGACAGTTGTGGGTGCGGTCGCTCAATGCCGCGCTGGCGAACGCCGTGCCGAGCGCGATTGCCAATGAAGCGGACCTGTCCCAGCAGCCGTTCTGGTCTCCCGACGGGAAGTCCATCGGGTACTTCGCAGCCCAAAAGCTCTATCGGGTGGATCTCGACGGGCGGGCACCCCTCAAGTTGGCCGACGCTCCCAATCCCCGCGGCGGCTCGTGGGGGCGGGACGGAGTCATCCTCTTCGTGCCCGCGAGCGGCGGATTGCAGCGCCTCGCGGTGGCGGGTGGCTCCCCTGTACCAGTCGTCGACTCCGCCGCACCGGCCGGCTCCATCGACCGGTGGCCATTCTTTCTGCCTGATGGCCGCCACTTTCTCTTCCTGCGACGGTCTTCCGGCAAGGCGACCACGGTGTACGCCGGCACGTTGGACGGAGCCGAGGTAAAGCCCGTACTCGAAGTGTCCTCGCGGGTCGAATATGCGAACGGCAACCTCTACTTCAGTCGCGACGGCGCGCTCTTCGCGCAGCCCTTTGATGTCAGGCAGTTGGCATTGACCGGGACGGCTCAGCGGGTCGCCGACGCAGTTGGGATCAATGGCGCCGATTATCGTAATGCCGCCTTCTCCGTTGCTGCCGGAAACGTCGTGACCTGGAGCGGCATACCGACGCGCCTGTCGCAACTCACCGTCTTGAATGCGGCCGGTCGGTTACTGCGCACGGTCGGGCCGCCCGGACACTACCTCAGCTTTGCGGTGGAACCCGGTGGCGCGCGCGTGGCCGTTGAGCGTGCCGACCCGAGGACAGGCATCCCCGGCATCTGGACCATCGAGGCCGCCTCCGGCCTCACCTCGTTGATCGCGGCCCCGCCGGAGGGTGCCGGCACACCCCAGTGGATTCCGGGCAGCGGCGACCTGCTCTATTCCACCTTTACGGGGAATACCCTGGTGCGGCAGTCGCTGAATAGCTCTGACGTCACGGTGATCCCCTCGCCGCTCGCGTGGATCTCGAGTGTAACCGCGGACGGCGCGAGCGCCCTCATTGCCGCGACCAACCCCGGGACGGGCATCGACGCGCTGCTCGTGCCGCTCACTGGCAGCGGGAAACTGACGGCGTACCTGACCTCGCCTGCCAACGAAGAGGGCGCAGTCATGTCGCCGGATGGCGGGTGGGTCGCGTACAGCTCTAGCGAGTCCGACCGATCGGAGGTCTACGTCCAGTCATTCCCCAAGCCGGGCAACAAGCAGGTGGTATCGGACGGCGGTGGCGCTAGCCCGGCATGGAGCCCGGATAGCACCGAGTTGTACTACCTCAACGGGGACGGTATGCTCATCGCCGCGCGCGCGACGAGACTCGGCGCGGCACTGACCTTCTCGCGACGCACCCTCTTCCGCGTACCGCCGATCCAAGCCTTGATGGGAGTCCGCGTGCCCTTCGCGCCCCTCGGCGATGGCACCTTTCTCTTCAATCTCCTCTCCGACTCAGTCGTCCCGCGCACGATGCGGATCGGGCTGAACTGGGAGGCCAAATGACTGCCCTTGAACGCCACACCACTGCCCTCGCCGGCAAGTACCGCATTGAGCGGGAGCTCGGGCTGGGCGGCATCCCGAAGTGAGAGTGCCAAACAGACGGGGCGCACAGCCGGGCGCCCCGTTCTGATGGCCATCGACTAGCGGAACGCCACAACCTCCAGGTACTCCGACTCCACTCGCGTGGTCCCGTCGGTGGCCAGGTTATGCTCAGACCAGAGCGACAGCAGGTCATCGAACAGCTTCGTCCTGCCGTTGGCGTCGAGCGCCTCGAAGGTGCGGATGGTCGGGCCGTACCACTCGCGGAACAGTGCCACCACGCCGGCCGGAGACGCTGGGTAGCTGAATTCGATGGTGCGAGTGGCGACGGTCACCTCCTGCATGCCTGCCAGCCGTTCGCGCACCACCGCTTCGTCACCCCAGAGCAGGGTACTCGGCACCCCGGACGGCGGCGGGACCAATGCGGTGTGGGCGCGGAGCATGGCGCCGATGAAGCACCCGGGCGTCCAGTTGGCCATCGCGATCCGGCCGCCCGGACGGGTCACCCGGAGCAGCTCGGCGGCCACCCGCTCCGGCCGGGGGGCGAACATCGCGCCAAACATCGAGACGACGATGTCGAATGCCGCATCGGGGTAAGACATCTCCTCGGCGTTCCCCTCGTCGAAGGCCACCGTGAGCCCCTCGGCGGCGGCGCGCTCCCGCGCGGTGACCAGCAGGTTGGCGGCGATATCCATGCCGGTGGCCCTCGCCCCAAGCCGGGCGGGCGGCAGTGTCAGGCTCCCGGTGCCACAGGCCACGTCGAGGACCCTCTCACCGGCGCGGATACCGAGACGCGCCATGAATGCCTCGGCGCCAGGCCGGTAGCCTGCAGCGATGCGCTCGAAGTCCCCGGCGGTCCACACCGCGCGCGTCTTGTTGGTGAGGGGATCGCCAAGAACGGTCGTCGTGGGCGCGAGCGTGATGCCGGAGCCGGTTGCGCCGCCATCGAGGGCGGCTGAAGTTGCTGCCATGAGGGGACCTCCGTGGCCGAAAGTGACGGGTCGTTGGTGACGGAGGTACGTTACGGTGCGACAGCAGCGCCGTGAATGACTCATCGTCCCCATCTGTTCACCCTGCGTCCGGATATGCCCGCACGGATGCCCGAGCGTCCGGATTCCATGCCTGATCGTCCGCCCGAGGGATACCGAGATGGATCCACTCTCTGATGTATTGAGGACCGTTCGGCTGAGTGGAGCGCACTTCTTCCACGCCTCCGCGAGCGGTCCCTGGGGCATCGAAGCCGCGGCCGCCAGGGAATTGTCGCCGAGGATCCTGCCCGGATCCGAGCATCTCATTTCGTACCATGTGGTGCTGGATGGGACATGCTGGGGCGGGATCATGGGGCAGTCGCTGGTACCGCTGTCAGCTGGCGACGTGATTCTCTTTCCGCACGGCGATGCGCATGTGATGAGCAGCTCCGCGCAACCAGGGCGAGGCCTGCCGCAAGTGCACACCGTGCCCAGGTATCCGGCGAGCACCGCATTCAGCACCGGGGACGAGCCGTCCGCTTCGCTGGTGTGCGGGTTCTTCGGGTGCGACCTCGCGCCGTTCAATCCCCTCTGTGCCTCATTGCCGAGGCAGCTCACGATGCGCGGCCTTTCGGACGGACTGGTTGGTGTCTTCGCCCGGCAGGTGGTCCAGGAGTCCAACGCCGGCCGCGCCGGCGTGGACTCGCTCCTGACACGCCTGGCGGAGTTGATGTTCATCGAGGTCCTGCGGTGTCACCTCGAATCGCTGCCGCTGGACCACGGGGGATGGCTGGCCGGACTCCGGGACCCTCTGGTTGGGAAGGCCATCGCGCTGATGCATGAACGCCCCGCACACCCCTGGACCATCGCCGAGCTCGCCACGGAGGTCGCCTCGTCGCGATCCAGTCTTTCCGAGCGGTTCACGAAGCTCGTCGGTATGGCTCCGATGCAATACCTCACGCAATGGCGGATGCAGGTGGCGGCGCGGCTCCTGAAAGAGACCGGCGCCAAGGTGTCAGCGGTCGGTGCGGACGTCGGGTATGAATCGGAGGCTGCGTTCAGTCGGGCCTTCAAGAAGGCAACCGGTGTTGCGCCGGGGGCCTGGAGGACGCGCGTTGTTGCCGGCTGAAGCCGGCGCTCGGCTTGGCTCGTGTCGCTTCAGCGGCATCAGCCGAGCCGTGGCTTTAGCCACGACCCTCGCTACGGCGGCTTGCCTCGTTGCCACCCCTCTCGCCGCCCAGCGCCCCTGCGACCCCGCGCCACCATACCCCGGGCC
>DAOLIZ010000153.1:0-5076 GCA_035328285.1 Gemmatimonadales bacterium
CAGCCACCCGGGCCCCCGCCGCCGCCGCCTCCGCGATCCACTCCACCGCCCGCTGGGCGCTCGCGGCGTCGATCATGGGGCCGACGTCGGTGGTCTCGGCCAGCGGATCGCCGGTGCGGAGGGCACCCACCGCCGCCACGAGAAGGTTCGTGAAGTCCGTATACAAGGACTCGTGCACCAGGATTCGCTGCGTCGAGATGCATGACTGGCCGGCGTAGAGGTATCCGCCGCTCACGCAGCGCCGGACGGCGTGGTCGAGGTTGGCATCCGGCTCGATGATGACGGCGGCATTGCCGCCCAGCTCGAGCGCCACACGTTTGGTGTAGGCGCGCTGGCGGATGGCCCAGCCGACCCGAGCCGAGCCGGTGAAGGTGACCATCCGGATCCGCGGGTCGTCGATCAGCGGCGCGGCCACCTCGTTCGTGCACGGCACGATCGACAGGGCGCCGGCGGGATAGCCGCACTCGGCAAGGAGCTCACCGAGGAGAAGGGTCGAGAGGGGATCCTGCGGCGGCGGCTTCAGCACCATCGTGGCGCCGCAGGCGATGGCCGGCGCCAGTTTGTGCGCGGCAAGCAGCACCGGAAAGTTGAACGGGGTGATGGCGGCGATGGGCGACAGGGGGAAGCGTCGGGTGATCCCCCAGCGTCCTTCGCCATGCGGCTGGAGGTCCATGGGGATCACCTCCCCGCCCATGCGAGTGGCCTCCTCCGCCCCCTGCTGGAAGACGAATCGCGCCCTGCCCACCTCTGCGCGGGCCAGGCCGAGGGGCTTCCCTGCCTCGGCGGCGAGGAGGGTGGCGAATTCCTCCTCCCGCTCGGCCAGTCCGGCCAGGATGCGGTTCAGGGCACCGGCCCTGGCATGGGAGGGGAGTGCGGCGGTTTCGGGGGCCGCGGCGACGGCGGCGGCAATGGCCGCCTCGACGTCGGCGGGGCCGGCCATGGAGGTCCGCCCAACCAGGGCCCCGGAATAGGGGCTCCGGATGTCGGTGGAGTCGGAGCCGGTGTGCAGCGTGCCGTGGAGCAGGAAGGGGTGAATCCGGTCGGTGTCTGCGGCCATAAGGGAACACTACAGTGCGCCGAGGAGATCGGTAAGGTGCCTCCATGCACAAACCCCGCCTGGTGGATGCAGGCGGGGTTCGCGGTGCCACATCGGGGCGCCCGGATTCGAACCGGGGACCTCCTGCTCCCAAAGCAGGCGCTCTACCAGGCTAAGCTACGCCCCGAACGACCTGCAAGATAACGAGTTGGCGCACGCTGCCAAGCGGTGGCGCAGCGAGGTGTAACGGTCCATCCAGTGGATTGGGGGGGCTCGGCCACTCCGCACGCCCCTCAGGACTTTCCCGGCGCCGCTCCGGACTTGGGCGTGTGGCGCTTCTCGCTATTGCGCTTGGGGAGGGGCAACTCCTCATCCGCATGACGCAGCTTCAGGAGCGACACCCGATCGGTCGCGCTCAGTTCCGAGGCCGAGGCCATCTCGAGGTCCAGCAGGGCGATCTCCGCCTTCCGGACCTCCATCTCGGCCGAAATGACCACCAGGCGCGCGGCGGCCTCCGCCATGGCACCCTCGAGCTTCGTCCGGGTAATCTCGGAGGCCCTCACGGCCTGTTGCCTGAGCGCCCGCTCCTGCTGCTCGCGTTCCCAGCGCGCGACGCCCATCAGGACCTCCCCCTGAGCGGTGAAGACATCCGTCAGGCTCACCCCGGAGTCGGCCAACACCAGTTCACGCACCTGGTTCGAGTGTCCGGAGCCACGTGACTTCACGATGGTCAGCGCACGGTTGCGCTCGCCTTCGTGCATCAGATACGACAGGTGAATCCAGGTGTCCGCGATGGTCGAAATCCCCGTGGCCGTCGACTCGCGGACGTCAGGGCCGTCCAGCAGCGACGTGTTGACGATGGTGATACCATCCACCTTGAGATAGTCCAGAAACATTTGGGTGGCATCGGCGGAGGCGACATGTTCCAGCTTGTTCGAGAGCGCCGACAAGGGGTCAATGACCAGGCAGCGGGGTTTGTGCGCGCGAATGATCCTTCGAAGCTCTCCAAACTGATCCTCGATGTTCGGTCCCCTGGTGCGGGTCGAATAGATCTTGAGCAGGCCAGACTTCTCGTGCCGTGCCAGCGGGATGCCCACCGAGGCAAGGTTTCGGACAATCTGCGTCGGTCCCTCGTCGAAATTCACATACAGAGCCCGTTCGCCCCGCTCGCAGGCGGCGGCGACGAAGAGCCCGGACAGCGTCGATTTGGCTGTCCCGGGCGCTCCGGAGATCAGGATATTGCTTCCGCGATAGTAGCCTCCGCGGAGCATGGCATCCAGGCGGGGCAGCCCGGAGGAGATCCGTTCATTCGTCACGGCGTACTTGAGCTCGACTGGGCCCCGATTGGTGACATGGATGCCCCACTCGTTGATCGCGACCGGAAATTCGTCACCGAGAAAGCCAGACCCCCGGTACTTCATCACGCGGATATTGCGAAAGCCCGACCCGTTCACCACCTGGTGGCCCAGATTGACTACGCAATCAGCCATGAACTGCATAAAGTTAAAATGCTGCAAGCTGAGGCCGTCCTCACCGCCGACTTTCTGGGTGATGATGGCAGTGAGTCCGCTCCGCGCCAGCCATTCGCGGAGGCGGTAGACCTCCCGGCGCTCCGCGATGGGATTGTCGAGAAATCGCAGCAGCACGTCGATGCCATCGAAGACGATGTGCTTCGCGCCGGCTTCCTGAATGAGCGCCTGGAGTACGTTGAGGAGGTGCGTCAGGTCGAAATGCCCAACCAGCAGCTTCTCGGGTAATAGACTCGCATCCAGAAAAAAGAGGCGCTTTGCGGCGAGGGCGGGGATGTCCCAGCCCAGGGTCGCGGCATTGGCGATGATCTGGTCGGCGCTCTCCTCGAAGGCTACCAGGATCCCGGGCTCACCCCGATCCCGGGCGGCGTTGACCAACGCCTGCACCGCGAACACGGTCTTGCCGCACCCGGCACCGCCGCGCAGGAGTGTCGTGCGTCCGAGCGGCAGTCCCCCGTAGGTGATTTCATCGAAGCCCCTGATGCCGGTGGGAACCTTCTTCAATGGAATGCGGGTGACTGCCCCGAGCGCAGCTGGATCTCTCTTCATAAATGTCCTTCCACCAACGCGACGCGCAGGCGCACCTCGAGGTACGGTAGGCGCTGGCACCACCGTGTGCGCTGCCAGCCAACCCGCCAAGCGATAAGTAACTCGGGGGCCGCGGCCGGCAAATCGCTCCTTAGATGGAGTTGGAGCGGTTTCCCGGGACGTGCCGGGGGACCAAGAAGGATTTCGGTCGTGCGCCAACTATCGACAAGAATATGCGCTTGCTAGCATATGCGCTACACGGTATATTCGTGCATGGATCAACTCAAGCCCCTCCTCACCGCCATCGCCGAGCCCACCCGGCTGGGTGCCCTCCGCCTCCTCTGGGACGGTCAGGAGCACTGCGTCTGTGAGCTGATGGAACGGCTCGGGGCGTCCCAGTCCCGCATGTCACGGCATATGGCTCAACTGAAGCGGGTCGGCCTCGTCGTCGATCGCCGGGACGCCCAGTGGGTGCGGTATCGTCGGAACCCTTCCCTGCCACGACCGCAAGTCCGCATCGTCGAGGCCGTCCTGGCCAGCCTGGACGCCGCCACCCCAAGGCGGGTCGCATGACCACGAGTGCGGCCCTTCACACGCCCGGGCAGCAGCCGGCGCCATCCACCGTCAAATGGCTCAGCCTCACGCTGGGCGCGATAGTGCTCTGGTTCGCGATTTACAGCCAGCTGGTGCCCCTGTCGGAGTGGATCTCCGCCGGTCTCGGCATGGAGCGAGGGACGCGGCTCGAGGAGGCCGTTCGCTTCTTCGTCTATGACACGCCGAAGGTCCTGTTGCTGCTGACCCTCGTGGTCTTCGTGATGGGTGTCGTGCGCAGCTATTTCTCGCCCGAGCGGACCCGCGCCCTGCTCTCCGGCAGGAGCGAGGGCGCCGGCAACGTGGCAGCGGCGGGACTCGGCATCTTCACCCCGTTCTGCTCCTGCTCCGCCGTGCCGCTCTTCGTCGGCTTCGTCTCTGCGGGTGTCCCGCTCGGGGTGACATTCTCCTTCTTGATTGCGGCCCCGATGATCAACGAGGTGGCGCTGGGGCTGCTCTTCGCCCTGTTGGGGTGGAAAGTCGCGGTCGCGTACCTCGGGTTCGGGCTGGGGGTCGCCATCGTTGCCGGTTGGGTGATCGGGCGACTGCACCTGGAAGGTTGGCTCGAATCATGGGTCCGCGAGGTACGCGCGACCGATGCCGTCGTAACGTCGGGCGCCCTGACCCTCGTCGACCGGTTGAAGGAGGGCGTGAGCGCCATCCGGGAGATCGTCGGCCGGGTCTGGATGTGGATGATCGCCGGAATCGCCGTCGGCGCCTTCATTCACGGCTTCGCGCCGGCGGAACTCCTGGCGACCATCATGGGGAAGGATTCCTGGTGGTCCGTACCGGCCGCCGTCCTCGTGGGCATCCCGATGTACTCCAACGCCGCCGGCATCATTCCGGTCGTCGAGGCGCTGCTGGGCAAGGGCGCGGCCCTGGGGACGGTGCTGGCTTTCATGATGTCGGTGATTGCCCTCTCCCTCCCCGAAACGATCATCCTGCGGAAGGTGCTGACCCCAAAGCTGCTGGCGGTTTTTCTGGGGGTCGTGGGGGTGGGCATCCTGGCTGTCGGATTCCTCTTCAACCTTCTGTTCACCTGATCCAAGGCATGACACCATGATCGACATCAAGGTACTCGGCTCGGGCTGTTCCAATTGCAAGTCGACCGCGGGGTTGATCGAGACCGTCGCCCGGGCGAAAGGGATCGACTTCACCCTGACCAAGGTCGAGGACATGAAGGACATCATGTCCTACGGCATCATGTCCACTCCTGGGGTCGTGCTGGACGGGCAGGTGGTGCATGCCGGCGGCGTGCCGACCCGATCGAAGGTCGAGGGGTGGTTCGCCTGACCGGCGTGCCGTCTCACCGCACGTGATACTTCGCCGCGAGCCGTCGGGCGGTCGCCACCGCATCGCCCTGCGCCTCTGTCGGGAATGAGCCAGTCTCGC
>DAOLIZ010000154.1:0-4970 GCA_035328285.1 Gemmatimonadales bacterium
CGTGCGCGTCGCCATCGAGGATGCGGCGGGCTGTCCGCGATTCCTCGCCGCCGTGCTGCGCGGCGTGCGCGTGGCCGCCTCGCCCGAATGGCTTTGCGCCCGGGTCGAGGCGATCGGCATGCGGTCCATCAACAACGTGGTGGACGCCACCAACTGCGTGATGTTCGAGCTCAACCAGCCGATGCACGCGTACGACGTGTCGCGGCTCCAGGGCCCGGCCGTCATCGCGCGGCGCGCCCGCCCCGGTGAGCGCCTGACCACCCTGGACGGCGCCGATCGGGCGCTCGCCGGGTCGATGACCGTCATCGCCGACGCCGAGGGCGCCATCGGCGTGGCGGGGGTCATGGGCGGAGCGCATTCCGAGGTGTCTCCGGACACGACGGACCTCTTCCTCGAGTGCGCCTACTTCGAGCCGCAGGGCGTCCGGGCCACGCGGCGCGAGCTCGGGCTGAGCAGCGAGGCGAGCTATCGCTTCGAGCGCGGCGTCGACCTCTGGAATGGCCCGGAGGTGCTGCGTCGCGCGGTCGAGATCATCCAGTCCACCGCCGGCGGGACGCTCGACGGCGAACCGGTGGACCTCTTCCCGCAGGTCACCCACCCGCCCCGGATCTTCCTGCGCCCCAGTCGCGTGGCGCAGGTCCTCGGCGTGGCGGTCCCCTGGGATGCGATCGAGCGGTATCTCGTCGCCATCGGTGCCACCGTGGTGTCGAAGCCCGAAGACGGCCGGATCGCGGTCGACGTGCCCGGATGGCGTCCCGACCTGGTGGCTGAAATCGACCTGGTCGAGGAGGTCGCCCGGCTCCACGGGTACGACACCTTCCCCACCGAACTGCGGCCGTTCCGGGTGGGCGACCTGCCGAGCGCCCCGTCCGAGGCCATCGACGCCGCCCTCAGGCGTGGGCTCGTGGCCGAGGGGCTCTACGAGGTGCAGACGCTGCCGTTGGGTCCCGAGGATGGCCCCGAGAGCGTTCGGCTGCTCAACCCGCTCTCCACCGAGGAGGGGTTCATGCGCTCCCGTCTCCTGCCGGGGCTGGTGCGCCGGGTCGAGGGGAACTGGGCGGCGCACACCAGGGATGTTCGCCTGTTCGAGGTCGGAACCGTCTTCCTCAAGGGTGCGGCCGGGGAGCCCCCGCGCGAGGAGCGCCGGGTGGCGGGCGTCGTGACGGGCGCGCGCGAACCGGCTCACTGGAGTGCGGCGGGCAAGTCGCCGGATGTGGATCACTGGGATCTGCGGGCCCTCTTCGAGGCGGCGGTGGCTCTGGCGTATCCCGGGTCGACGGTGCAAGTTGAAGGGGGCGATTGGGTTGCCTCCACACCAGGGGGACAGGTGGTGGGCCGGGCCGGCGCGCTCAAGGCCGACTCGCCACCCTGGGCCGCGGCGGTCATGGGGTTTGAAATCCAGATCGACGCGACGCCCCGTTCGACGCCCGCCTTCGTCCCGTTGCCGGTCAACCCCGCGGTGACCCGCGACCTCTCGCTGGTGGTGCCGGCCGAGGCCACGGCGGCCGAGCTCGGGGAAGCGATCCGGCGGGCCGCCGGGAAACTGATCGAGGCGGTCATCGTGCTCGACGAGTACCGGGGGGCGGGTGTGCCTGCCGGCCACCGCGGGCTGGCGTTCCGGCTTCGGTTCCGGGCCCCTGACCGCACGCTGCGTGACCAGGAGGTGGACGCCTCGGTCACCAAGGTTCTGAAAATCCTCCGGGAGCAGCATGGCATCGAACTACGAGCGTCCTGACCTCGCGGCACTCTCCGAGCTGGAGCTGCTGCTTCGGCACCTCGGGGACGAGGTGGCGGGGTGGCGCCGGCGCACGCTGAAGGCCGAGGCGGAGCTGCAGGAGGCCCGGACGCGAGGTGGCGCGCTGGCCGGGCCGGAGCTGCTGCAGGCGCGGCAGCGGGTCATCGAGCTCGAGGTCGAGAACCAGGCGCTGCGGCAGCGGATCGAGGGTGCCCGGGCGCGGCTGCAGTCGCTGTCGTCCCGGCTGGCCTTCCTCGAGAGCGAGGAGGGCGCGGCGTGAGCACCACCAAGAACACTGTGCAGGTGTTCATCGCCGGCGAGAGCTTCACCGTCAAGTCGGAACTGCCGCCCGAGTACACCCGGGAGGTGGCGGCCTACCTTGATACGGCGCTGCGGCACGTGAAGGCGACGATGCCGAGCGTCGAGACCCACAAGGCGGCGATCCTCGCCGCGCTCCAGATCACCGATGAGCTGTTCCAGGCCCGGCGCGGGGACCGCGACGGCGCCGCCCGACTGAGCGTCCTGCTCGACGAAGTCGCCCGACTCCTGCCGCCAAACAAGCGCGGCGGGCGCGCTGCCGGGATACCAGCCCCGGCCGACTGAAACCAACGCGTGGCGGCCCTGTCGCCGCGCTGGAGATACTATGCTTGACCTGCCCATCCTCCCCCTGGTCGGGGGAGTGCTGATCGGCCTTTCGGTCGCCCTCCTGTTTGTCCTCATCCTCCAGCTTCGCCAGCGGGCCGCCGGCCGGGACGTCGTCGCGGCCGCCCGCGCGGAAGCCGCCTCGCTCGCCCGCACCTCGAAGGCCGACGCCGACCAGCTCCTGCGCTCGGCACAGGCCGACGCCGACCGGGTCACGGCCGATGCGCGCCGGGTGGCGGAGAGCGCCCGGACGGACGCCATCCTGGCCGGCAAGATGGAGACGCTGTCCCTCCGGGAGGAACTCGACAAGGAGGTCCAGAGCCGCCGGGAGGAGTGGGCGCGGCAGGATCGTCGCGCCGAGGAGCGGGAGCGCACCCACGACCGGCGCCAGGAGCAGCTGACGGCATTGGAGACGGCCATCCAGGCCCGCGAGGCCTCGCTGACCGCCCGCGAGCAGGCGGTCGCGGCGCGGGAACGCGACGTCGACGCCCTCAAGGCGGAGCAGGCGCGGCGGCTGGAACAGATCGCGGGGCTGACCGCCGAGGAGGCGCGGCGCGAGGTGCTGCGCGAGGCGGAGGAGATGGCCCGGAGCGAGGCGGCGGCGCTGGTCCGCGACGTGAAGGAACAGGCGAAGAAGGGGGCGGAGCGCGAGGCGCAGCGGATCGTGTCGATCGCCATCCAGCGGATCGCCCCCGAGCACACCGCCACCACCACCGTCGCGGCCGTCACCCTGCCGTCGGACGAGATGAAGGGGCGGATCATCGGGCGCGAGGGCCGCAACATCCGGGCGTTCGAGATGGCCACCGGCGTCGACGTGATCATCGACGACACCCCGGACACCGTGGTCATCTCCTGCTTCGACCCGATCCGGCGCGAGGTCGGCCGCCGGGCGCTGGAGGCGCTGATCGCCGACGGCCGCATTCAGCCGGGCCGGATCGAGGATATCGTCGCCAAGGTGCGCGCGGAACTCGACACGCAGCTCGTCGAGATCGGCGAACGGGCGGCGTTCGACACCGGCATCAACGGCCTGCATCCGGAACTGATCAAGCTGGTCGGCCGGATGCGCTACCGCACCAGCTACGGACAGAACATCCTGGAACACTCCAAGGAGGTGGCGTCGCTCGCGGGAATCATGGCCGCCGAACTCGGCGTGGACGTCAAGCTGGCCAAGCGCGGCGCGTTCCTGCACGACATCGGCAAGGTGCTCACCCACGACAGCGAGGGCACCCACGTCGAGCTCGGCGTCGAGGTGGCCCGGCGCTACGGGGAGAGCGCGGCCGTCATCGGCTGCATCCATGCCCACCACGACGACGTGCCGCACGAGTCCACCGAGTCGGTGCTGGTGCAGGCGGCCGACGGCATCAGCGGTTCCCGCCCCGGCGCGCGGCGCGAGGCGTTCGAGAGCTATGTCAAGCGGCTCACCAAGCTGGAGGAGATCGCCAACGGGTTCAACGGCGTCGAGAAGACCGCCGTCATCCAGGCCGGCCGCGAAATCCGCGTCATCGTGACGCCGGATCGCGTGAACGACACGCAGGCGGCGGAACTCTCCGAGCAGATCGCCCGCAAGATCGAGAACGAACTTCAATATCCGGGTCAGATCCGCGTCGTGGTGATCCGGGAAACCCGCTCCGTGGAGGTGGCCCGATGACCGCCCGTATCCTCGACGGCAAGGCCCTCGGCCTCGCCATCCGGCAGGAGGTGGCCGCCGACGTCGCCACACTCGCGGCGGACGGCATCAAGCCCGGCCTGGCGGTGGTGCTGGTGGGCGAGGATCCCGCGAGCCAGGTGTACGTGCGGAGCAAGGGCCGCGCGTGCGAGGAGGCGGGAATGCACTCCGTCACCATCCGGCTGCCCGCCACCACTACCCAGGACGAACTGCTCGCCACCATCGACAAGCTCAAC
This sequence comes from Gemmatimonadales bacterium, assembly GCA_035328285.1. Taxonomy (GTDB): domain Bacteria; phylum Gemmatimonadota; class Gemmatimonadetes; order Gemmatimonadales; family GWC2-71-9; genus SPDF01. The sequence continues at coordinate 4,280 of DAOLIZ010000154.1, forward strand.
GCCGACCCCGCCATCCACGGGATGCTGGTGCAGCTGCCGCTGCCGAAGGGGATGGACAGCGACAAGGTGCTCCGTCGCATCAATCCGCTGAAGGACGTCGACGGATTTCACCCGGAAAACGTTGGGAAGCTGGTCACCGGCGACCCGACCGCCTTCCGTCCCGCCACGCCCTACGGCATTCAGCAGATGCTGATCCGGTCGGGCATCGAGACCAAGGGGGCGCACGCGGTCATCGTCGGGCGCTCCAATATCGTCGGCAAGCCGATGGCGAATCTCCTGATCCAGAACGGTCCCGGCGGCGATGCCACGGTGACCGTCTGTCACTCCCGGTCCAGGGACCTCCCGTCGCTTACGCGGCAGGCGGACATCCTCATCGTGGCGATCGGCAAGGCGGAGTTCCTGACGGCCGACATGGTGCGCCCCGGCGCCGTTGTCATCGACGTCGGCATCAACCGGGTGGACGACGCCACGCGCGAGAAGGGCTACCGCCTCTGTGGCGACGTCGACTACGAGCCCGTCGCCGCCGTCGCCTCGGCCATCACCCCCGTGCCCGGCGGCGTCGGCCCCATGACCATCGCGATGCTGCTCAAGAACACCCTGCAGGCCGCCGAACTCACGCGGGCCGGGTGAGGCCGACGGCGTGAGCCACCCGTCGCTCTTCGGTGACGGCGACCTCCCGGAGGAGCTGACG
>DAOLIZ010000155.1:0-4907 GCA_035328285.1 Gemmatimonadales bacterium
CGGTGGCGTCGCGGAGCACGGTGCCGGGATCGGCGGCGGGAGGCGTGGTCATCGAGGGGTCAGTAGGCGATCGCGTACCGGGTGAAGCCGAGGATGTCCGCCTCGATCTCGTTGAGCTCCTCGACCTTGACGCCGCCGATCTTGAGGTACGACTGCCCCGGCTGCTCCTGGCGCCAGACCGCCATGACCTGTTCGATGGAGCTGTCCTCGGCGTCGACGTCGCCGTCGTCGTCGAGGTCGCCGCCGGTCTCGCCGTACTCGATCTTCAGCTGGGCCGGCAGGCTCGGGTTGAAGGTGAGCCCGGCGGGCTGGAACTCGAACTGCACCAGGGCGGGGTCCTGCACGCGCACGGTGATGAGGACCGAGTCCCCGACGGCGATCGGCGTGCCGTCCGGATAGTTGCGCAGGCTCCCGGCGTCCACGCGGAGCCGCATGTATTCCTCGCCGGGGCCGGTGCCGGTGGAGTTCGTGAAGTCGATCCGCAGCTCCCGGTCCTCGCCCTTCTTGGCGTAGAACGAATCCACCGGGTTCCAGATGGCCGGGCTGCCGGCGGGGAGACGGATGATCGTCAGCTCGCCGGGCGGCTTCACGCCGCTGGTGTCCGGCCCGCCGGAGTCGGTGCAGGCCGCCACGGCGGCGGCCAGGAGGAGCGGGAGGAGTCGGGCGGGGCGCATGGAATATCCTTTCACGGAGTCGAATCGCATCAATCGTCCACCTGGTCGAGCACCCGCTGCAGTCGCGGGCGGGAAATGCCGAGCCGGCGCGCGGCGGCGCTCTTGTTGCCGTCGCAGAGCGCGAGCATGGCCTGCACGGCGGCCATGGTGATCGTGGCCAGGTCCGCGGGAAACGGCAGGGTCCCCCCGGTTGCCGGCTCGGTGCTGTCGGGCGCCGTCCCGAAGTCGAGGACAGTGACCTCCAGCGTGCCTGGCTTCGAGAGCACCAGTACCCGCTCCAGCGCGTTGCGCAACTCGCGCACATTGCCCGGCCAGTTATGCGTCCTGAGGGCCTGGTGGAATTCGGTGGTGCTCGCCGGCACCGGAAGTCCGTACCGTTCCGCGAGTTCGGCGGCGAATGTTTCCGCCAGGAGCTCCAGGTCGTTGCCGCGATCCCGGAGCGGCGGCAGGACGAGGCGGACCACGTTCAGCCGATAGTACAGGTCCTCGCGAAAAGCCTTTTCCCGCACGGCCTTCGCCAGGTCGAGATGCGTCGCGGCGAGCAGTCGGATGTCCACCTTCTTGGTGCTGGTGCCGCCGACCCGCCGGATTTCCCTGCTTTCCAGGGCCCGCAGGATCTTGGCCTGGAGTTCCAGCGGCATGTGCCCGATCTCATCGAGAAAGAGCGTTCCGCCGTGCGCCTGTTCAAAGAGCCCCGGCTTGGCGGCCACCGCCCCGGTAAAGGCGCCGCGTTCGTGCCCGAACAGCTCGCTCTCGAGGAGGTTGGCGGGGATCGCCGCGCAGTTCACCTCGACGAACGGCTGGGCGGCGCGGGGGCTCGCGTAATGAATGGCGCGTGCCAGGAGCTCCTTCCCGGTACCGGTCTCTCCCCCGAGCAGGACCGTGACGTCGCGGTGACCTGCGACCCGTTTCGCCTGCTCGAGCACCGCGGTCAACTCCGGACTCCGGCCGATGATGGCGGCAAACCCGGCATGCGCGCCCTCCTTGGCGGCAAATTCTGCTGCGTCCACCCTGGCGCGCGCCGTCCGGATATCCCGCTCCAGCGAGCGGCGGAGGACATCGAGATCCTCCGGCAGGACCAGGTAGTCGCTGGCCCCTGCCCGGACGGCTGCAGCCGCGATCCGATGATCCGGCGTCGAGCCGATGAAGTACCAGGGCGCGTCGCCCAGCGTCGGCAACTGTGCCAGCGCCTCGCCCTCCCGTCCCCCCGCCATGACAAGCACCGCCGCCGGGGTGTCGGCCGGGGCTCCGCCCTCGGCTGCCCGCGTGGACAGCCGCCCCCCCGCCTCCTTCACCAGGTCGGTGAGCGAACCGTGGAAGCTGTCGCTGACGACGACAGCCTCCACTCTCGGGGTGCGCTCAGTCATGCAGTTTCGTGAGCAGGTCAGGTCCCTTCGTGATCGTCGTGCCCGTCGTGGTTCTCATCCTCGAAGGCATCGAACGAGCTGGTGATGTTGCTGTTGACGGTGCTTTCGTTCGGGCCGCCATTGGTGGCACTGGACGGATCGATGAGCGAGTTGTCGCTGGCGCGGAACCAGGTGCCGAGGTCGATGTACAGCGTGAAGTCGGAGGTGCCGACATCGGTGACCACCAGCGGCGGCACCAACCCCATCTCCTGCTCGGCGGTGACATCGGTTTCGTAGGTGAAGGCTACACCGTTCCAGGTGCCAGTCACCCGGATGCTCACACCGTTGAAGTCGGGATGTGCCGCAAGGAAGGCGGCATTTTCCGCGTCGTCCGACGGCTTGTGCACCTTGAACTCGAACTCGTCATAGGTGCCCGGCAAGACGTCAACGGTGATCACCGACGTGGCGCCGGCCGAGAGCGGCAGGTCGAGCAGGTACGGACCCGACTTGAGTTCTTCACACTGGTCGTGGGAGGCCGTGCTGTCGCATTGGCTATTGTACTCGGATCGCTTGAGCTCCATTTCCTTCACCACCATCTCCACTTTGGAGATGACCAGTGTGTTCGTGCCGTCGGTGTATTCCACCGGAGCGCCGCTCAACTGCGGGCCGCCGGCCGTCGGCGCCGCGGCCGTAGGGCGGGTGGCAATGGCCAACGAGACGGCCGAGCCCTGGGACGGGCCCGAGGAGGAGTCGCAGGCGGCGAGTGAGGTGGCCACGGCGAGCGCGCCGACGAGCCGAATGGTGCGAGACATCATAGAGCCTCCAGAGGGTCTGAGTGCGAGATTCGCGTTGTCAGCCCCTCCAAAGGCAACGGGGATGCCAGTCCGGTACGGATTCGTAAGCTGTTATAACATAATACGTTACATTGGTGCTGCCTGGTCCGCCCTCCCGTCCGGTCGCATCGGAAGAATACCGGCTGTAATGCCGCGTTGCAATGCGGTCCAACACCCCGGTGCCCGCTCCTGCTGGCCGAAGATCCGGCTTCACTCCTTATATTGCGGTCAAATCCACATCGAGGCCTCCAATGACGACCTCCACGCAGCCGCTGCACCGCTCGAAGAAGAACCGCATGATCGCCGGCGTCCTTGGCGGGCTCGCGGAGTACTTCGACATGGATCCGACCCTGATGCGGGTCGGTTACGTCGTGATCTCGATTGTGTCCGTCGCGTTTCCCGGCATCCTGGTCTACATCGTCCTCTGGATGGTGATTCCGGAAGAGGGGGACGGCGTGTGAACCCCTCGCACGGTCGGTGGGCACTCGCCCTCCTTGCGACGGCACTCGCCGCTTGTGCGCCGGACAGGCCGGGCGACTGCGCCGAATGCGGCGTGCTGGTCGTTGCCGCCGCGGGGGAGCCCTCCTCGCTCTTTCCCCCGCTGATTTACGAAACGGTCGGTCGCGACATTTCCGACCAGGTGTTCGAGCGCCTGGCCGACCTTGCGCCGAACGCGGCGCCGATTGATCCCGACGGCTACCGCCCCGGATTGGCCGATCACTGGGAGCGGGTGGACAGTCTCACGCTTCGATTCCACCTGCGGCCGGGCGCGGAGTGGCAGGACGGGGTGCCGGTGTCGGCGCACGACGTGGTCTTCTCGTTTGCCACCTACGCCGATTCCGCCCTCGACACGGAGGCCGGCGCCGTGCTCGCCGGCCGGGTGACCGTCACCGCGGAAGACTCCACGACCGTCCTCGTTCACTTTGCCCGTGCCTATCCTGAGCAGATGTACGACGCCACCTGGCATGTCCGCATCCTGCCGGCACACATCTGGGAAGCGATCCCGCGTGGGGAGTGGGAGGCGGACACCGCACTGGCGCATGTCGTCGGGAGCGGGCGCTATCGCGTGGCCGAATGGGTGCGCGGTCAGTCGCTCGGCCTGGAAGCGGTGTCGAACACCAGCCTGCCGATCCATCGCGTGATCTGGCGGTTCGTGCCGGATCCCGACGCGGCGGTGAATCTTCTCCTGGCGGGCGAGGCCGACCTGGTGGAGCAGCTCGGCCCCCCCTCGCGCGTCGCTCGTGTGGCGGGCGATACCGCCGCCCAGCTCATCCGCTATCCATCGGCGGCCTACGGCTTTCTCGGCTTCCGGCTGCAGGACGCGGCCGGGAAACACCACGCGATCCTGGGCGACCGGGCGCTCCGGCGCGCGCTGTCCATGGGCATCGACCGTAAGCTGCTCGCCACTGGCATTTTTGGCGAGGGAACGGTGGCACCGCCCGGGCCGATGTCGCAGTTGCTCTGGATCAACAACCCCGACATCCGGACGCTGCCGTTCGACACGGCCGCCGCCGCACGGCTCCTCGATTCGCTCGGCTGGCAGCGCGGTGCCGATGGCGTGCGCCGGCGCGGGCGCCAGTCCCTCGGCTTCGACATCCTGGTGCCCGGCAGCAGCCTGACCCGGCGGGACCTTGCACAGGCGCTGCAGCAATCGTGGAAGTCACTCGGCGTGGCAGTCACCGTCACGTCGGTGGACTTCCCGGTGTTCAACCAGCGGCTGGCCCAGGGCGCGTTCGACAGCTACATCGGCGCGTGGCTCGACGAGCCCAGTCCGCGCGGATTGGCCGACCAGTGGACCCGGGGCGGATGGGGAAAGCTCAACTACGGGCAATACGACGACCCGCAGTTCGACTCGCTCTTTGCCCGGGCCGTCGCGGCGCCGGACACGGCCGCGGCCGGACCGCTCTACCGGGCCGCGATGGACACCCTCAACGCCGACGCGCCCGCGCTCTTCCTCTTTGCGCCGATGCAGGTGGCCGGCGCGTCGCGGCGGCTTACCGGGGTGACGATCAATCCCTACTCCTGGCTGAGTGAGCTCCCTCACTGGCGCGCCG
>DAOLIZ010000156.1:0-1750 GCA_035328285.1 Gemmatimonadales bacterium
AGACGGCGGTGGTGCTGCAGGGCGTGAACTTCGCCAGCAACAGCGCGGTGCTCGACCCGTCGTCCCAGGAGATCCTGGACAAGGTCGCAAACTTCGTCCAGTACAATCCGAGCGGGTACAAGCTCGAGGTGGCCGGCTACACCAGCAGCACCGGCAGCCGGGCGCACAATATGAAGCTCTCGCAGCAGCGGGCGGAAGCAGTCGTGAAGTACCTGGAGAGCAAGGGAGTCCCGGCCGGGATGCTGACGGCCAAGGGCTACGGTCCGGACTTCCCGATCGACACGAACGCGACCGCCGCGGGCCGCGCGAACAACCGGCGCGTGGAGCTGAAGCAGATCAAGTAGTCGCAAGGGTGGACAGCGCGCGCCGGGATCGCAAGATTCCGGCGCGTGCCTATTTCTTGCCCCCCTGGAGGATGCATGCTGGAAGACTTCAAGAAGTTCCTGATGCGGGGAAACGTCGTCGACCTGGCGGTGGGCGTCATCATCGGCGCGGCGTTCGGGAAGATCGTCGGGTCGCTGGTCGATGACATCATCATGCCGGTGCTCGGGCTGGTGCTCGGCCGGATCGACTTCTCGAACCTGTACCTCGTCCTGAAGCCCGGGTCCGACGGCATGTCCAGCTATCCCTCCCTGGCCGCGGCCAAGGAGGCCGGTGCCGCCACGCTGAACTACGGCCAGTTCATCAGTGTCGTGATCACCTTCCTGATCGTGGCGGCGGCCATCTTCGTGATTGTGCGCCTGGTCAACCGGTTCGACGCGAAAGCCGCCCCGCCGCCCCCCACCACCAGGGAGTGCCCGCAGTGCCGCATGGCGGTTCCGCTGGCGGCCACCAAGTGCGGGCACTGTACGTCGGCCATCGCCGCCTGACGCTCCCGAATTGCCACGGGAGTCCCTATCTTGGGGAGGGCGCTCACCATGGGCGCCCTTGTCGTGTCTCTTCGCCGCGCCTCACACTGACGGAGAATTCTCGATGACTCGCATTCGTCTGTTTCGTCTCGCCGCCGCCCTGGTCCTGGCGCTTCTGGCCCTGCCCATCCGCGGGGTGGCCCAGGCGCCGGACTCCGCGGCCTCCCCGCTCAAGGGGTCGATCGACCTCGGCCTGGTCGCCGCCTCGGGCAACACCGACCTGACGACGTTCAGCTTCGGCGAGAAGCTCGAGTACGCGAAGGGCAGGTGGACCGTCGCCCAGGGCGCTCGGATGGTCTACGGCCAGACCAACAGCGTGGAAAGCGCCAACGAGTACGCCGTCTACGTCCAGCCGGACTATCAGCTCTCCACCCGCTGGAAGGGCTACGTGCTCGGCAGCTGGGACCGGAACACCTTCATCGGCATTTCGCAGCGGTTCCAGGAGGGCGTGGGCCTCTCGTTCGAGGCGATCGCCGGGCCGAAACATCACCTGGCCATCGATGGGGGTTTCTCGTTCTTCCAGCAGGACTTCACCAGCGGTGTCACGTCGAGCTTCCCGACGGCACGCGGGCAGGTGGCCTACAAGTACGACTTCACGGCGAAGGCCTACATCAAGAACACCTTCGTGTACCTGCCGAATCTCGAGGATGGCGCGGACTACCGCATCAACAACGAGCTCGCGCTGGTGGCGCCGGTGGCGGGCCCGATCGCCCTGAAGGCCTCCTACGTGCTGCAGTACCAGAATGCGCCGCAGCCGGGCTTCGGGACCACCGACAACCTCTACACCACCGGCCTGCAGGTCACGTTCTGAGGAGTACGACTGGGGGGGGGCGTGACCGGCC
>DAOLIZ010000156.1:1850-4853 GCA_035328285.1 Gemmatimonadales bacterium
TCGGCGTGCCCGACCGGCTTTCCCCGCTGATCGATGATCCCGCGGCCGTCGGTGCCTCGCCGCGTCGTTTTCAGGGGTCGGCGCTGCTGGACTGGATGATCGCCCGGGACACGAACACGCGGATGCTTTCCGTCGCCATGAAGGATCGGTCCGCCATCCTGCCGATCGGTCGCGCCATGGGAGAGGTGTTCTGGTGGTCGAAGCTCGGCTTCTTCACCACCAGTCGCTATTACCGCGACTCCCTGCCGTCCTGGGTGCAGGAATGGAACCGGCGCAATCCGGTGAGCCATCTTGCGGGACGCGAATGGGCCCTGCTGGAGCCGGAGAGCGCCTACCCTGAAGCCGACAGCCTGCCGGCGGAGAAGGGCCGGGATGGACGGAACACCTTTCCGCACGTGCTCCCCGAGGAGCCCGGCGAGGCCGCCGCCCTCCTCCCGCATTTCCCCTGGATGGACTCGCTGACCCTCGACCTCGCCCTCACGGGTGTCTCGACGCTCGGCATCGGGAGCGGTGATGGCGGCCGTACCGATCTGCTGTCGGTTTCGCTCTCGTCGTTGGACGAGGTCGGGCATGACTTCGGCCCCGATTCAAGGGAACTGCACGACATGCTGCTCCGCCTCGACGGCTACCTGGCCTGGTTTCTCGATTCCCTCACGGCCACGACGCCCAGGGACCGGATCCTGCTCGTGCTCACCTCCGACCATGGCACACAGGCCATGCCGGAGCAGGCGCCTCCGGTGCATGGCCGACCCGCCGGCCGGGCCTGGCCGGCCCCCATGGTGCGCGCCGTGGCGGCCGAGCTTCGTGACCGCTGGCGCACCGACTTCAATATCCGGTTCGACTATGGCATCGTAACCGCCGATCTCGTTGCGCTTCGATCGCGGGGGATCGACCCCGACAGCCTCAGCCGCAGCCTGGCCGCCCGGTTCCGGGCGGAGCCTTACGTCGACCGGGTCTACACGCCCCGCTCGCTCGCCCTGGCATCCAGGTCGGATCCGCTCGCCAATCGGTGGCGCCATACACTCCCGGCCAACTTCGGCTGGCTGGTGGCCGTGATCCCCTGGGAGGGCACCACGTGGGACTCCTGGACGACCGGGGCCAACCACGGGACCCCGTGGATGGCGGACGTGCGGGTGCCCATCCTCTTCTGGGGCGCCGGGATCAGCCCGCGTGTGATCGGGCGGCCGGTGCGGACGGTCGACATCGCCCCGACGCTGGCGCGCCGCATCGGCGTGGAGCCGACGGAACCGCTGGACGGCGTGGTGCTGCCTGAAGTCGCGGGGAGTGCCCGGTGACCTTTCCGCCGCTCCCGTGCTTCCCCTGTCCGCACGACTCCGCCTGCTGTGCCCATGGCTCCACCCTCGCCGAGGACGAGGCGGCGGCGATCACGGCCCGGTATGGCGACGACCGGATTTACCTGACCCGGTGGGGCGAGTGGCGCACGCGGGTGAAGGGAGGGCGGTGTGCCTTCCTGGTGGACAATTCCTGCCAGTTGCACGACGAGCCGTTTTACCCGCTGGTGTGCCGGGGGTTTCCCTGGACCGATTCGGAGACCGGCGGCCCCTACGAATTCGACCGGACGATCTGCCCCGAGTTCGAGCAGCGCCCGGAGTTGGTGCATATCAACCCATTTCTCGGCCGTAACGGCGGCCGGAAGGGATAGGTGGACGGTGTCAGCTCATCTTCGCAGCCTCGCATCCGCACTGGCCGGTGTCACGATCGCGCTGGGGTTCCTGACCGTCCCGGCGGCCGCGCAGGAGGACGCCGCGTTGACCCACGCCCGGGCGTTGCTCAAGACCGTGCCGCTCATCGACGGCCACAACGACCTGCCGTGGGAAATCCGGATGTCGGAAACCGCGCCGATGGACGTCCAGGCCTACAACCTGAACATGAAGACACCAGGCAACACCGATATCGCGCGCTTGCGCGCGGGCGAGGTCGGCGCGCAGTTCTGGTCGATCTACATCCCGGGTGAGGCGAAGGATTCCGGCTACGCCAGGATGCAGCTGGAGGAGTTCGACATCGCACGCCGGATGATCGCGATGTACCCGAAGGACCTGCAGTTCGTCACCACGGCCGACGGCATCGAGCAGGCCTTCAAGGCCGGCAAGATCGGCTCGCTCCTGGGGCTGGAGGGCGGGCACGCGATCGAGAATTCCCTCGGGGCTCTCCGGTCGTACTACGAACTCGGCGCGCGCTACATGACGCTGACGCACAACGTCACCCTGGACTGGGCCGATGCCGCCCAGGACTCGGCCAAGCACAACGGCCTGACGCCGTTCGGCCGGGAGGTGGTGCGGGAAATGAACCGGCTCGGCATGATGGTGGACCTCAGCCATGTCTCGCCCGCCGTCATGAGCAACGTGCTGGACATTGCGGAGTCACCGGTGATCTTCTCGCACTCGTCGGCCCGGGCGATTACCGACCACAAGCGGAACGTTCCTGACTCGATTCTCAAGCGCCTGCCGAAGAACGGCGGCGTCGTGATGGTCACCTTCGTGCCCTCCTTCGTGAACCCCCAGTACGGGGCATGGGAGGCGTCGATGGATTCGGTGGTCGCGGCGGGGCTGGCCGCCACCCAGGATTCGGCCGTCGTCCGGGAGCAGGTGCGTGCGTGGCGGAAGGAGCACCCCCTCCCCCCCGCGACGTTGAGCGACGTGGCCGACCACATCGAGCACATTCGCAAGGTGGCGGGCGTCGATCATATCGGGCTGGGCAGCGACTTCGACGGAATGGGCCCGGTCACGCCGGTCGGGCTCAGCGATGTCTCGATGTTTCCCGACCTCTTCGCGGAACTGATCCGGCGCGGGTGGAAGGACGGCGACCTGAAGAAGCTTGCCGGGGAGAACATGCTGCGCGTGCTCCGGGCCAACGAGGCGACGGCCAGGCGCCTGCAGGCAACGCGGCAGCCGTCGACCAAGACGATCCAGCAGATGGACGGGCCCGGCGCGAGCTGAGCGCTCGGCGGTGTGCTGCAGGCAGCGAGGGGCGCCCCGCAGGGGC
>DAOLIZ010000157.1:0-4824 GCA_035328285.1 Gemmatimonadales bacterium
GGCCAGGTGTTGTCGGCCGGGTTGCGGTCGGGGAATCGCCGGTCCGGATCGTAGGTGACCCGCTCGATCTTCCGCCCGCCGAAATTGAGCTCGGCCACGAACGACCGGCTGCCGCCGAACCAGACATCGACCGGATAGGTGACCCGCGCGGTGTTCCCGGTGACGACGGCGTTCGCCATCGGCTTGATGGCCGGTCCGTCGGCCGCGAACTCCACCTGCAGGATGACCGGCGCCGGCATCTCGCCCGCCTGGTGGACGGTCACGTAGGTCTTGCCGCCGGAGTTGGTGACCGAGGCGATCGAGCCGTCGGACGATTCCGTCGTGAAGAGCCAGTAGTACCAGAACCAGCCGAGATCCATCTGGAACTCGCGGTTCATCGCGAACATGAAGTCCCACGGCGAGGGGTGCTTGAACCGCCAGGTCTTCGCATAGTTGGACATGGCCCGGGTCACGTTCGAGTCACCCACGATCCCGCCCAGCATCGAGAGCATCATCGGCGCCTTGCCGTAGGTCGTGAACCCGTACATCGGCCCGTCGTAGTTGGCGTCGGTCATCATGTTGGTTTCCGACTCGTTGCCCGAGATGCGGCCGTAGTTCTGGCCCACCCCGTTCAACTCCGCCGGCTTCATCTGGTAGGCGGCGCCCGAGAGGATGTTCATGTAGCTGTTGAACCCCTCGTCCATCCAGCCATACCAGGTCTCGTTGACGCCCACCATCATCGGCCACCACTGGTGCCCGATCTCGTGGTCGGTGACGCCGAAGCCCGGGCCGCTCATGGTGAGCATCGGGTACTCCATGCCGCCCTCGGGCCCGTCCACCTGGGTGAAGACCGGCCAGGCGTAGGGCATCCACAGATTCGAGTAGAACTCGAGGGCGTGCCGCGCCATGGCGCCGGTCTGCTTGTAGCGGCCGTTTTCGGGGAGGTAGAGCAGGAAGACCGGGATCGGTCCGCGGCCGGGGATGGTGGCGCGGGTCGCGTCCCAGACGTACTCGTTCGAGGCGGCCCAGGCGAAGTCGGCCACGCTGTCGGCGATGAAGTGCCAGACCAGCCGGGAGCCGGCCACCGTGCTGGTGCCCGCCGCCCGCTCGTCGGGGCCGACGATCACGATCTGGCTGTCGCTCTCGGTGACGCGACTCAGCCGCTCCAGCACCATCGGGGTCAGCACGTCGCCCGAGTTGACCAGCTCCCCGGTGGCGCCGACGAGCCAGCCGGCGGGGACGTCGATCCGGACGTCGAACTTGCCGAAGTTGTTGTAGAACTCGGAGCTCCCCATGTAGGGGTCACGGTCCCAGCCGCGGAGGTCGTCGTAGTTGGCCACGCGCGGATACCACTGGGCCTGCTGGAAGAGCTTGTTGCCCCAGGCGCCCATCCGGTCGCCCCGGGTGCCCTCGGGGATGACGGGCACCTTGAACGCCCAGCTCACCTCCAGTGTCCCCGTCCCGCCGGCGGCGATCGGCTCGTCCAGCCGCACCCGGATGAGCGTCGTCTCGCTCCAGCGGGGGGAGAGGCTGTCCACGTTGATGTCGCGGCCGTTGGCCTTCATCCGGGTGATGGTCATCCCGGAGGTGGTGGCGGCCGCCGGTCGCGACCGGGGCGCCTTCGGCGTGAACATGTTCTGGTCGAGCCGGATGGCAAGCATGGTCAGCGCCGAGTCGCTCGGATTCGTGATGGTGACCGTCTCCCGGCCGGACACGATGCCGGTGACCGGATCGAGACGGGTGTCGATCGAGTAGTCGGTCCGGAGCTGCCAGTACCTGGCGCCGGGACGGCCGGTCGAGTCGCGTGTGCCGGCCTCGAGTCCGCGCTGGAAGGCGTTGGTGATCGGGATGGTCCGGCGGACCGCGCGCTCAGGGAGCTGGGCGGTCAGCGGCGCGGCGATGGTCAGCGTGGCGAGAAGAAGGACGGGAATACGCATCGAACGCTCGTGACGGAGAGTGGAGGGGTAGAGGGAATCTGTAACCTAGGCGCGTGGGAGACAGAATGGTACGGTGGGGGGTCCGGCTCAGCGGGTGGGGATGCGGGTCCGGCCCCGGGAGCGGCGGCCAGGCCAGATCGAGCGCGGCGTCGACCAGGCGCGGGGCGAGAGGCGTACCGGCACCGCGGCCCGGGGCCGGCGGGTGACGGGACAGCGACACATGCGCTACCGTTCCCTGAGCAGGGTCCGCATCCGGATGGCGAGCGCCTCGATTTCCCGAATGCTGGTGAGCGTCTCGGGGTCGAGCTTGGATTCGTTGAGGAGGAGCAGCTGCGCCTCCGCCAGCAGGGCGGAGAGGGGATTGGCCAGGTCGTGCCGAAGGCGATTGACCGTCTCGGTATCGCTCATGCTATTCCAGGGAGCGATAGAGGTCGCGGAAGTGATGCTCGCGAAGCGATTGCACCGACTCCCAGAGATCCTGTTCCCGGGCGCCGCAGAAGATCTCGAACGTCTCGCGGGGGACGTCGACATCGGCCGCCTGGAACTGGAGCTTCCCGCGCCAGATGCGGTGCTCGTCGAGCCGCAGCACGAGGCGGACGGCGAGGGTCTGTCCAGCGTATGTCAGGTTCGGGAGATCGAGCAGGACCGGCTCGCGGGAATCGCGGGCCAGGGTGGTACGGAGCGTCTGTGCCGGCATAGCGAAGCCTCCCCAGAAGCCGTTGGCGGACGGCTTACCGTCAGGTGGAACCTCGCTAAAGATATGGTATTGTGGGAATTACGCAATAGTCCCAAAGTGCTTTGGGAGGCTGGGCAGGGGGGCAGCGGGGCAGCAGGGCCGGTTGGCGGCGGGGCAGCGGGGCCGGGAGGCCGTACCGCCGTCACCCCGGCGAAGGCCGGGGTCCATGTTTCCCTGGTCCTTGACGGCCCGGCAGACATCCCGTACTTTGAGAGACCTCTAACAGCATTTGTCGCACCTCTCCCCAGAGACACGAGCACGTCGCCCCCGCCCTTGCGGGGCACTCCCCATAGACGGTCAACACCCGATCACCGCACTGGAATCCTCCATTCCGCACCACCCTGCCACCGGCCCCTGTCGGGCTGGCCGCCCCATTTCGGAGCCACATCCGTGGATATCGCCGAGCTGAAACAGAAGTCCGTCGCCGAGCTGCAGACCCTGGCCGAGCAGCTGAACCTCACCAACTACTCGGGGCTCCGGAAGCAGGACCTCATCTTCCGGATCGAGCAGTCGCTGCTCGACTCGGACACCGTCATCCGGGGCGAGGGGGTGCTCGAGATTCTCCCCGAGGGGTACGGCTTCCTGCGGAGCCAGGACTGGAACTATCTCTACGGCCCCGACGACATCTACGTCTCCCCCAGCCAGATCAAGCGCTTCGACCTCCGCACCGGCGACACGGTGATGGGCCAGGTGCGGCCGCCGAAGGAGGGCGAACGCTACCTGGCGCTCCTGAAGGTGGAGAGCGTCAACTTCGAGGAGCCGGAAAAGACCAAGCACCGGATCGCGTTCGACAACCTCCGGCCGCGGTATCCCGACAGCCGCATCCGGCTGGAACAGAGCACCGGCGACCTCGCGATGCGGGTGGTCGACCTCCTCTCCCCGATCGGCAAGGGCCAGCGCGGGCTCATCGTCGCCCCGCCGAAGGCCGGCAAGACCATCCTCCTCCAGAAGCTCGCCAACGCCATCAGCGAGAACCACCCCGATATCGTGCTGATCGTGCTGCTCATCGACGAGCGGCCCGAGGAAGTGACGGACATGGAGGAGAACGTGAAGGCGGAGGTCATCTCCTCCACCTTCGACGAGCCCGCCGACCGGCACGTGCAGGTGGCGGACATGGTCATCGAGAAGTCGAAGCGCCTCGTGGAGCACGGGCGCGACGTGGTCATCCTCCTCGACTCCATCACCCGCCTGGCGCGCGCCCACAACGTGGTGGTGCCGCATTCCGGCAAGATCCTCTCGGGCGGCGTGGACGCCAACGCCCTCCAGAAGCCGAAGCGGTTCTTCGGCGCGGCGCGCAACATCGACGGCGGCGGGTCGCTGACGATCATCGCCACGGCGCTGGTGGACACCGGCAGCCGCATGGATGAAGTCATCTTCGAAGAGTTCAAGGGCACCGGCAACATGGAGCTCGTGCTCGACCGGCGCCTGGCCGACCGCCGCATCTACCCCGCCATCGACATCCAGAAGACCTCCACCCGCAAGGAAGAGCTCCTGATGGACAAGGACGAGCTCAACCGGGTCTACCTGCTGCGGAACTTCCTGGCCGACATGCCGCCGGTCGAGGCGCTCGAATTCCTGCTGGAACGGATGAAGCGCACCAAGACCAACAAGGAGTTCTTCGCCACGATGGCGCAGTAGGGGCGCGGATCATCATTCCGCGCGTGGGGCGCATCCTGGCGCTGGACTGGGGCGAAATCCGGTTCGGGGTGGCGCGTTCCGACGAGGGACAGGTCCTCGCCTCGCCCCTCGCCACCCTGACGCGCCGCGCCGGCAAGCGCTTCCCGATGCCGCAGCTGCTCGCCCTCCTCGAGACGGAGCCGGTCGTCGGCATCGTCGTCGGGCTCCCCATCTCACTCGAAGGCGCCGAGACCCCCTCCAGCGAGGCGGCGCGCGCGCTCGCCGCCGACGTGGGCCGGCGCACCGGCCTGCCGGTGGAGCTGGCCGACGAGCGGTTCACGACGGCCATCGCGCTCGACGCCGTGCGGGAGATGGGGGGAAACACCCGGGGGCGGAAGGCGGAGGTCGACGCGCTCGCCGCCACGGTCCTGCTGCAGCAGTACCTCGATCACCGGCGCACCCCCACCCCATGAAGCGCCTGCTCGCCGGAGGGCTGCTCCTCCTCGCCGCCTGCGGAGGCCCCGCGCCCGACGCCCCCCTCGAACAGGTGACGAT
>DAOLIZ010000158.1:0-4819 GCA_035328285.1 Gemmatimonadales bacterium
CGCGCGCCGGGGCAAAAGGCCTCGGAGCTGGCGCGTGCGCTTGGGTGTGAGCGACGAGATGTAAATCGGTGCTTGAGCTTCGAACTCGCTGGCCGTGTTCGGCAAGGAAGCGACTACAAGTGGCACCTGGTCGAAGGGCCAGATTCGCGGCCATTCGAGTCCCGCCCGGAAACCACGGAGCTTTCCCGATTGTGCCGGTACTACCTGGAGTGCATCAGCCAGGACATGGATCTGGGTGCCAGCGTCTTTGCCCAGAACCAGTACGGCGACCCCGACTACGCCAGCTTGAGTTCCGTTCCGCTCCTGTCGGCCAGCGACTGGTGGAACGCGCCTGGGGTTGGGCGCCTGTTGGGCAAGGCTCGCGCCGAGAGCGGCAAGGTGATGCTGTGGCTCGGGTATCCGGTCCGACTTCGCCAGCATCGGACCACGAGGTGGGAAGGTTTCTTCGTCGAGCCCGTCTTCCTTTGGCCTGTGGCCTTGCCCACGGTGAATGGCGAAGCTCCCAGCCTGGACGATCACACACCACTGGTCAACTCAAAGTTCCTTCGCTCGATGGCGATCGGTGGCCTGACGCAGCTCGCTGAGGAGGCCGCCCAGCTGTCGGAAGAGCTGGGCTTGGGTGTGCCTGCTGAGCAGTTGCCGGACGTGGAAGAGATGGCGGAACGCCTGGTCAGAATTCGCGCTGACTGGGATTGGCGGGAGGAATTGGATCCCACGAACTGCCCCGTTACGCCTCCACTGGCCAGTGTCACGAGAGCCGGGATCTACAACCGTGCCGTGATCATTCCGGGGGAGCGGTCGCCGTTCACACAGGGGCTCGAAACGGAGCTGAGACAGCTCGGTGGTGTTCCGATGGAACAGGTCGGCAACACCGCCCTCGGACGCTGGCTTGCCGGGGATGTCCCCATGCCGACCGGCCAGACAAGCGACGGCGAGCCCCTGCTCGAAGTCCTTCCGATGAACACCGAACAGCGGGCGGCCGTGCAGGCAGCCCTGAGTGCCCCCCACACCGTCGTCACCGGCCCGCCTGGCACCGGCAAGTCTCAGGTGGTCACGAACCTCCTCGCCAACGCGGCGTGGCGCGGGATGAAGGTGCTCTTCGCCAGCAAGAACAACAAGGCAGTCGATGTGGTTGAAGTCCGGGTGAACGATCTCGGCAACCGGCCTGTGTTGCTCCGATTGGGAGCCATGGAGTACCAGGCTCGCCTCGCTGGCTATCTCACCCAGTTGCTCGCTGGAAACCCTGGTAGCGAAGTAAAGACCACCTACGACGAGGCCCTGGAGCGCCATCGACGTCTTGCGGAACGACAGGTGGTGCTCGACACAGAGCAGCAGACTGCGCTGGACTGCCGCAACGCCGTGGACCGGCTCGACGCCGATCTGGACGACTTCCGGCAGGCCCTCGGCGCGGCTATTGGAAATCTGTCGCCCGCTGTGCGAGACCGAGCGGAAGCTGACCTGGCGGTCCTGGGCAGGGCTGTGAACGGCGTTGATCGAGATCGGCAAGGACTTGTAACTCGGATCCTGTGGGCCTTGGTGCGCACAGGTCGCGAGCGGAACCTGGCCCAGGCGGTCCAGCGGGCCTCCTCGACGCTCAGGGCATTGCGGGTGTCGTGGCCGCCATGGACGGACCAAGGCAGCGTTGCCGCCCTTCACGAGCGGCTCGAGAAGCTTCGCGAGCGGGTGGTGTCGGTCGGCAAGCTGCTTTCGTATCGTGATGCCCTGCGGAAGCTCCAGTCCTTGCCGACCTTTGAAGACATTGCGTTGCGAAGGGCGCTCCTCATGGAGGAGGTGAGCGACAACTCCTCCGGCCTCTGGCGGGCATGGGTAGAGCTGGCATCCACGCGACTCTCCGCGGCCCAGCGCAGGGAGGTGGCCGATTATGCGGCGGTATTGCAGCTGATCACCAGCCAGGATAGGGACCGGGTCCACTCCTCCGTGAGGAAGCGCGCGAGGGAGCTCCAATCCAGGATCACGGCGTTATTCTCGTGCTGGGCCGTCACCTCGCTATCAGCGAAGGGCCGGATCCCGCTGGAGCCCGGCTACTTCGACCTGGTTGTGATCGATGAGGCGAGCCAGTGTGACATCGCCTCGGCTCTCCCGCTGCTCTACCGGGCCAAACGAAGCGTCATCATTGGCGATCCAATGCAGTTGCGACATATCAGTGCGCTGACTCGGTCACGCGATAGTGAATTGCAGCACAAATACGACTTGGTCGAGACGCGTCTGGGGTGGATGTATTCCGTGAGTTCGTTGTTCGATGTGGCTGCAAGCATGGTGCCGTCCGAGTCACTCGTTAACCTACGCGATCATCACCGTTCACACGCGGACATCATCGGGTTCTCGAATGATGCGTTCTACGAGGGGCGCCTGCGGGTGGCGACGCGATACCGCCAGCTTAAGCGTCCCAGCAACCGGCAGCCCGGTATTGTCTGGCAAGACGTCCACGGTGCCGTTTCGACGCCGCGGGGAGGAGGCGCCGAGAACCGCGCCGAGGCGGAGGCCGTGGTCGCTGCGGTGGCTGACCTGCTTGTCGCCCGCGGCTACGCGGGCACCGTGGGAGTAGTCACCCCCTTTCGTGCCCAGGCACAATTATTACAACAACTTCTCCACGCGCACCCAGGGATGGAACGGGTGGTCGGCCCTGCCGAGCTGCTGGTGGATACGGTGCACAAGTTTCAAGGGGACGAACGCGATGTGATGTTCTTCTCACCGGTCGTCGCGAGCGGCATGTCAGCGGGTGCCGTGAGCTTTCTGCGCGGGAATGGCAATCTCTTCAATGTCGCCATTACCCGCGCGCGTGGACTCCTGCACGTGGTCGGTGACCGCGCTGCGGCTGCCCGGTGCGGCGTGGACTACCTGGAGCAGTTTGCATCCTATGTGAACAGCTTGGACGCTGCCCGCGAGAGTGTGGCGCTGGTCGAACCTACCGAGGTGCCACTGGAATACCCCACCGTGACCCATCCCGATCGAGTGTCCGAATGGGAACGGGTTCTTTATCGGGCCATGGTACGCGCCGACCTCAGGCCGATACCGCAGTTCAGCATTGAGCAGTACGACCTGGACTTTGCCTTGATCCGTGGTGATCGGAAGCTCGCGGTGGAAGTGGATGGCGAGCGCTACCACCGGAGCTGGACTGGCGAGCTCTGCCTCAGGGATCAACTGCGAAATCAGCGCCTGATTGAACTCGGTTGGGAGGTGCGCCGGTTCTGGGTGTATGAGGTGCGCGACGAGATCGATCGCTGTGTTCAGGCCTTGAGCGAGTGGGTGCGGACGGCTTCGTCGGCCCCTTCCGGGGCTTCCTCGCGATGACGGGAATCAAAGCGGGCAGCCGGCGGCCTTTCCCTTCAGGACAATAGCTTGCCTACCACCAACAAGTGGCGAATTCCCACCGCAATCGAGCGAGCGGTCCTTGAGCGGGACCAGTCCTGCATCTATTGCCTTGTCGCATTTTCCACAGACACCCATGACCGTCGGCAGAACCGGTCCTGGGAGCATATCATCAACGACCTCACCCTGGTCACCCTCGAGAACATCGCACTCTGCTGCATCAGGTGTAACTCGAGCAAGGGCCGGAAAACACTCGAGGAATGGTTCCAGTCGCGATATTGTCTCGACCGGGGCATCGGGCCCGACACCGTGGCGCCTGTCGTCCGGGCGGTGCTCGGGCAATCGTAAACCCAGATTGCTTCGTCGGCTCCTTTCGGGGCCTCCTCGCAATGACAGAAATCGCGTTCCCCCTCCCCAGATGGTGGGGAAGGGGTCATCGGGAGGGGCCCTACCCCTGCACCGGCCCCAGGTCCTCCAGGGTTTCCCGCTTCACCCACAACCCGAAGAACAGATTCTCATACGCGTAGCCGACCGCGCCGTCTGACCGCACCAGGAGCCCCTGGTCCACGAGTGCCCCCGCGGTGCGGCTCGCCGCCCCGCTGCTGGTGAAGCCATAGCGCGCGATTGAATCACCTGTCGTCAGGCCCTCCCGGTTCTCTGCCACCGCCCGCAGCACGTTTTGCTGCGCTGGCGTCAAACGACTCCACAACAGCTGGAATGGCGCTTCCTGCTCGGCCACCACGTCGTCGATGGCGCACCCGACATCGGCGGGGGTCGCCACGCCCGTGCGCGTGCATTGGTCGAAGCACTGCCGGGCCACCTGCACCACGTCCCGTGTGCGGGGCCGGGCCCGCTCGACGATCAGTGCCCCGATGCCATTCGCTTTGACGCCAGCACGGGTCATCTGGTCATCGATCCAGGCGGCCAGGTGCGCCTCCTCGATCGGACCGAATGCCAGCTGGTCCGCCAGCCCGTAGAAGGCACGCCCCTTGTCCAGCATCCGCTCGATGACGTGACTCTCCGACCCGGAGAGCACATAACTCACATGCTGATGTCGCTGGATGATGCCGCGGAGATGCCACTCCGACGACTCGCCGCCCAGCCGCTCGATCTCCTGGAATTCATCGAGTGCGATGCCGATGGTCGTCGTCCGCTCCCTGGCCAGCGTCTCGATGGCGTCCAGGGTGCGCGACAGCGACTCTTGCTGCTCGGCCCGTGGCGCGGTGCGCAGCCCCAGTTCGAGGCTCGGAACGATGATACCGGTGGCCGCATCGGGCGTCAGCGACACCTTGAGCCCGAGTCCACGGATCAGGTCCTGCAGCGAGTCCTTCCACCGCCTGCCGAGCACCTTGCCGGCCGATTCGAGGATCCGATTCGCCGCGTCCACGAGCGTCGAGGCCGTTGACAGGTCGGCTAGGAAGGCGACTCCTCCTTCCTTTTCGTGACGCGCGATTGCTCGCAGGATCGCGGAGGTCTTGCCCATGCGGCG
>DAOLIZ010000159.1:0-4789 GCA_035328285.1 Gemmatimonadales bacterium
CTGGCCGGCGAGCTCGCCGGGGTCAGCGCCGCTCCCGGGCAGGCCCACGAGGAGGTCGTGCGACTCCTGGTGGACGCCGTGATCGCCTCCGCGCAGCGACGCGAACTCCGGGGGCTGATCCTGCGCCTGTCGATGGCCCCCGGTCAGCGTTTCCCGAATCCGCCCGCCACCGCCCGCCGCGTGGTCGAACGCGACGGTGCCCTGATCCTGTACCTGGACTTCACTCGCACCCGAGGAGGATGACCATGCCCGCCCTGCGTCCCGACCCGACCTTCTACCCGTCGCCGGCCCTCGCGATCGAGGCGCCGCCCGAGGGACTGGCCTACGTCGCCATGCTCAACACCAACGGGAACGGCAGCCGCGACGCGATCGGCGTGGTCGATGTCGATCCCGCCTCCCCCGCCTACGGCACCCTGGTGAGCCGGGTGGAGTTTCCGCAGGGCGACAACGAGCTGCACCACTTCGGCTGGAACGCCTGCAGCTCGCACCTCTGCCCCTACGCCGCCCATCCCCATGTCGAGCGACGGTACCTGGTGGTGCCCGGCACGCACTCCTCGCGGATCCATATCGTGGATACCAAGCCGGATCCGCGGAACCCGCGCCTCGTCAAGGTGATCGAGGGCAGCGAGGTGCACGAGAAGACAGGGTACGCCGCGCCGCACACGGTGCACTGCGGCCCCGACGGCATCTACCTGAACGCGCTCGGTGCGCCGGACGGGGGCGGGCCCGGCGGCATCTTCATGCTCGACCACGAGACCTTCGAGGTGAAGGGGGCCTGGGAGCGTGATCGCGGACCGCAGCACCTGGCCTACGACTTCTTCTGGCACCTGGGGCACGACACGATGGTCACCAGCGAGTGGGGCACTCCCGACATGGTGACCAGCGGGCTCAAGCCGGAGCTGCTCCTGGCCAACAAGTACGGGCACCGGCTTCACGTCTGGGACCTGCGCACCCGCACCCACCGGCAGGCGATCGACCTGGGCGCGCAGCACCAGATGGTGCTCGAGCTGCGGCCGGCGCACGATCCCACCAAGACCTACGGCTTCGCCGGCGTGGTGATCTCGACCGAGGATCTCTCCGCGTCGGTGTGGGTGTGGTATCGGGAGGAGGGCGCCGGCGAGGAGCGCTGGGCCGCGCGGAAGGTGATCACGATCCCCGCCGAGCCGGCAGACCCCGAGGCGCTCCCGCCGTTGCTCAAGGGCTTCGCGGCGGTGCCGCCGCTAGTCACGGACATCAACCTGTCGGTGGACGACCGGTTCCTGTACGTGTCGTGCTGGGGCACCGGCCGGCTGCTGCAGTACGACGTGACCGACCCGTTCAATCCGCGGCAGGTCGGGGCGGTGGAACTCGGCGGCATCGTCCGCCGCACGGCGCACCCGTCGCAGCCCGGGAAGCCGCTCAACGGCGCGCCCCAGATGGTGGAGGTCAGCCGTGACGGCCGGCGGGTCTACTTCACCAACTCGCTCTACTCCCCGTGGGATGCGCAATTCTATCCCGACGGTGTGAAGGGCTGGATGGCGAAGGCCGACGTCGGCCCCGAGGGCGGGCTCACGCTCGACCCGCGCTTCCTCGTGGAGCTGGAGGAGGGCATGCGCCCGCACCAGGTGCGGCTGCAGGGCGGCGACGCCTCGTCCGACTCCTTCTGCTACTCGTGACCGCCGTGGAGGCGCTCCCCCTGGCCGGCCTCCTCGGCCTCGGCGCCCTGCACGGGATCAATCCCGGAATGGGCTGGCTCTTCGCGGTCGCGAAGGGCCTCCAGGAGCGGCGGCAGCGCGCGGTGTGGCACACCGTCATTCCGCTCGCGGCCGGACATGCCCTGGGAATCGGCGTCACGGTGGCCGTGGCGCTGCTGGCCGGGTTCGCGCTCGATCCGGCCCGGCTGAAGTGGGTGGTGGCGGGCCTCCTGCTCGCCACCGGGGCATGGCACCTCGTCCGCCCTACCCACGTCAGTGCCGGCGGGATGCGGATCGGTGCGCGCGCGATTGCGACCTGGTCCTTCCTGATGTCGCTGGCGCACGGGGCCGGGCTGATGGTGGTCCCGCTCGTGCTCGCCGGCGGGGACGCGGGGGTCCATGCGGTGCACGCGCACCACGCGGCGGCGGGCCTCGCGCCCTCGCCGGGGATCACCGCCACCCTGGTGCACACCCTCGGGTACCTCGTGGTGACGACGGTGGTGGCGGTCGTGGTCTACGAGCGGCTGGGCCTCCGGCTCCTGCGGCGCTACTGGTTCAACCTGGACGCGCTCTGGGCGGTGGCCCTCGTGGTCACGGCGGTGGTGGTGGTCTGGTGATGGAGCCGGCTACTTGGCGTCCTCCGCAATGAAGCGGTAGACCACCGCGCCGAGCACGCCGCCGATGATGGGCGCCACCCAGAAGAGCCAGAGCTGTGCGGTGGCCCAGTCGCCGACGTAGAGCGCCACGCCGGTGCTGCGCGCGGGGTTCACCGAGGCGTTGGTGACCGGCACGCTGAACAGGTGCACCAGGGTCAGGCCGAGCCCGATGGCGATCGGCGCAAAGCCCTGCGGTGCCCGCTTGTCGGTGGCGCCCATGATGATGAGCAGGAACATCATGGTCATGACCACTTCGGTGATGGCCGCTGCCATCAGGGAATAGCCGCCCGGCGAGTGGGCGCCGTAGCCGTTGGAGGCGAAGCCCGCGGAGACGTCGAAGCCGGCCTGGCCGCTGGCGACGAGGTAGAGCACGCCGCCGGCCACCACGCCGCCCAGCACCTGGGCCACGATGTAGGGCAGGAGTTCCTTTGCCGGGAAACGGCCGCCGGCCCAGAGCCCGATCGACACGGCCGGATTGATGTGGCAGCCCGAGATGTGCCCGATGGCGAAGGCCATCGTGAGCAGCGTCAGGCCGAAGGCGAGCGAGACGCCCAGCAGCCCGATGCCCACATCGGGAAAGGCCGCGGCCAGGACCGCGCTGCCGCATCCACCAAGCACCAGCCAGAACGTCCCGATGAACTCCGCGGCGTACTTCCGCATGGGCGGTCCCTTTCAGCAAGAGAATTGTGGCGTGATCAGGGGCGACGTCGGCGATAAGGTGCGGCGCGGCGGGCGTCTCCGCAAGTACACTCCGGACTGAGATGGAGCGCCGTCCGTCTCGCGGGCGTCGCCCCCGCAGGCCGAGACGAGCAGGAGGGCGAGGTCGGCGCTCGCGGCCGCAGGTGCAGCGCGCATGGTCTGGCTCCGGAGGGTGGATGCTCCTCGCAGATGCATGAGCTGGCCGGGCCGTTTCAGGCCGCTCCGCGATGCGGGCCCCCGCGTCTGCCGGCGCTGTCCGTCGAGCGAAGCTACGAGCCGTACTCCCGGCGCAGTTGCTCCAGGTCCTGCGGCGTAAACGCGTTGAGCTTCACGACCTTGGCCTGCGGGCGCAGCGTCGGCGGGATCACATTGCTGGCTTCCTCGTGGGTGCCCACTTCCACGATGACCCAGGCCCGGTGGTCGCCGTCCTGGCATCCCCAGTCCGCGTGCGTCAGGAAATGCGACCCCGTGCGGTGAAAGGCTTCGATCGCGCGAATACACGCCTGCGCCGTATCGTCGTGCGGCACCTCGATCAGGAATCTTGCCATGGGGGGACCTCCCGTGCCGAGGGTCCATGACAGACGGACCCGGATGAGAATCGGGCGCGGCGCAAGGCCGCCGCGCGCCTGCCGCCGGGGGCCGGTCGCGCGCTGCCGCGGACCACGGTGACCCGCGGTGTCAGTCCTCCTTGTTCTTGTCGTCCCAGGCCATCGGTTCCCAGAGCTCGACCTTGTTTCCGTCGGGATCCATGATCCACGCGAACTTGCCGTTCTCGTGCGATTCGGGACCCTGGATGACCTCCACGCCGCCCGCCCGCAGCTGCTGCAGCATCTCCGCCATGTTGTCCACCCGGTAATTGATCATGAAGGAGGACTGGCTCGGGCTGAACCACTGGCTGTCCTTCTTGGCCACATGCCACACCGTCAGGCCGTGGTCGCTGGCCGTGTCGTCCGGCCATCGCAGAATGGCGCCGCCAAAGTCCTCCAGCTGCAACCCCAGGTGCGTCTTGTACCAGGCGGCCAGGGCCGCGTGGTCGCCGGTGCTCTTGAAGAAGACGCCGCCGATCCCCGTCACCTTTGCCATCCTCGTCCTCGCTCGTGTTCCGTGGCCAATCAGGGTGGCGCGTCAGCAGGCGCTGCCGGGGCACCTCCGTTTGCTGAATGCGCAGGCGCCCGTCAGGCTACGAGGCCGGAGAGCGCCCCGATATCCGCCATGCCGACGTGACGCCTCAGTTCGCCGCCGCTGGCAAAGGAGATCAGCGTGGGGATGCCGCGGATGCCGTAGCGGGCGGCGGAGCGGGGATTGGCCTCGGTGTCGAGCTTGAGCACGAGCACCTCGCCTGCCCGCGTGGCCGCAAAACGCTCCAGGGCGGGCGCCATCGCGCGGCAGGGGCCGCACCAGTCCGCGTAGAAGTCCACGAGCACCGGGACGCTCGCGCCCTCGATCACCTTCGGGAAGTCGTCATCCGTCACCGGCTGCGGCCTGTCGAGGCTGAACACGGCCTGGCACTTGGCGCACTTCGGATGCTGGTGCATTCGTGCCAGGTCGACCCGGTTGAGCGAGTGACAGTGCTGACAGCGCAGCAGGACCGGCCGACCGACCTTCTCGCGTTCCGTCATGAGATCAAGCTCTCCTGCGCGACGTGACTGCTGGCTGCCGAGGTGGTGGGCCAGGTCGTGCGGCTCACCCCGCTGTCCAGGGATAGCGAACGCCCTGGTTCAGGGAACCCTGCTCGAGGAGGCGACCGGTGCGAGGCTCAGG
>DAOLIZ010000160.1:0-4651 GCA_035328285.1 Gemmatimonadales bacterium
CGTTCGCGTAGGAGAGGTGGTAGATCGCCCCCTGAGTTATACGGAGACGGGCGGAAGTGCCCGCTCCAACCCTTCTTCGACCTACCACTTTCTTCGGGGGCGACAACTGCCCCTTGCTGGGGAACTACTAAAGCACCCTTCGTGCCACCTTGTACAAACTTGTATATCCACTAATTACAATGAGTTAGCAAAGGGTATCGGGGCGGAAAAAAGGGCCGAAATCGTCAAATAATTCGACGATTTCGGCCTCCGATTTTCAAGTATTGTGATCTGAGTCACTTACGGCACTGTTGAATTACTTGACGGGATGGGCCGGTGTCATGGAAAGGTACTCCCCGGCCGGCGCCTCTCCGGCTCCGCGGAGTCGGGCAAAAATGGCGGCTCCCACCAGGACGATGAGCACGCTCGTCACCTGCGCCGCGGTGAAGCCGGCAAAGAACCGGTCGTCCTTGGCGCGGAGGATTTCGATGAAGAACCGCTCCACACCCGCGAGCATCAGGTAGAGGCCGAGCAGGGTTCCCGTGCCCCAGTCCCTGGTGCGCAGCTTCCACAAGAGCATGAACGCGAGGAGCATCAACCCGGTCTCGTACAGCTGGGTCGGGTGGACGGCCAGGACGGTCGTCGGGTCGAGTCCCGGTGGAACGGAGACGCCGAACGCGGCCAGGTTCCCCGCGGTCGACGGCGGGAGCCCCTGGGGGAACTTGACAGCCCACGGAAGGTTGGTCGGGCCGCCGTAGTCGTCGCCCACCAGGAAGCACCCGACGCGGCCGATGGCGTAGGCGGCGGCGAGCGCGGGGGCCGTGACTTGCAGCGTCCATCGCGCGGGGACGCGGAGGCGCCACCCGTTGGCGAGCACGGCCACGACGCCGCCGAGAAAGCCCCCGTACCAGACCAGGCCGCCGCGCGAGAAGAGCGCGGAGGGATCCTGCGTAAGCGCGACGTACCAGAGCTTGGCGCCGAGGATCCCGCCGACGAGCGCTGCCATCACGATGTCGGAGGCGTAGTTCCGGTTGAGCCCCCGGCGCTCGAGCTCCAGTCCGATGAGCCAGCCGCCGACCAGGAAGCCGACCATCATCATGATCCCGTAGCCCGTGACCTGCAGCGGGCCGAGGCTGATGTTGAACGGGTAGACAGGCATTGAGGCTCCGGTTCAGGCGGCGGTGGTGAAGAGTCCGGGAAGGGGCAGGCTGTCGCTGGGCTCGAGTCCGGGTCCGCTTCGTTCGCCGCGGGCGAGCCGCCACGCGCCGGCGGCCGCGATCATGGCGGCGTTGTCGGTGTTGAGGCGCGGCGATGCGACGGACAGACGCACGCGGGCGCCCAGGCGTTCCCGCAGCTGGAGGGCCAGCGCCCGGTTGCAGGCCACCCCTCCGCCGATCATGGCGAGCGGGTAGCCCAACTCCTCGACCGCGGCGGCGGTCTTCTCCACGAGGACATCCAGCGCCGCGTCCTGGAACCCACGGGCGAGGTCGGCTCGTTCGGCCTCGAGATTGGTGCTCTGGCGCACCGCCCGGAGCACCGCGGTCTTGAGTCCGCTGAACGAGAAGTTCCAGCGATTGGGGCCATCGCCCTTCAGGTCGCGCAGCAGGGGGCGGGGGAACACGAACTTTCCGGGGGTGCCGGTCGCCGCCAGCCGTTCGAGCGGCGCGCCGCCGGGATACCCGAGGCCGAGCAGGGTGGCCACCTTGTCGAACGCCTCGCCGGCCGCGTCATCGAGCGTCTGGCCGAGGAGGCGATACTCCCCCCACGCCGGGACGTCGAGCAGGAGGGTGTGGCCCCCGCTCACGAGGAGGGCCACGAAGGGCGGCGCGAACTCGGCGTCTTCCAGCGCGGGCGCGAAGAGGTGTCCCTCCATGTGGTGCACGCCGAGGAGCGGCTTGCCGGTCGACCAGGCGAGCGTCTTTCCGTACATCAATCCCACCAGGAGGGCGCCGACGAGCCCGGGCCCGCATGTCACGGCGATCGCGTCGATGTCGTCGAGCGTCGCGCCGGCATCGCCGAGCGCCCGGTCCACCACGGGACCGATGGCGGTCAGGTGGGCGCGGCTGGCCAACTCGGGCACCACGCCGCCGAACACCCGGTGCACGTCCTGCGAAAGGATCACGACGCTCTCGAGCGCCGGGCGCCCCTGCTCGAGCCGGACGACCGCGGCGGAGGTCTCGTCGCAAGACGACTCGATGCCGAGGACGCGCATCGGGCGGGTCAGCTCTGCTGGTCGAGCAGCCGCTCGATCAGGTCCCGGTTGGCCTTCGAACTCCAGTCGTGCGTGCCGATGATGCGCTTGATGATCACGCCGTTGCGGTCGAGCAGGAAGCTCTCGGGCACGCCCGTGGTCTGGTAGGTGCGCTGGATCTCCCCGCTCCGGTCGAGCAGGAGGTCGAAGGTCAGGCCCAGGTCGGCCCCGAACTTCAGCACGGCCGCCGGGTCGCCATCGTCGATGCTGACGGCGGCGACCTTGAAGCCACGGGGCGCGAGCTCCTTGTAGGCGACCTCCATGGCGGGCATTTCCTCGCGGCATGGCGCGCACCAGGTGGCCCAGATATTCACCAGCGTGACCTGCCCGGCGTACTTCTCGCGCAGAGACACGGTGTCGTTGGTCGCGAGGTCGAGGACCCGGAAGTCCGGGGCCTTCTTGTTGACGGCCACGCCGTAGTTGTCCGGGCTGTTCTCCACCAGCGCCACCGCCCCGACGACCATGGCGACGACGACGGTACCGACGACCCACCACTGCTTGGACATGGTTGTGCTCTTCCTCAGGCCCGTGCCATGCACGAGCGATGGAGTTGCTTGACGGCGGCGCCAATATCCGGGGCGCCGAAGACCGCGGTGCCGGCGACGAAGGTGTCCGCGCCGGCGGCGTGCGCCTGCGCGATGGTCTCGGCGGCGATGCCGCCGTCCACCTCGAGCCGGGCTCCCGACCGCCGGGCGTCGAGCAGGGCGCGAACCCGGCGGATCTTGTCGGTGGCGGCCGGGAGATACGATTGCCCGCCGAACCCGGGGTTCACCGACATGACCAGCACCAGGTCGAGATCGGCCACGACCTCCTCGATGAGGGCGAGCGGCGTCGAGGGATTGAGCGCCAGCCCGGCCAGCATCCCCTGGGCGCGGACGGTGGCCAGGTGGCGCTGCACATGGACCGTCGCCTCGGGATGGAAGGTAAAGACGTTCGCGCCGGCCGCGGCGTACTCCTCGATATACTGCTCCGGCCGCTCGACCATCAGGTGCACGTCAATGGGGCAGTCGGTGATCCGGCGGATGGCCCGGATGATCGGCGCGCCGAAGGTGAGGTTCGGCACGAAGTGGCCGTCCATCACGTCCACGTGCATCCACTCTGCGCCGCCCTCGAGGGCCGCCTCGATCTGCTGCGGGAGGCGCGAGAGGTCGGCGCTGAGCACGCTGGGTGCGATGATCGGGTTCACGGGGTCCTCTCCAGGGTCAGGTCCACTCTGCTCCGCCGGGGGAGGCGCACGCCGGGGGAGGGTCGCTGTTCCAGCACTACGCCGGGCCGGGACCCGGGCCGGCTCTCGTACCGGACATAGCCGACGACCAGGCCCAGCGCCTCCAGGCGATCGGCCGCCTGGTCGCGGGTCAGGCCCCGGAGGGCTGGCACCTGAATATCGGCGGGCCCGCGGCTCACGACCAGCGTCACGTCCTCCCCGGGCCGGCGGACCACGCCCAGCCCGGGCCGCGTGGCGAGTACGGTGCCGGGCACGGTGAGGGACGCCACCGAGTCGATGGAGCCCACCCGGAAACCCGCCTCCCGCAGGACGGACATGGCCAGGTCGAGATCGAGGTTGACGACGTCGGGCACCACGGAGGCTTCCGGGCCGGTGCTCACCGTCAGGTGCACCACGGCGGAGGCCGGCAGTTGCATCTCGGGCGGTGGATCCTGCCAGACGACGACACCGCCGAGCGCGGTGGGGTGGGGAACCTCTGCTTCCCGGCGCACCCGGAACCCCGCGGCCTCGAGCGTCTTCTCCGCCGAGGTGTAGGGCTGGCCGATCACGCTCGGGACGACGTTGCCCGTGTCGGAGATCGGCGCCGGGAAGAGCACCACCGCGGCCAGGAGGTAGCCAAGGATGGACGCGCCCACGATCACGGCCAGCCAGGCGAGGAATCGCCGGCTGACCACAGGGGTGGACTCGGGGGTGTGCCGCCGGAACCTCACGAAGCCCGCCGGAGCCGCGCCGCGAAGGCGCCGTCGGTGCCGTGGCGATGCGGCAGGAGGGTGAGGTCTCCCGCCGCCGACAGGCACTCATTGGGGACGGCGTGCGACGGTTCGCGATGAAAGTCGGGGTGTGCTGACAGGAAGCGCGCCACCTGCTCCTCATTCTCTTCCGGTTCGAGGGAACATGTGGCGTAAACTAACAGCCCGCCGGGTCGCACCACCCCCGCGGCCCCCTCGAGCAGCTCGGCCTGGGTCCTGGCCAGTTCCCGCAGTGCCTCCGGGGTGACCCGCAGGCGCGCGTCGGGGTGCCGCGCGAACGTCCCGGTGCCGAGGCAAGGCGCGTCCAGCAGCACGCCATCGAGCGGCCGTGTCGGGGGGGAAGCCGCGTCGGCGATGACGAGGAATTCCCGCCCCGATCCCGACCGCCGCAGGTTTTCGCCGAGGCGCGCGGCGCGGCGCCGACTCCGCTCGGCCGCCACCAGGATG
>DAOLIZ010000161.1:0-4647 GCA_035328285.1 Gemmatimonadales bacterium
CGACGAGCGGCATCCCGCCCTGCGGGTGCCCGGCGCCGAGGCCGCCCTGGCCCGGGACATCGCGCGGCTGCTCGATCAGGCGGGGTCCGGCCCCGCACCCACGCCCTGAGTCCGTCACTCTCTCCTCGGAGTCCGGCATGACGACAATCCTGTTTCTTGCGGTCCTCGCGGTCATCCTGCTCTGGGGGGTCGGCGCCTACAACGGCCTCGTCAGTCTCAAGAACCAGGTCCGAAACGCGTGGACGCAAATCGATGTGCAGCTCAAGCGGCGGCACGACCTGATCCCCAACCTGGTCAACACCGTGAAGGGGGCCATGGAGTACGAGCGCGGCACGATGGAGGCCGTCATCAACGCGCGCGCCAAGGCCATGGGGGCGCAGGGGGTGAAGGCCACCGCCGAGGCGGAAGGGCAGCTGACGCAGGCGCTCGGGAAGTTGTTCGCCCTGATGGAGAACTATCCCGACCTCAAGGCCACCAAGAACGTCCTCCAGCTCCAGGAGGAACTGACCAGCACGGAGAACCGGATCGGCTTTTCGCGCCAGCACTACAACG
Source organism: Gemmatimonadales bacterium (assembly GCA_035328285.1). Taxonomy (GTDB): domain Bacteria; phylum Gemmatimonadota; class Gemmatimonadetes; order Gemmatimonadales; family GWC2-71-9; genus SPDF01. Next base: position 553 of record DAOLIZ010000161.1, read on the forward strand.
ATGTCGCGACCGAGTACAACACCAAGCAGCAGCAGTTTCCCACCAACCTCGTGGCGGGCATCGCCGGGGCGACGCAGGCGGACCTCTGGGTCATCGTGGACGACCAGGAACGCGCGGTGCCGACGGTTGACCTGTCGTCCCGTCCCCCGGGCGCGTGAGCGACGCGAACCTCTTTGCCCAGCAGGCGGCCAACCGCCGGCGGTCGGCGTGGCTGGTTGCCCTGTTCGTGCTGTTCTTCGCGTGGGTCGGCTTCGGCGGCGACTACGCCTTCTACCTGCTGACCGCCGGCGCCCCCGCCGGCCAGTATCACCACACCGTTCCCTTCATTGGGCTGCTGACCACCGCCGCCGCCTCGCTCCTCTGCTACTTCTCCTGGAAGACCGGTCCCCGCCGGGTGCTGCTCGCCGCCGGGGCGTGGGAGGTCGTGACGCCGGCGTCCCCCGCCCAGCTGCAGCTGGTGAACGTGGTCGAGGAGATGGCGATCGCGTCGGGGCTGCCGAGGCCCACGGTGTGGGTCGTGCCCGACCCGGATCTCAACGCCTTCGCCACCGGACACGACTCGCGCCACGCCAGCATCGCCGTGACGGAGGGACTGCTGGCCGCGCTCGATCGCGATGAGCTGCAGGGCGTCGTCGCGCACGAGATGTCCCACATCCAGAATGACGACGTGAGGCTGATGACGCTGCTGGCGGGGATGCTGGGCGCGGTGGCGCTCCTCTCGGACGGGATCGGCCGCTACCTGCGGGTGGGGGGACGGATGGGCGGGTCGTCCCGCGGCGGCGGCCGGAGCGGGAAGGGCAACAATCCGCTCGGGGCGGTGCTGCTGATCGTCTGGGTGTTCACGCTGCTGATCGCGCCGGTGGTCACCCGGCTCCTCGCCATGGCGGTCAGCCGGAAGCGGGAGTACCTGGCGGACGCCACGGCGGCCCAGCTCACCCGGCATCCGGAGGCGCTCGCCCGGGCACTGGAAAAGCTCGACGCCGCGTCGGCGCCGACGCGGAGCATCGCGCAGGGGGCCGCGCATTTATGCATCGTGGATCCGGCGGAACGGAAGCTGAGTGACCGCGAAGGGATCGTGGGAGACATCTTCGCCTCCCACCCCCCCCTCCGGCTGCGGGTGGCGCGGCTGAAGGCGATGGCCTTCCAGAACGCCAAGCGCGAGGGGGGAGCGCTGCCCGCCTAGACGGCGTCCGGCAGCGCAATCGCGGCGGCGAACCCCTCGGGGTCGAGCGGGAGCCCGAGGATCTCCGTCGGCTGGACGGCCCGGGCGGCCGTGCCGTCGCCGTCCTGCAGGATGAAGAGCTGGTAGGAACGGTCGACCATCCGCGGCAGCTCGGCGGGCAGCGAGCGTTCCGCCGCGACCACCAGCGAGACGTCGAACCCCTGCGAGGCGCGCACGAGCGCGCCCGGGTCGATGACCCGCTGGGCCGCATACCCGGCGCGCCGCAACAGGGACTCGACCACCCGGGCCGTTCCTTCGTCCGGCACGAGCACGAGCGCGCGTCCCCGGGGCAGGGCCTCCGCGCGGGAGCCCTCGCCGAGGTCGATCATCTGCAGTCCCGGCGCATACTCCGCGGTGGCTGCCCGCCGCAGTTCCCCCGCCTTCTTCACGATGCCCCTGATCCGCTCCAGCATGTCCCGGATCGTCTCGAGCGACTGCCGCTGCGCGGCGTTCAGCGGGCCCTGTCCACCGAGGAGCAGTTCCATCTCCGCGCTGGCCGCCATGAGCGGGTTGTTGATCTCGTGGTGGAGGGTCACGGTCATCTCGCCGACCGCCGCCCGGCGCTCGACGTGCACCAGTTCCCGCTCCGCGGTGGCGAGCGCCTCGCGGAGGGAGCGCATCCGGCGCACCCGCTCGACGACCTCCGGCAGCATGGCGGTGAGGGAGGCGTCCTTCACCAGGTAGTCCTCGGCGCCGGCCCGCAGCGCGTCGGCGGCGAAGGACTCGCTCCCGTGCGCGGTCACCATCACGACGCTCGGTGGATCCGGCCAGGCGCGCAGGGCCAGCAGCACCTCGCGGCCCGCCAGGTCGGGGAGGTTCTGGTCGAGGAGCAGGACATCGGCGCGGGCGGCGGCCAGGAGCGCCTCCTGCCCCGTGGCCACATGCTCCAGGTCGGTGAAGCCGTGCGCCGTGAGCGCGGCCGCCGCGAGCCGGACCATGGCCGGGTCGTCGTCCACCACCAGGATGCGAAGAGCGCTCCGTTCAGCCACGTGCCGCCTCCGTCTCGGTCCGGAATCCCACCCGCGCGAACTTTTCCCAGGTCGTCTTGCCTCGCCAGGCGTCGAACAGCCCGCGGAGGCGCCAATAGAGTGTAATGTGGCGGAAGCTGAAGGGCACGTTCTCGAGGATCGCGTAGCCCAGCAGCACCAGCACGTCCCGCCGGCGGCCGAAGGGGAGGAGTCCCCGCTGGAGGCGGTCCGCCATGCCGAACCGGAACCGCCAGGCTCCCACCAGCACCGCGAAGAGGTTCACCAGCATGCCGTAGCCGAACGCCGCCAGGAAGAAGGCGATCGCGTAGGGCCAGTTGATCAGGTGGATGTCGAACACCCACTGCAGGAGCAGGAGGAAGGCGAAGAAGAAATATCCCGCCAGCTCGATCATCGGTCCGTAGTACTCGAAGAACCAGAATGCCGGCAGCGCGAAGGTGCCGATCCGGCCGAACCGGCGCCGGAAGAGCATGGCCCGGTGGTAGAACAGCGACTCGCGCAGGCCGCGATACCATCGCCCCCGCTGCTTGCGCAGCGACTCGAGCGATTCCGGCACCTCGGTCCACGCCACCGGGTGGGGCAGGAAGGCGATGCGGCGGTCGAGCTGCTTGTCACGGATGTACCGGTGGAGGCGGACCACGATCTCCATGTCCTCGCAGACCGTGCCGGCCCCCGCCGCGACATACTCCTGGACGATCCGGTGGCGGACGAAGGGCGTCAGGTAGCCGCCCGCCCGGATGACGGCCTCCTTCTCGAAGACGGCGAACACCCCGGAGAGGATCAGGATCGAGTCGAGGCGGTCGAGGCCGGTGCGTCCGGTGGTGAACGAGCGGAGGTACTCGACCATCTGGAAGCGCGCCAGCGGGTGACGCGGCAGGCCCACGCTCACCACCCGCCCGTTGCGGATGGTGCACCCGTTGGCGATCGCCACCTGGCCGCCCACCGCCACGACGCGCGGGTCCTCCTGGATGACGCGCATCATCTCCTTGAGCGCGTGCTGGTCGAGGATCGAGTCGGCGTCGAGGCAGACGAAGTACGGCGCCGTCGAGGCGTTGACGCCGACGTTCAGCGCGTCCGCCTTGCCGCCGCCCTCCTTGTCGATGACGACCAGCCGCAGCACCCCCTTCGGGAGCGGCCCCCTGGCCTCGTAGAGCGCCCGCACCCGGGCGGTCCCGATGGCCTCCCGGTACGGCAGGTCGGTCCGGCGGAGCTTGAAGGCGTGCTTGAGCCGCTCCAGCGTCGCGTCGCTCGACCCGTCGTTGACCACCACCACCTCGAACCGGGGATAGTCGCAATGCACGAGGTTGGTCACCGAGTCGACGATTGTCACTTCCTCGTTGAACGCCGGCACGATCATCGTCAGCGGCTTGGTCGACCCGCTGTCGTCGATCAGGTCGAGGTCCTCGACGAAGTGCCCCGTGACCTTCCGCCGCACCTGCCGCGCGGAGAGCGCGATCAGGAGGAGCGTGTAGCTGTTGTACACGAGGAAATAGGCCAGGAAGAACGGCTGGGCGGCGAGCGCGATGACCGTGAGCGCGGCCAGGAAGGACTGTGGCATCAGGCGCTCGGGAGGGCGGCGCGGACGGCGCTGCGCAGCGCCGGGGCCGGGTCGTCCATGGCCATCCGGCGGGCGACCGGATCGTCGAGGAGCGCGAGGACCACGCCGGCTCGCATCCGCCGATCCATGTCGGTGTCGGCGGCCCGACGTCTCAACTCAGCCAGCGGCAGCACCGAGGCCGCCGCCTCGGCAAGCAGGCGGCGCGGCAGCTCCGCCGGCAGCGACACGGTCGCCCCGGTCAGGAGGCTCGCCACCGCCGCCATGGCACGCACCTCCTCCGCGTGCTTGCGGAGTTGTTTCAGCGTCGCCAGGGCCTCTTTGCAGAGCGG
>DAOLIZ010000162.1:0-4599 GCA_035328285.1 Gemmatimonadales bacterium
GCTTCCCGATGACGTCGTCGATGAGGTACTTGGAGGAGGCGGGCAGGACGAGCCCGGCCAGCCGGCTGAGGAGCATCAGGAAGAGGCCGAGCGCCAGGCGGAAGCGGTAGTCCCAGACCACTTCCCGGGCCTCGGCCCAGGCCGCCTTGTAATTGACCTTCGGTTTCGTCGGGGGGGAGTCAGCCATGCAGGGAAGGTAATGGGTCGGCTAGAAACTCCACCCCGTGGTGGCGGAGAAGACGTGCCCGTCCGGACCCCACGCGAAGTTGAGCGTCATGATGCCCGCCTTCAGCGCACGGAAGAGGAGGCCCACGCCGCCGGTGAGTGCCATCCCGTCGGTGGTGAGCGACAGCCCGCCCTCCGGAAAGACCCGGCCGACATCCAGGAACCCGATGACGCCGGCGCCGCCGAAGTCGCCGACGTCGAGGATCGTCTGCCGTACCTCGAGTGAGGCGGACAGCTGGTCGGCGTCGAGGAACCGGCCGCCGACGAGGCCGCGGTTGGTCTCCTGGCCGCCGTATTGCCAGCGCGACTCTTCCCAGAGGTGAAGTTCGTAGCCGGAACTCAGGGGGGAATTACCGGAAGTGCTCACCGCGGTCACCCGCGCGGCCACCACGGTACTGAAGAAGGGATGCACGAAGCCCCGGGCATCTCCATAGAAGCGGCCGTAGGAGTTTCCGACCAGCCCCCCGACCTGGAGCAGCGTGCCCGTCGACGGGTTGTACTCACGGTCCCTCGTGTCGTACACCAGCCGCAGGCTCCCGGTGTAGTCGGTGCCGTCCAGTGCATTCCCCACCTGCGTCCCGAAGAGCGTGGGGGCCGGAAGCGCGGTGAACTCCGTGCCGACGATGCCGCCGGCGATCGCCGCCTCCAGGTGTCCGGCAATCCGGCGTGTGACCTCGAGCCGACCGCCGAGCCGGGCCCGCCGCACGCGATAGTAGTTGCTGTTGTTGACCTCGAGGGCCGGGTCGTAGGGCGAGTCGTTGCCGACCCCGAAGTACCCCATCCGCGAATCCTTGACCCAAAACCCCTCGGAAAAGACCCGCCAGTCCTTCCAGAGCCCCGGGGCCCGGAACACCACCGTCGCCATCTGGCTGCCGTTGAACCCGAGCGCCACGGTGGCGGCGAGCGATCCGTCGGACAGCCAGGGGTCGTCCCAGGCGGCGTCTCGCCGATAGTCGTAGCGCGCCCCCAGCAACGGGAAGGTGTTGGGCGACGAGGCGATGTAGGGGTAGTAGTTGCTGAGCCAGCGATCCTGTGCCGCCAGCGGCGTGGCGGCGAGGAGCAGGAGCAGCAGCAACGGCAGTCGGCGAAGCATGCGCACCTATTTCGGGGGGTAGAGGACGGCGCAGTCCTTGAAGGCCGCGGCGGTCCCGTCGTGCACGGCGTACCGCGCCTTGTAGAACGATGCCGCGCCGTAGTCGCCCTTCTTGTTCACGGCGTAGAACTGGAGGCTGAAGTTCGGCCGCCCGTCCTCGCGCAACAGTCTCGGCGGGGTCATCGCCATGACCCGGCGGAGGGTCTCGAGGCAGGCGTCCGTGGGGGACATGCCGCGCCGCATGTGTTCCACCGTGAGGAACCCGCCGCACACCATGATGTTGGATTCCCCCCGTCCGGTGGACCCGGCGGAGCCGACGTCGTTGTCGGTGTACTGCCCGGCCCCGACGATCGGCGAGTCGCCCACCCGGCCGTCGATCTTCCAGGCCAGGCCGCTGGTGGTGGTGACGGAACTCAGGTCCCCCGCGGCGTTCACCACGTTCAGGTTGATCGTGCCGGTGGGGCGCACCACCATGGGCGTGTTGTCGGGGACGTCGAGCCAGTCATCGCTCCCGCCCCGGTTGGCGCGCCAGGTGAGCCAGCGCTGCCGGGACTCCGGCGTCAGCAGCTCCTCGTCCTGGAAGCCGTAGGAGAGCGCGAACTTCTTGGCGCCTTCCCCGACCAGCATGATGTGGTTGGTGTACTTGAGAACCAGCTTGGCCACTTCGCTGGGCGTCTTGATGCCCTCGAGCGCCCCCACCGCCCCGGCGCGCCGGCTGGGGCCGTGGACGCAGGAGGCGTCGAGCTGCACCACGCCGTCCTCGTTGGGGAGTCCGCCATACCCGACCGAGTTGTCCTTCGGGTCGAGCTCCTGGATCTTGACCCCTTCCACGGCGGCATCCAGGGTGTCGCTGCCCTGGAGGACCAGCTCCATGGCGCGGCTGACCGGGGCCAGGCTGTTGGCGGAACTGATGGCCACCGGTCGGCTGGCGCCGCGGAGGACAATGGCGGGGGCTTCAAGCGCCGACAGGCGGGACGGCAGCGCCCCGGCCGCGAAAGCGGCGGCGCCGGCACCGAGGAAGTTCCGGCGGGAAAGGGAGTCGGTCACTGGTTCTCCTGGGTGACGTGCAAGGGGGCCTGACCGATAGAGTTAGACGGCGCCGGGGCCCCTGTCAACTTGCCCCCCCCTCCCGCGCCTCCTAACTTCCCGGGTCGTCTCCCCCATCGAGAGAGAGCCCCCGGCCCATGGCCCGTCGCCCCAGACTCGACCCGCACATCTTCAACCTCCCGGTCGAGAAGATGCGCTCGGGCTACTACTCCGATAAGTATTTCGTGCGGGCCCGCGAGGTCCTCATCGCCGATGCCTACCGGCCCCGGGTCACGATGCAGGTCTTCGGCAAGCAGCAGGCATTGCTGGGCGGGGTCGACGAGGCGATCGCCATCCTCAAGCTCTGCGCCGTGGAGTGGCCCGAACTCGAGGTCCACGCCCTGTACGATGGCGACGAGGTCGAGGCGTGGGAAACCGTCATGCTCATCGAGGGCCCCTACGACGCCTTCGCCCACCTCGAGACGCTCTACCTCGGCGTGCTCGCCCGTCGCACCCGCGTCGGGACCAACACCCGCCGGGTGGTGGAGGCCGCCGCCCCGCAGACGGTGATGTTCTTCCCGGCCCGCCACGACCACTGGCTGGTACAGACCGGCGACGGCTACGCCGCCCACATCGCCGGGGCCATCGGCGTCTCGACCGATGCACAGGCCTCGTGGTGGGGCAGCGAGGGGATCGGCACCGTGCCGCATGCGCTGATCGCGGCCTACGGGGGCGACACGGTGCGCGCGACGCTGAAGTTCCTGGAGCACGCCCCCGCCGGGGTGCAGGTGGTGACGCTCGTGGACTTCGAGAACGACTGCGTGCGGACCTCGCTCGAGGTGGCCCGCGCGCTCGGCGACAAGCTCTTCGGCGTCCGGATCGACACCAGCGAGAAGCTGGTGGACAAGTCGGTCCTGCCGCAGATGGGGCGCTTTCCGCCCACCGGGGTCAACCCGCAGCTGGTCTGGAACGTCCGTCGGGCGCTCGACGCGGAGGGGTTCCGCGACGTGAAGATCGTCGTGTCCGGCGGCTTCACCGCCGACAAGATTCGCGAGTTCCATCGCCAGGGTGTCCCGGTGGACGCCTACGGGGTCGGTTCCTCCCTCTTCCAGGGACGATTCGACTTCACCGCCGACGTGGTGCTCCTCGACGGGAAGCCGTGCGCCAAGGTGGGGCGCGAGTACCGGCCCAACCCGCGCCTCGAGCGGGTCCGATGAGTCGGCTCCTCTTCTGGGACGTCGACACCCAGCACGACTTCATGCGGTCGGACGGGTTGCTGTACGTGCCCGGCAGCGAGGAGATCGGGCCGGCGCTCCGTGCCCTGACCGATTTCGCGCACCAGCATGGCATCCGGATCGTGGCCAGCGCCGACGACCACGTGCCCGGCCACCGCGAGCTGAGCGACACGCCCGACTTCAAGACGACCTTCCCGCCGCACTGCATGCGGGGCACCCCGGGCCAGCACAAGGTGCCCGAGACGCCGCTCCGCAACCCACTGGTCTTCGAGCCGGACCCGATGGACCCGGCCAAGGTGGGCCGGCACGTCGCGGCGCACGACGGCGACATCCTCTTTCACAAGCACTGGTTCGACGTCTTCACCAACCCGAACGTCGAGCCGGCCCTCGGGGCGCTCGCGCCGGACGTGATCGTGCTCTACGGCGTGGCGCTCGACGTCTGCGACCGCTATGCGGTCGAGGGACTGCTCGAACGCCGCCCCGCCACGCGGCTGCTGCTCGTGACCGACGCCGTTCGCGCCATCGACGCCGAGGCCGGCGAGCGGCTGCTGGCCGAGTGGCGGGCGCGCGGCGTGCAGATGGTGACCAGCGATGAGATCGTCCGGGGCGGCGCGCTCGACCAGTTCCGCACGCCCCGCGATCGGGAGACCTGATGACGGTGAACGGCATGCCCCCGGACTACACCTTCGGCCGCTTCTTCCTCCCCGGACCCACCGACGTCCATATCGATGTCCTGCAGGCCATGGTGCACCCGATGTTCGCCCATCGGGGCCCGCAGATGGTCGCGATGCTGCAGCGGATGGAGCCGCAGCTCCAGCGGCTGTTCCGCACCACGCGTCCGGTGTTGATGGCCACCAGTTCCGCCACCGGATTCATGGAGGCCGCGGTGGCCGGCGGGGTGCGCGAGCGGGTGCTGGTGGTCGACGGCGGCTTCTTCGGCGATCGGTTTGCCCGGATCGCCAAGCGGTGCGGCAAGGAGGTGGTCCGCCTGCCGGTCCCGCTCGGTCGTGCCCTCGAGGC
>DAOLIZ010000163.1:0-4535 GCA_035328285.1 Gemmatimonadales bacterium
CCGCCGCCATGGCGGCGGCGGAGACGGAGGAACGGGCCGAGGGGCAGGCGGTGGTCGTCGGCAGCCGCGTCCGCACGGGGGCGGCCGGGGTGGGGCAGGTGGTCGAACTGCGCGGCGACGGGCGGGCCGTCGTGATGGTCGGCAGCCTTCGGGTGGTGGTGGACACGCGGCAGCTCGAGGTGCTGCGCGGGGAGGCGCCGAAACCGGCGGTCCACGAGCCGGTCCGCACCCACCACGCGCCGGCCATCGAGGCGCCGATGGAGATCGACCTGCGCGGCATGACAGGAGACGAGGCCGAGATGGCCACCCTGGCGGCGCTGGACGCCGCCGTGCTGGCCGACCGTCCCTACCTCCGGATCATCCACGGGATGGGGACCGGCGTGGTGCGGGCGCGGGTGCAGCAGCTGCTGAGCCGCGACAGCCGGGTGCAGAGCCACGCCTTCGCTCCACCCAACCAGGGTGGAAGCGGCGCCACCGTGGCGGAGCTCAAGTCGTGAGCATCCCCGACGACGTGATCGAGCAGGTACGCGACACCGCGGATATCGTCTCCATCGTGGGCGATTCGGTGGACCTCAAGCGCACCGGATCGGACTACCGCGGCCCCTGTCCCTTCCACGGCGGCACGCACCGCAACCTCGCCGTGATTCCGAAGAAGGGGATGTTCTACTGCTACGTCTGTCACGAGGCGGGAGACGTCTTCAGCTTCTTCATGAAGCGCTTCGGGATGGACTACCCGACGGCGGTGCGCGAGGTGGCGCGCAAGGTCGGCATCGTGATCCCCGAGCGGAGCGAGCGCCAGGGGCCCGATCCGAACGAGCCGCTCTACTCCGCTGCCGCCGTGGCGCACGACTGGTTTGCGCGGCAGCTGCGCGAGTCGCCCGAGGCCGCGGGGGCGCGTGCCTACCTGGCGGAGCGCGGCATCCCGATGGAGGTCGCGGCGGAACTCGGCCTGGGGTTCGCCCCGCGCCGCACGGAATTCCAGGCGGCCATGGCCGAACTCGGCGTGAAGGAGGACGATCTCGTCACCGCCGGGCTGGTGGTCCGGCGGGAGGACGGCAGCATCGGGCCGCGCTTCCGCAGCCGGCTCCTCTTTCCGATTCACGACCTGCGCGGCCGCGTGGTGGCGTTCGGCGGCCGCCTGCTGGGCCCCGGCGAGCCCAAGTACCTGAACTCGCCGGAGACGCCGATCTTCCACAAGGGCCGGTCGCTCTACAACCTGCACTTCGCCCGGAACGCCATCCGGCGCGAGGAGAGTGCGCTGGTCGTCGAGGGCTACTTCGACGTGCTGCGGCTGGTCCAGGCCGGGATCGAGCATGTCGTGGCCCCGCTCGGCACCGCCCTCACGGGCGACCAGGCGGAACTGCTCAAGCGCTACACCAAGACAGTGACCCTGCTCTATGACAGCGACCCTGCCGGCCTCCGCGCCACCTTTCGCGCGGGCGACGAACTGCTGCGGCACGACGTGCGGGTGCGCGTGGCGACCCTGCCGGCCGGCGAGGACCCCGACACCCTGGTGCAGAAGGGCGGGGCGGCGGCGCTGCAGGCGGTGCTTGACGATGCCGTCGACGTGCTCGAGCGGAAGATCCAGATTCTCGAGCGGAAGGGGTGGTTTGAGGGGGTCGAGCACCGGCGCGACGCGCTCGACCGGCTGCTGCCGACGATTCGCGCCGCGAGCAACGCCATCACCCGCGAGCTCTATCTCGGGCGGGTGGCGGAGCGTTCGGGGGTCAGCAAGGAGGTGCTCCTCTCCGAGGTCGAGGCGATGCGCGAACCCCGGGTACATGCCCCGCCGCCGGAACGGCACCCGGCCTCCGCCCCGCGCGCCCCGGCGCGGCGGGTGAGCCGGATGGGCGGAGTGGCCGAGGTCGAGCTCCTCCGGGTGCTGGTGGCGAGCGACGAATACCGCGCCCGGGCCGCGCACGAAGTGCGGCGCGAGTGGTTCGAGGTGCCGCTCCACCAGGAGCTCTTCGACGCCCTCACCGCGGAGCCCCAGGCGCCGGCCTCCGAGCTTGCGGAGCGGCTCACGCCGCCGGCGATGGCGCTCTGGAGCGAGCTGCGCGAGGCGGGTGGCACCCTGACGGAGTCGGTGCTGGACGATCACTACGCCAGCGCCTCGGAGGCGCTGGAGTTCAGGCCGCACTGGCGTGAGTACCAGAAGCTGACCGACCCGGGTGAGAAGCTGACCCGGAAGAAGGAGCTCGACGCGAAATACGCCCGCGCGCTGCGCAAGGCGATGCAATGGCAAAACCCACGGCCGCGGACGCCGCAGTAACGGCCCCGTGGCCCCGACTCTCAACGAGGACGACAGGATGAATCCCGATCTGGAGAAGTTGCTCGACCTGCAGGACAAGGACCTGGCGCTGCTCGAGGTGGACAGCCGCCTCGACGAGGTGCTGGCGGAGGAGCAGGCCCTCGACGAAGCCGTGGCGGCCGCGGAAGCGGCCATCGGCGTCGCCCAGCGCAGCGTGGCCGAATCGATCCGGCGCCGGATCGAGGTCGAGGGCCGGGTGGAGACGTACCGCAAGCTGCAGGAGGGCCGGCGCAAGCGGATCGAGGTGTCCCGGCCGGGCAAGGAGACCACCACGCTGATGGCCGAGCTGGATCTCTCGCGACAGGTGCTGGCCCGCGAGGAGTCCGACTGGTTCCGCGCCCAGGAGACGGTGCAGGCCCAGGAGGCCCGCGTCGCGGATGCCGAGGCGCAGGTCGAGGCCCTGAAGGCGGAGCAGGTCGAGACTCGCGCGGCCCTGGCAACGAGGAAGAGTGAACTGGAAGCGGAGCGCGCGGTGGCGCTCGAGGCCCGCGACAAGAGCGCCGCGGCGGTCGCCAAGCCACTTCGCTCCCGCTACGAGCGCCTCCGCGGCTCGCGCGCGCCGGTGGCGGTGGTGGCGCTGGCGGGTGACGCCTGCGGCGCCTGCTTCACCGCCGTGCCGATGAACCGCCGGGCGCAGATGCGGATGTCGGGCGTGATCGACGGCTGCGAAGGATGCGGCGTCATGCTCTACTACGCCGACGAGTCCTGAGCCGGTACCGCTGATGGTGTCGGCGGCTTCGCCACGACCGATCCGCCTGGTGGTCACGCCGCAGCCGGATGACGCCCGGTTGTCCGCGCTCGCCGCCGCGCTCTCGGTGCCCCGCGCCCTGGCCGCGCTGTTACTGCAGCGTGGGTTCGACGATGTCGAGTCGGCTCGTCGATTCCTTCGGCCGGCGCTGGATCACCTGGGCGACCCGCTCGCCATGCGCGGCATGCCGGAGGCGGCCGACGCGGTGGCCTCCGCCGTCCGGGCCGGGCAGACCATCCTGGTGCATGGCGACTACGACGTCGACGGCCAGTGCGCCACCGCGCTCCTCACCCGGGCGCTCCGGGTGGCCGGGGCCACGGTGGAACCGTTCGTGCCGCACCGGATGGAGGACGGCTACGATTTCCGCGAGGCGGGGCTCGCGCGGGCACGCGAGGTCGGGGCCGGGCTGATCCTGACCTGCGACTGTGGGATCACGGCCGTGGAGACGGTCCGGGCCGCGCGCGCGGAGGGCTTCTCGGTCGTCGTCACCGACCACCACCTCCCGGGCGACGAGCTCCCCCCCGCGAACGCCATTCTCGATCCCCAGCTCGACGGCGACGACTCCCCCTACGCCATGCTCTGCGGCACCGGCGTCGCCTTCAAGCTGGTGCAGGCGCTGGTGCCCGTCCTCGGATTGCCTGCCAATCTTCCGCTGCACCTCCTGGATTACGTGGCGCTGGCCACCGTGGCGGACGTGGTGCCGCTCCAGGGTGAGAACCGCGTCCTGGTGCAGCAGGGGCTCAAGGTGCTCTCGAACACCCGCTGGGCGGGGCTGCGCGCGCTGATCCGCTCGGCGGGCCTCGAGGGGAAGCCGCTCCGGGCGGGGCAGCTCGGGTTCGTCCTCGGCCCCCGCCTCAACGCCGTCGGCCGGATCGGCGACGCCAAGGACGGGCTGCGCCTCCTCCTGACCGACGACGAGGGGGAAGCGCAGCGCCTGGCCGGGCAGCTCGAGCTGCAGAACGCGGAGCGACAGTCGCTCGACCAGGCCATCCTCGAGGAGGCGATCGAACAGGTCGAGACCAACGGCCGCCTCGACTCCGATGCCGCCATCGTCCTCGCCGCCGAGGGGTGGCACGCCGGGGTCATCGGCATCGTCGCCTCGCGGCTGGTGGAGCGCTACGGGCGGCCGGCCTTCATGATCGCGTTCGGCGAGGACGCCTCGGCCATGGGGAAGGGGAGCGGACGGAGCATCTCCCGCTTCCACCTTCGCGATGCGCTCACCGCCTGCGAGGACCTGCTGGAACGGTACGGCGGGCACCGCATGGCGGCGGGGCTCACGATCCACCGCGACCGGTTCGACGCCTTCCGCGAGCGGTTCGTGGCGGAAGCCAATCGGCTGCTCCAGCGCGACGACCTCGTGCCGGAGCAGCGGGTGGACGTGGTCCTGGCGCTGGACGAGGCCACCCCGGAACTCGAGTCACTCTGCCAGTACCTGGAGCCCTGCGGGATGGGGAACCCCGGGCCGGTGTTCGCGGT
>DAOLIZ010000164.1:0-4512 GCA_035328285.1 Gemmatimonadales bacterium
GCGGGCGCTGGTGGAGGCCGACGGCCTGCACCGGGCCAAGCTGCGGGCGGCCGGGCTCTTGACGCGCGATCCGCGCGCCGTGGAGCGGAAGAAGCCAGGCCGTCCGGGCGCCCGGAAGCGGTTCCAGTTCAGCAAGCGGTAGCAGCAGGCGGCCGACCGGCCGCCATCCTCCACATCGCCGGATTCCGACCCGGGTGCCCCCAGGGGTCAGGTTGGAAGACGAAGGCGGTGGTCGGACAACCCTCATAACTGAAGGATCGACCAACTCGCATGGCACAGCCCGCACTGCAGGACCTGCTCGAAGCCGGCGTTCACTTCGGCCACCAGACCCGCCGGTGGAACCCGAAGATGCGCCGTTTCATCTTCGCCGAACGTTCCGGCATCTACATCATCGACCTGCAGAAGACCCTCCGGCAGATCATCAAGGCCCAGGAGCTTCTCCGCACCGTCGTCCTCAAGGGCGACAGCGTCCTCTTCGTCTGCACCAAGCGCCAGCTCAAGGCGGTGGTCCAGGCCGAGGCGGCCGAGAGCGGCGGGCACTACGTCACGGAGCGGTGGCTGGGCGGCATGCTCACCAACTTCCAGACGGTCAAGAAGCAGATCCGGCGGCTGAAGGACCTCGAGCAGGGGGCCACGGACGGCGAGTTCGAGAGCTACACCAAGAAGGAAAAGCTGCTCTTCGACCGGGAGCGCGTGAAGCTGTCGCGCAACCTCGAGGGCATCAAGAACATGAACCGGCTGCCCGGCGCGCTCTTCGTGGTCGACGCGAAGAAGGAGAAGATCGCGGTCGCCGAGGCCAACAAGCTCGGGATTCCGGTGGTGGCCATCGTGGACACCAACGCCGACCCCGACGTGATCACCGTGCCGATCCCGGGCAACGACGACGCCATCCGCGCCGTCGCCCTGATCACGCACGCGCTGGCGGAGACGATCGCCGAGGCCCGGGCCCAGATGCCGGCCCGCGACGCGGCCGATGCGGACGACGCCGAGACGTACAGCACCGACTCCGGCACGGAAGGCGATGCCGACGCGGACCGGAAGAAGCGCCGGGCCCGCCGGAAGCGCCGGCCGAAGCCGGAAGCCATTGCCGCGCGGCTCAAGGGCGAGTCGGAGACGGCGGATTCGGGGGAGGCCGAGGCGGCTGCCCCGGCTGCCGCGGCCGAGTCGGACGCCTAGTCCGGCCCCTGCGGGATCCTGCGTGCCGCCGCCCCCGGCCTCCCACCGGCCTGGGCGGCGGTTTCACTATCAAACACTACCTGTGAGTATTCAGCCATGACGACGAAGACGAAGGCGATTTCAGCGAAGGACGTAGCCGAGCTCCGCGCCCGGACCGGCGCCGGGATGATGGACTGCAAGAAGGCGCTCGAGGAGGCCGGCGGCGACAAGGAGAAGGCCGGCGAGCTGCTGCGGGCCAAGGGCATGGCGAAGGCGGAGAAGCGCGCCGGCCGGAGCGCCAGCCAGGGCCTGGTGGTCAACTACATGCACCACAACGGGCAGGTGGGCGTCCTGGTCGAGCTGAACAGCGAGACCGACTTCGTGGCGCGGACCGAGGCCTTCGGCCAGCTGGCGCGGGACATTGCGCTGCACATCGCCTCGGCCGACCCGCTCGCGGTCAACCCCGAGGACATCGACCCCGAGCTCATCGAGCGCGAGCGGCGGATCGCCGAGCAGCAGGTGGCCGAGGAAGGGAAGCCGGAGGCCATCCGCGCCAAGATCGTCGACGGCAAGGTGAAGAAGTTCGTCGCGGAGCGAACCCTGCTCGAGCAGCCGTTCGTCAAGGACGACACCAAGACCATCGGCCAGCTGATCAAGGAAGTCTCGGGCCAGCTGGGCGAGGCCGTCGTGGTCCGCCGGTTCGCCCGGTTCAAGATCGGGGAAGAGTGATGGCCCTGGCCTACCCGCGCGCCCTCCTCAAGGTGTCCGGCGAAGCGCTCGCCGGCGAGAAGGGCGTGGGGGTGGACTTCAAGGTCGTCGAGACCCTGGCCGACCAGATCAAGACGGTGCACGCGATGGGGGTGCAGCTCAGCCTCGTCGTCGGCGGCGGCAACATCATCCGCGGCACGGCCGCCAGCCGGGAAGGGCTCGACCGGGTCAACGCGGATTACATGGGGATGCTGGCCACGGTCATCAACGCGCTGGCCATGCAGGACGTGCTCGAAAAGCTTGGCGTCCACACCCGGGTCATGACCGCCATCCGGATGGAGTCGCTCGCCGAGCCGTACATCCGGCGCCGCGCGCAGCGCCACCTCGAGAAGGGCCGGCTCGTCATCTTCGCCGGCGGCACCGGCAACCCCTTCTTCTCCACCGACACCGCCGCGGTGCTCCGGGCGCTGGAGGTGGAGGCCGACGTCATCCTCAAGGCCACCAACGTGGACGGCGTCTACACGGCGGATCCCCGGACCGATAAGGCCGCCGCCTTCATTCCGGAGCTCACCTTCCAGGAAGCGATCGTCAAGGGGTACGCCGTCATGGACGCCAACGCGTTCGGGCTCTGCAAGGCGAACCAGCTGCCGATCCAGGTCTTCAACATCAACGAACCCGGAGCCATCGCGCGCATCCTGCGGGGCGAGCGGGTCGGGACAATCGTCCGATGAGCACCATTCCAGAACTGCTGAAGCACTGTCGCGAACTCATGGTCAAGGCGGTGGACAGCACCAAGCGCGAACTGACCGGCATCCGGAGCGGGAAGGCCACCACGGCGCTGCTCGATACCATCCGCGTGGACGCCTACGGCTCCAGCGTCCCCCTGAACCAGGTGGCGATGGTGGCGGCGCCCGAACCCCGCATGCTCACGGTCCAGCCGTTCGACAAGACGCTGGCGCCGGTCATCGAGAAGGCCATCCGCGACGGCGACCTCGGCCTCAACCCGGCCTCCCAGGGCAACCTCATCCGGGTGCCGCTGCCGGCGCTGTCGGAAGAGCGGCGCAGGGAACTGGTGAAGGTGGTCCACAAGCTCGCGGAAGAGGGGCGCATCGCCATCCGCCACGCGCGGACGGACACCCTCGGCAAGATCAAGAAGCTCGAGCACATCAGCGAGGACGACAAGGCCCGGGGCGAAAAGGACGTCCAGAAACTCACGGACGAACATGTCAAGCTCGTGGACGAGGTGATCAAGTCCAAAGAAGCGGAAATCATGGAAGTGTGACGGGATGAGCGATCCGCTGCTCGATTCGATTCTCCAGCAGGGTGCGGTCCCGGCGCACGTCGCCATCATCATGGACGGCAACGGCCGGTGGGCCCAGGCGCGCGCCCTCCCGCGTCCGGCGGGACACCAGGCCGGCATGCAGGCCGTGCGCGAGGCCGTCGAAGGCGCGCGGAGCGCCGGCGTCAAGGTGCTCACCCTCTTCGCCTTTTCCCAGGAAAACTGGCACCGGCCGCCCGAGGAAATCGACGCCCTCATGGCGCTCCTCGAGGAGTACATCGCGCGGGAGCGCGCGGAACTCATTGCGCGGGGCGTCGCCGTCCGGTTCCTGGGCGACCTCGACCGGCTCGTCCCGAGCGCGCGGGCCGCGGTGGACGACACCATCCGCGCCACGGCCGGTGGCACCGAGCTGGCGCTCAACATCTGCATCTCCTACGGGTCGCGCGCGGAACTGACGCGCGCCGCCCGCCTCATCGCGGAGGACGTCGCCGCCGGGCGGCTGGTGCCCGCGGAGGTGGACGAAGCCGCCGTGGCGCGCCGGCTCTACACCGCCGCCTGGCCCGATCCCGACCT
Organism: Gemmatimonadales bacterium; assembly: GCA_035328285.1. GTDB lineage: Bacteria > Gemmatimonadota > Gemmatimonadetes > Gemmatimonadales > GWC2-71-9 > SPDF01. Next base: position 3,716 of record DAOLIZ010000164.1, read on the forward strand.
CCTCATCCGCACCTCCGGCGAGCTCCGGCTCTCCAACTTCCTGCTCTGGCAGCTCGCGTACGCGGAGCTGTTCGTGACCCCGGTGCTCTGGCCCGACTTCACGCGCCACGACTTCTTCGAGGCCGTCGTCGAGTTCCAGCGCCGTGACCGCCGATTCGGACGCGTTCCGACCTGATGGACCGCAACATGCAGGCGCGGATCGCGTTCGCCGCGGTCGCGATCCCAACGGCGCTGGCCATCGTCTGGTTCGGCGGGTGGGCGCTGGTCGCCCTGCTGACCGTGGCCGGCGTCCTCGGCACCCGCGAACTGTTCAACTTTGCCGAGCAGCGTGGCGTGCGGCCCTCGCCGGTGCTGGGGCTCGGCGCCGCGGCGCTGGCAGCCCCGCTGACCTGGCTCGCCCTGAGCCGGTCCGACGTCTTCGCCGCCATCGCCGACTGGTGGCCGTACGCGGCCGCGGTCTGGGTGCTCACCGTGCTCACCTGGGCCACCCTGCGGCGCGCGCCCGATGCCCATCCGCTTGGCGCGGTCACCGTGACCCTGGTGGGGCCGCTCTACGCCGCGGCGCTGCCCGCCTTCCTCCTGGTCCTGCGCCACACCTCGTACGGCCTGATGTCGTGGGGCGGGACCGCCCTCGTCTTCTTTCCGCTCGTGATCACCTGGGTCGGCGATTCGGCGGCGATGTCGGGCGGCCGCGCGTTCGGGGGGCCGAAGATGGCGCCGACGATCAGCCCAGGGAAGACTCGCTCGGGCGGCATCAGCGGCCTGGTCGGCGCCGCGCTCGCCGGCGCCGCGCTGGT
>DAOLIZ010000165.1:0-4473 GCA_035328285.1 Gemmatimonadales bacterium
GCGGGGCAGCGGGGCAGCGGGGCAGCGGGGCAGCGGGGCAGCGGGGCAGGAAGCTCAACCATCGTGGTAGCAATGCCAGCGGGAGTCTTCATTGACCATTCGCACGGCACCTCTGTTCGCCTTCATGCTGATTGCGCTCGCGGCCGATGCGGCCGCCCAGGCCCCCCTTCCACTCATTCCCTACCCCCAGCACGTGATCCGGAACACCGGCACCGCCGAGCTGCGGCACCGGATCCGGCTCGAGGCGCCGGATGGAACGGACCTCAGTGCCTTGGGCGCCTACACCGGTGATCTCCTGGAGCTGGAGCTGGGCTGGCGGCCAACAATCGTCTCCGGCATCGCGCCGCCCGCCGGGCTGACCCTCCAGATCGTTGCGCCCGACTCGACGCTGGGCGCCGAGGGCTATCGGCTCTCTAGCCAATCGACCGGCGTCAGCATCGAGGCCTCGACCGAGGCCGGCCTCTTCCACGGCCTGCAGACTTTCCGGCAACTGCTCCACGCCGGCGAGCCCGGCACGGTGCCGAGGGTCGAGATCAGGGACGCCCCGCGCTTCCCCTACCGCGGCATGCACCTGGACGTGGCCCGGCACTTCTTTCCGGTGGCGGCCGTCGAGCGATACATCGACCTCCTCTCCCGCTACAAGTTCAACACCTTCCACTGGCACCTGACCGACGACCAGGGGTGGCGGATCCAGATCCAGGCCTACCCGAAGCTCACCGAGGTCGGCGCCTGTCGTCGCGAAACGGTCGTGGACAAGAACTTCGATCCCTACATCGGGGACGGCATTCCCTACTGCGGCTTCTACACCCAGGAAGAGATCCGACAGGTCGTGGCGTACGCCGCGGCCAGGCACATCACCATCATCCCCGAAATCGAGATGCCCGGCCACGCCAAGGCCGCCCTCGCCTCCTACCCGGAGCTGGCCTGCACCCCGGGGCCGTTCGAGGTCGGCACGGTGTGGGGCGTCGAGGAGGACATCTTCTGCCCGAGCGAGGCCACCTTCGCCTTCCTCGAGGGCGTCCTGACCGAGGTGATGGCGCTCTTCCCGGGGCCGTACATCCATATCGGCGGTGACGAGGCGCCCAAGGCGCGGTGGAAATCGAGCGACCTGGCCCAGTCCATCATCCAGCGGGACCAGCTGGCCGACGAGCACGCCCTGCAGAGTTGGTTCGTGCAGCGGATCGAGCGGTTCCTGAACGCCCACGGCCGGCGCCTGATCGGCTGGGATGAAATCCTCGAGGGCGGGCTCGCCCCGGACGCCACCGTCATGAGCTGGCGCGGGGTGAGCGGCGGGATCGCGGCGGCACAGCAGGGACATGACGTGATCATGACGCCCACGAGCCATGCCTACTTCGACTACGCGCAGGGCGACCCGGCGCTCGAGCCCTTCTCGATCGGCGGCAACCTGCCACTCGAGAAGGTCTACTCCTTCGAACCGGTGCCGGGGGTGCTGACACCCGCCGAGGCCACCCACATCATCGGTGCCCAGGGCAATGTCTGGACCGAGTATATCGCCACGCCGTACCGGCTCGAGTTCATGGCCTTCCCCCGGATGCTGGCCATGGCGGAAGTGACCTGGAGCCCCGCCTCGGCGCGGGACTGGGCAGGGTTCCTCGCGCGACTTCCCTCCGCGTTCGCCGCCCTCGACCGCCTGGGCGTCAACTACCGGGTGCCCAGCGTGGTCGGACTCGAACAGGACCAGTTGACGCCGACCGGCACCGTGGTTGTCACCCTCACGAGTCCGCTGGCGAACGGGGTCATCCGCTACACCCTGGACGGCTCGACCCCCACGGAGAGTTCCGCGGAGTACTCCGCCCCGTTGACGCTGACGGTGGACAGCACCGGGACCGTCGTGACCGCGGTCGTCTTCCTGCCCAGCGGGGCGTCCAGCCCACCGAGGCAGGCCCGCTTCTCCAGGGCCCCCTAGGCAAGCAGATTCCTGTCATTGCGAGGAGGCCCCCGGGGGGGGCCGACAAAGCAATCTCGACCGAGATTGCTTCGGCCACTGCGTGGCCTCGCAATGACAGAATTGGGTGGCGCGGCGCCACAACAATTCACCGCTAGCCGCTGCAAGATTCTCACTGTAGTTTCTCCATGCTTCCCCCTCCGGACGGGCTGATGATCCAACAGGACCAGTCGAAGGTGTACGACGTCTGCATCGTGGGCTCGGGCGCCGGCGGCGGCATGGCGGCCTACATGCTCACGCAGGCGGGAGCCGAGGTCGTGATGCTGGAGGCCGGTGGGCCGTGGAACAATGCCACCGACTCCGCCATGCTCACCTGGCCGTTCAACACGCCGAAGCGCGGGGCGGGGACCCGGGAGCGCCCCTTCGGCGAATTCGACGCCTGCATCGGGGGATGGGACATCGAGGGGGAGCCCTACACCGTGGCGCCCGGCTCGAAGTTCGGGTGGTGGCGGGCACGCATGGTCGGCGGCCGCACCAACCACTGGGGACGGATTTCCCTCCGGTTCGGTCCCAACGACTTCCGCCGCAAGAGCCTCGACGGCCTCGGCGACGACTGGCCCATCGGCTACGACGACCTGGCGCCCTACTACGACCGGGTGGACGACCTGATCGGCATCTTCGGCAGTGCGGAAGGATTGCCGAACGAGCCGGACGGACATTTCATGCCGGCCCCCCGCCCCCGCTGCTATGAACTGCTGGTCAAGCAGGCCTGCGACAACCTCAAGGTGACCTGCATCCCCGCCCGGCTCTCGATCATCACCCAGCCACTGGGGCAGCGCCCCGCCTGCCACTACTGCGGTCAGTGCAATCGCGGGTGCGCCACCAACTCCAACTTCTCGTCCACCAACGTCCTGATCCCCCCGGCCATGGCCACCGGCAAGCTGACCATGATCACCAACGCGATGGCGCGCGAGGTGACGGTCAGCACCAACGGACTCGCGGATGGCGTCACCTACGTGGACAAGACCACCAATACCGACAAGCAGGTCCGGGCCAGGGTGGTGGTCCTGGCGGCGAGCGCCTGCGAGTCCGCACGGCTCCTCCTCAACTCCAGGAGCAGCTCGTTTCCCAACGGACTGGCCAATTCGAGCGGCGTGGTGGGCAAGTACCTCACGGACACCACCGGCACCGACGTGGCGGGGTTCATCCCAAAGCTTGAGAACGGCATACCGCACAACGAGGATGGCGTGGGCGGGGGGCATCTCTACAGCCCCTGGTGGCTCGACAACAGGAAGCTCGACTTCCCCCGCGGCTATCACATCGAAATCTGGGGCGGCCGCGGCCAGCCATCGTACGGCTTCATGGGCGGGATCCAGAACTACCCCGAGTTCGGCGGCTACGGAAAGGCGTTGAAGGATTCCTATCGGCGCCTCTACGGCACCACCATCGGTTTCAGCGGCCGGGGGGAGATGATCCCCAATGCCGACTCGTATTGCGAGATCGATCCCGAGACGAAGGACCAGTGGGGCATCCCCGTGCTCCGCTTCCACTGGAAGTGGAGCGATTACGAGTACAAGCAGGTCAAGCACATGCAGGAGACCTTCCGCGCCCTCATCGACGAGATGGGAGGCGAGGTGTTCAGTCCGATGCCCACGCGGGAGCAGGGCTACGGGATCGCGACCGGCGGACAGATCATCCACGAACTGGGTTGCGTCCGGATGGGGAACGATCCCGGCAGCTCCGTGGTCAACGCCAACTGCCAGGCCCATGACGTGAAGAACCTCTTCGTGGCCGACGGCGGGCCGTTCGTATCGCAGGCGGACAAGAACCCCACCTGGACCATCCTTGCGCTCTCGATGCGCACCTCCGAGTACATCGCGGCGCAGCGCCGCCAGGGGGCCCTGTGACCGACCTCTCCCGCCGCGACATGCTGGGCCTGCTGGGCCTGGCGCTCGCCGCCGGCGCCGCCGGCTGCCGTCCCGAGACTGTCCGCAAGGCCGCCGATCGCGCCAGCCCGTACGTGCCGGTCTTCTTCACCAAGGACGAATACGCCACCGTCGCGGTGCTCGCCGACCTGACCTTGCCGGCGGACGACCGCGGCCCCAGCGCCACCGAGGCCGGGGTGCCCGAGTTCATGGACTTCGTGATGTCGGAAGAGATGGACAACCGGGAGCGGATGCGGACCGGGCTGGCCTGGCTCGACACCGAATCGCAGAAGCGATTCCAGTCGTCCTTCGTACACGCCTCGGTGCATGATCAGAAGCTGATCCTCGACGACATCGCCTGGCCGAAGCAGGCCGGCGAGGAGTTCAAGGAGCCCGCGGCCTTCTTCAACGAGTTCCGCAACCTGACCGCCACCGGCTACTGGTCGAGCAAGGTCGGCGTCGAGGACATCAAGTACCTCGGCAACACGTACGTGCAGGTCTGGAATGGCTGCCCTGAACCCCAGCTCAAGAAGCTGGGCGTCAGCTACACCTGATCGGAGTGGACATGGCCAAGCGTCGGCTCGGCGTCGGATTCATCGGCAGCGGGTTCAACACCCGCTTCCACATGCAGGCCTGGCAGGG
>DAOLIZ010000166.1:0-4433 GCA_035328285.1 Gemmatimonadales bacterium
CCCAGCGGAACTTCGAGCGGGCGGTGCAGGTCGACACCACCTTCGGGCTGGCGTATTACAAGCTGGCGTTGACCCGCGGCTGGCTGGTCGGCACGGCCGACTCGACCGGCCAGATGGCCATTGACCGAGCGGTGCTCTACTCGCAGCAGCTCCCGGCTCACGACCGCGCGGTCATCGCGGCGTACCGGTTCTTCCTGCTGGGTCAGAACACTGCCTCACGCAACATCTACGAGCAACTGCTCGCCAAGAACCCGCGCGACGCCGACGCCTGGTACGGGCTGGGCGACGCCTGGTTCCACGACGTGAACCGCCGGCTGGAGACCCGGTTCACCGAGTCACTCCGCGCCTTCCGACGGACGCTGGCGTTGTCGCCGGACTACGCGCTGGCCTACGAACACATCCAGTTCGCGCTGAACATGGCCAGCGGGCCGGGAACGCCGGTCCTGCTGGTGGGTCCCGATTCGTTCGCACCAGCCTCGAGCGCCGACAGCAGCACCCGGGCGGCGGCGCTGACACGGGCCCGGCTGGCCGGACTGGAGTCGGCGCGGGCGTGGAGCACGGCGCAACCCGGCACCGGGCGTGCCCACCTGGCGATGGTGGACGCGTTCCTGGCCAACCAGCAGTATCCGGACGCCCTGGCCGAGGTGGCGCGGTTCCGGTCGGCCGATCCGACCAACCCCGAAATGCCGTTTCTCCAGGCGCGGGTGCGCTTTGCCAGTGGCGAGGGGCCGCGGGCGGCGGCCGAGCTGAAGTCGGCGCTGGCCACCATTACGCCGGGCGATTTCGCCGGCGCGGAGGACGCCCCCACCCTCATGGCCGACGTGCTGGCGGGCGCCAACATCTTCGCGTACTACGGCGACCTGTCGAGCGCGGCGCGCGTCATCGAGCTGGTCGACGAGATTCGCACCGACGTCCTGCCCGCCTCGATGCCGCAGTCGATGAAGGGGAGCGACTGGAACCGGATGATGCTCTCCAGCCTGTATGGATCGGTGACCGTGCCCGAGGCGACCCTGCTCCGCCTCTGGGATGCCGCCGCCGAGGAGGCGCGCAGCGTACCGCCTGACCGGCGAACGGATGCGCTGCGCAGCGGCCAGGGTGCGGCCCTTGGGTTGCTCGTCGGCCCCGCCGAAGATCCGCGTCCTGCCGAGGAATACGTGGCGATCAGCGGGGAGAGTCTGCCTCCGGAGGCCGCGGCGATCAGGGCCCTCATGAAGGGCGACACGGTGGCAGCCCGCGCGGCCCTGGCGAAGCCGGACAGCGCCCGCGAGATGTACCCGGGATGGCTGCCGGTCTACGCCCAGGCCCAGTTCCAGCTCGGCGACTACGCCGGCACGGTGAGAACGCTGCAGCACTTCGAGCCCGAGTACTTCAACACCCGCGGCTTCGACTCCCGCTGGGCCGCGATCGGGCGGATGCGCCTGCTGCGGGGAGCGGCCTACGAGAAGCTGGGCCGCCAGGCAGAGGCGGCCGAGCAGTATCAGCTGGTGCTGGACCAGTGGAAGTCGGCGGACCCGGTCCTGGAGAAGTTTGTCCAGGCCGCCGCGGCGGGGCTGGCGCGGGTGCAGGGCCGGGGCTGAGGCCCGCAGAGGCCGGCTCCCGCGGCTATATTGGGAGCGGGGCAGGCTCGATGGTCGCGGGTGCTTCGGCATCCGAGGAAAGTCCGAGCTCCACAGGGCAGACTGCCAGGTAACGCCTGGGCGCCGCAAGGCGACGGACAGGGCAACAGAAAGCAAACCGCCCGCGGGCGCGCAAGCGCCGGCGGGTAAGGGTGAAAGGGTGGGGTAAGAGCCCACCGCGTCGCTGGCAACAGCGATGGCACGGCAACCCCCAGTCGGAGCAAGGCCAAATAAGCGGCGAGGTGCGGCCCGCACCGACCCCACCGGCAACGGTGAGCCGCGGGTAGGCTGCTCGAGGCGGTCGGCGACGACCGTCCCAGACAGATGACCATCCCCTGGCAACAGGGTACAGAACTCGGCTTATGGCCTGTCCCAGCCGCCCCGGCCCACGCCGGGGCGGCGTTCGTTATAGATTCTTCCCGGCGAGAGTCGGCCCGCGCCCAGCGGTCCGGGGCTCCCGCGTCTGCCCCTACTCCGAGGATTCCATGTTCGTACGCTTGCTGTCCACCGCGGCCCTGGCCGGCGGATTGATCGGTACCCCGGTGCAGCCGGACCCCACCGCTGCCGTGACGACGTTGCACTACAAGATCGGCATCGTCGCCCAGTCGACTATCGACCTCTCGGCGATGGGCGCCGGCGAGCAGAAGAACACCGCCGGGTTCTCCGGCTTCTTCACCATGACGCTGAAGGACACCACCGGCGGCAAGGCGCTGACCATGGTGCTCGACAGCATGGCCATCGACAGCGCCACCCAGGGCCGGGCGATGCTGCAGGCGGCCGCCGATTCCTCGAAGGGTTCGACCTGGAAGGGCCTGCTCACCGAGAAGGGGAAGATCGACAACCTCGTCTTCGTGCAGGGCGGCCCCGGCGCGCAGCAGTTCGAGGCGGTGCTGGCCGGCTTCTTCCCGCGCGGCGCGGCACACACCAGGAAGAAGGGTGATGTCTGGACCGACACCCTTTCCTATGCCTCGACCGCCGAGGGCAGCTCCACCAGCATCAAGATGGAGACCACCTTTACCGCGGCCGGCGAGGGGATGTACAACAACGCCAAGGCGCTCATGATCAACACCACGAGCACCACCTCGTCGGTCGGCAGCCAGGACGGCCCGGGCGGCGACATGCAGATGGAAGGCAACGGCAAGGGCGTCGGGACGTACTACGTGACGAAGGAGGGCGCCTATCTGGGCGGGACCAACACCCTCGACTCCGATATCGTGATCACCACGAGCCAGGCGCCGGTGCCGATTCCGCTCAAGGCCCACACCGTCATCTCGATCAGCTCCTTCTAGCCTGCGCGTGCTGCGCACCGCGCTGCGCTGGACCGCCATCGCCGGGGGTGTCTTCCTCCTCTGGTTGATGGCGGTCTGGCCACCCCCCCTCTGGTACCGGACGCACTGGCCCGCCCAGACCGCCTTCATGTCCATGCGGGGGAATGCGTTGGACGGCGCGGCGGCGGGGCCGCGGGGCCGCGGGGCCGTCAAGGCGCGGGGTCGTGGGTTCCCCGACGAGCCCACCTACCGGCCGGTTCCGCTCGACTCCATCTCCATCTGGCTCCCGCGGGCTGCGATGATCGGGGAAGACAACCGCTTCCTCGAGCACCACGGCATCGACTACCTCGCCATCCTCGAGGCGCTGGGCTATCGACGCGCAGCGTTCGCCTGGAGCGATCCAAGGGACCGGGCCGAACTCCGGTATACCCTGGGCTCCCTTTGGAGCCGACGCGCCAAGCTGCGCGGCGCCAGCACCATCACACAGCAGCTGGCCAAGAATCTCTACCTCTCGCCGGACCGGAATCCGCTGCGGAAGGTGAAGGAGGGGGTGACGGCCTACCGGCTGGAGGCGGCCCTCAGCAAGCGGCGCCTGATGGAGCTGTATCTCAACGTGGCGGAATTCGGGCCCAACATCTGGGGCGCCGAGGCCGCCAGCCAGTTCTATTTCGACCGGCCGGCCAGCCGGATGACCCCGGCCCAGGCGGCATCGCTGGCAGGATCGCTGCCCTTTCCCCTCTCCTCGAATCCGGCCTATCGGACGGGGCGGATGCGCTGGCGGCGGGACCTGATCCTGCGGCGGATGCGGGGCGAGGCGGTGGAAATTCCGCAGGAGGCCGACGACGAGACCGTCCCGCCGCCGCCGGTGATGGAAGAGATCGTGGTGCCAGATAGCATTTAGGCGGCCCCGCTGCCCCGCCTAATCAACCAGTCGCAGCGGCATCACCAGGGTCATGTAGCTGGCCGGGTCGTCCCAGCCGACTGGCTCGCAGGTGGCGGCACGCTCGGGGGCCTTGAAGGTCATCCGCACCTCGTCGGTCGGGATGAACTTGAGGATTTCGAGCAGGTACGTGGCGTTGAAGCCGATCTCGAGGGGCTCCCCCTCGTAGGTAACCGTCAGCTCGTCCTGCGCCTCGCCGAGGTCGGGGGTCTGGACCGAGAGCTTGCAGCCGCCGCTCGAGAACGCCATCCGGATGCGGTGGGTCTGGTCGCTGGCCACCGTGCTCATCCGCCGCAGCGCCGCGGCCAGGGCCGCCTTGTCGGCGGTGGCCACCTTGTCGTTTTCCTTCGGGATGACCTGCTCGTAGTTCGGGTACGGCCCCTCGATGAGGCGGGTGTAGACCTGTGTCGTGGCCGAGCGGAAGCCGAGGTGATTGTCGCTCCGGGCCATCTCGACGCTGTCGTCCGCGCCGAAGAGCCGGCGGATCTGGTCGAGGGCCTTGGGCGGAACGATCAGGTCTGCCTGCGTCTTGCCTCCCGAAACCGGGACGTCCATGCGCGCCAGCCGATGCCCGTTGGTGGCCACCATGCGCATCTTGTCGGGGCGGAG
>DAOLIZ010000167.1:0-4410 GCA_035328285.1 Gemmatimonadales bacterium
CGCCAGCGCGTCGTCCGGCGCGCCGGCATCGGCACCCTGGCGCTGGCCGCTTCCCTGCTCCTCGCGGTGGTCGGGCGCGACATCATGGCACCGCCGCCGGCCGCGGCGTCCGATCAGCTCACGGCGGTCATGGCCGAGTCGGCCACGCTCGAGCAGGCGCTGCGGCAGCTGCGGAGCAGCCAGCAGGTGACCGACGCCTACACCACGCGCGCGGCCGCCTCGCTGGAAGACCGGATTGCCGAACTCGATCATGAGCTCGAGACGGCCCAGATGCAGGCTTCCCCGGCCTCCCGGAGCGAACTCCTGCCGCTCTGGCGGGAGCGGGTCGGACTGATGGACGCGCTGGTCGATGTGCACCTGACGCGCGCGCACAACGTGGGGCTCTGATGCTCGTCCGCCGGTTGCTTGTCCCTTTCTCGCTTGGTCTTTCCCTCGCCCTGACCGCCCCGCTCCCGGCGCAGACGACCTCGGCGCCCCGTTCGCCCAAGCCGGCCCGATCGTCGGATTCGGTCATGGTGGTCATGGACTCGATGCGGATCCACCTCGACACGATGCGCTCCCGGGCCTACTTCTTCCGCGACTCGATGCAGCCGATGATGGCGCAGGCCTTTGCCACGCGACGGGTGCGCATCGGCGTCGTCGTCAGCACCCTCCCCTCCGACGCCGATTCCATCGGGGCGCTCCTCGACGGTGTGACCCCCGGCGGGCCGGCCGCCGCCGCCGGACTCCAGGCCGGAGACATCATCACCGTCTTCGGTACCACCCCGCTGGTGACACCGCTGACCAAGGTCCCGCCGGGCACCCGCATTTCGAGCCCGGGATTCAAGCTGATCGAACTGGTGGCCAAGCTGGCCCCCAACGACACCGTCCCCCTCCAGTATCGCCGGGGGAAGAAGCTGATGAAGGCACAGGTCGTCACGGCGGCCATGCCCGAGAATCTCGAAGTCGTGGTCGGGCCCGAGGGAAGCTTCGCGTTCCGCTCCATGCCCGGTGGCGCGGAGTACTGGGTGGGACGGAGTGACAGCGTTGACGAGCGCGCGCTGGAGTTGGCGCTGCTGCGGAGCCAGGCCGCGCGCGGCGGCCGTGGTGACGCGGAGGCGCCCTTCCCCTACTACAAGATGGGCCCCCTGCGGGGCCTCGAGCTCGCGCCGGTCAATCCCCAGCTCGGCAGCTACTTCGGCACGACCGACGGCGTCCTCGTGGTGGATGTGCCGGAACCGTCCCCCCTCGGCCTCAAGGCGGGCGACGTCGTCCTGGCGGTGGATGGCCGGGAGGTTTCCAGTCCGCGCCAGCTGATTCGGGTGCTGTCGAGTTACGAGCCGGGGGAGTCGCTCAAGCTCGAGGTGATGCGCCAGAAGAAGCGCATCACCCTGAAGGGAACGCTGGGACGCTAGGCGGGTGGGGCGGGGGAGAAGAGGTAGGTCTCCATCTGCTCGAAGAGGAACTTCTTGGCCTCCGGGCTTCGCAGATCCAGGCCGTAATGGTTGATGAGCTGCTGCTGATACTTCAGCCACTCACCCCAGCATACGGCGCAGATCTGTTCGAAGGCTCGGAGGCCAAGGTCGTTCTGGAAGGGCCGGAAGGCCATCTGGTCGCGGGTCTGGCCGCAACGCGCGCAGGATACGGTAGCCATGCTCCCAAGATATCGGGGGATGGCCGGCCTAGCCATCTCCCCGGCGAAGCGCCTTGACGCCGCTGGCGGTGCCGACGCCGGCACCGATGCCAAAGATGGCGGCGGTCGCCATCGTCACGATCGGGAGCAGCGCGACCGGCAGGGCCACCACGGCGGCAATCAGCCCCGCCGCAAAGGGGAAGACGGGATTGTAGACGCCGTCCACGAAGCGGAGGCGGCGGCGGACGAAGTTCCTGGCGACGACAAAGCCGCCGACGGCGGCCGCGACGGTGACGGCAAGGGCGATGAGGCCCATATGTTCCTCTGAGGTTGCGGGCTTGTTTCAGTACGGAACATGCCAACAGGATGTTTCACCCGCCGCAGCATTCTGATTTCTCGGCGCGATAACTACATACTTGGCAGGGAGTTACATTCCTGCCCCGCTGCTACCAGCGAATCACACAACTCCCCCACATGAACCCCGACCCGAACGCCGTGAGCACCAGCAGGTCCCCCCGCTTGAGGCGACCGCTGCGCACGCACTCGTCGAGGGCGATGGGGATCGTGGCCGACGTGGTGTTCCCGTACCGCATGATGTTGTTGTAGACCTGGTCGTCCCGAAGGCCAAGCGACTTCTGCACCGCCTCCGAGATCCGGAGGTTGGCCTGGTGCGGGATGAGGAGGTTGACGTCATCCCAGGTATACCCTGCTTTCGTGACCACCTCAGTCGCCGAGGCTGGCATCTTGGTCACCGCGTGCCGGAAGACGTCCCGTCCATCCATTCGGAGCCATTGCTTGCCTGCTTCGAGTTGCCCCGTCGAGATGCGCGGGTGATACATGGAGCCGGGCACATCCACCCAGAGCTTCTCGGCGTAGTCCCCGTCGGTGTGCAGGTCGAAACCGAGGATGCCGCGGTCCTCGGACTCCTCTACAGGAGCCAGAACAGCGGCACCGGCGCCGTCGGCAAAGATGACGGCTGTGTGCCTCCCCTCGGTGCTCAGGTCCATCCCGGTCGACTGGATCTCCTCCCCCACCAGCAGGATCCGGTCGTACTGGCCGGCCCGTATCCAGGCGTCCGCCACCGACAGGCCATACACGAAGCCGCTGCACTGGGTGCGGATGTCCAGGGCGGGGAGGTTGCCGGCGCCAAGTGCCCGCTGGAGGTACACGCCGTTGCCGGGGCAGAAGTGGTCCGGGGTGGAGGTGGCGAAGACAATCGCGTCGAGATCGCTCGGCTGCATGCCGGCCGCCTCCAGGGCCTGTTGGGCAGCCGGGAGGGCGAGGTCGACCGAGGTCTGTCCCTCACGCACCCAGCGCCGCTCCTCGATCCCCGTGCGTTCGCGGATCCACTCGTCCGACGTATCCATGAGGCCGGCGAGGTCGTCGTTGGTGACGACGCGGTCGGGAACGCAGAAGCCGGTGCCGAGAATGGCCGAACGACGCACGGGACCTCCGGATGGTGTGAGGGGGCTGCTCAATGTTGGGGCGGATATCGGGGGGACGCAAGCGGATGCGCCCCGCCCCGGCGAGGTCCGCTACCTCCTGAAGAGGTAGGCGAGCTTGAGGAAGAATCCGTCGGTCTGGCGCTGCAGCGTGGAGAAGTCCCAGGCGTCCGTCGTGATGGAGGCGGAACCGTAGCCCAGGAAGGCCACGGTGCCGGGACTCGGTTCGTACGAGGCGAGGACGTCGAGCCGGAGGCCCTGGTCGCTCCGGGCCGGGACGGGAACGCCGTCGATGAGGAGGACCTGGCCGGTGGCCGGGTCCTGCAGTGCCGAGCGCCGGGTTGACTGATACTCGGTGATGAGCCGGAAGAAGAGGGGCCGGGACGGCTGGAACTCGAACTTGAAGCGCGGAATCACGCTGTTCGCATACTCGGATCCGTCCGACACGCGGTGCAGTGACGCGTAGGCCACGCGACCTTCGAACCGGAGGGTCTTGCTCGGGCGGACGTTGACGCTCGCGCTGAGCGTCGAGCCCGTTCCCTCGCTCCCTTCGGCGTAGAGGGGTGCGTGCCCGAACTGGTAGCTGGCCGAGGCGTTGAAGAGCTGGTACGTGGGCGTGCTGACGGAGACCTGGCCCGTGTACAGGTTGTCCAGTCCCGCGGGGGGGATGAAGGGGACGCCAGGTGCGGTCTCGAGCCCCTCGTAGTCCGCCAGGTAGAACGACGTAAAGCTCCGCGCAGGCTTGGCGCTCAGCTGCCAGCCGCCGCGCAGCTGGAACTGGAAGGTGATCTCCTGCTCCCCCTCGGCGGGGCTGTTGTCGACAAACCCGTTGTACTCGTAGATCCAGGTCGGCCCGAAGAAGACCGTGAAGTTCTCCAGCAGCGCCCCTTTCGCACCGTAGAAGGACAGCCGGTTAAAGATGTGCGCGGTCACGATGTTGGTGCGCGGCACGAAGCCGGAACCGGCAATGAAATCTTGTCCGATTCCATTGATGGTGTAGTTGAATCCCCACGTCCGGCCGGTGCGGTCGAACGTCAGCTTCCAGATGGGATCAGTGGCCGTCCCGGCCCCGTCGTCCAGGTTGGTCCAGGACTGCCCGTACTGGGCTTCCACGAAGTAGAGCTTGGCAAAGACGATGTGTGCGTCGCCCTCGAGGAGCCGGTTGTAGGCGCCGCCCTGGATCCGGTCGGTGTAGGTCAGGCCCAGCACGCTGCTCGCGCCGTAGTCGCGGCGCACGCGGATCAGGTTGAACCAGGCGTCGTCGGCGGTCTTGAACTCGTCGACGGCGCCGAGGTAGGCGATGCTGTTCCGCCCGACCTTGCCGGTCACCTTGGCGCCGCCGTACGGGTCGGCGAT
>DAOLIZ010000168.1:0-4388 GCA_035328285.1 Gemmatimonadales bacterium
CGGCATGTTCAGGTCGGTCTTGTCCAGCGGCGGCACGTTCGGGCCGAGATCCAGCCCGACCATCCAGACGTCCTGCTGCTTGAGGTCGCGCATCGCGTTGACGAGGTTGGTCACCTGCACCACGTTGAGATGCTCGACCGCGCCCGCGCGCTGGTGCCGCTCCTGGCCGAGGCAGGGCTCGGCGTCGCCGTCGAACAGCTCGACCTCCGCGCCGTGGCGCTGATCCGCGAGGGGCTGGCGTACCACTCGCCGCTCGCGGACGAGGTGTACGCCCTGCAGGCGCTGGGCTCGCTGCCGATCCGGCTGGGGGGCGGCGAGGCCATCCAGGCGCAGTGGCTCCCCCGCATCGACGGCGGCGAGGTGATGTGCGGCTTCGCGATGACGGAGGCGGAGGCGGGGTCCGATGTCGGGGCGATGGCGACCACCGCGACGAAGCAGGGCAAGGAGTGGGTGCTCGAGGGGCGGAAGGCATTCATCAGCAACGCCGGCATCGCCGACGTCTACACCGTCTTCGCCTCCACCGACCGGAGCAAGGGCGCCAAGGGGATCTCGGCGTTCGTGGTGCCGGCCGACGCGCCGGGGCTGGTCTTTGCCGGCGCGCAGGTGATGAGCGCGCCGCACCCTCTCGGTGAACTCTCGTTCGAGCACTGCCGTATTCCCGCCGGCAACATTCTCGGCGAACCGGGCCGCGGGCTGGGGCTCGGCCTGGCCACGCTGGACCGGCTCCGCGCCACGGTGGGCGCTGCCGCCTGCGGCATGGCGGCGCGGGCGCTTGACGAGGCGGTGGCGCACGTCAACGAGCGGAAGCAGTTCGGCAAGGCGCTCGCCGAGTTCCAGCTGACACAGGACCGGATCGCGCAGATGGCCACCGAGCTCCATGCGGCGCGGCTGCTGGTGTACCGTGCGGTGTGGGCCAAGGACCGGGGCGCGGACCGCGTCACCCTCGAGTCGGCGATGGCCAAGAGTTACGCCACCGAGGCGGCGCAGCGGATCGTGGACGGTGCGGTGCAGCTCCTCGGCGGGCGCGGCGTGCTCGCCTTGCACCCGGTGGACAAGCTCTACCGGGCGGTGCGTTCGCTCCGGATCTACGAGGGGACCACCGAGATCCAGCGGCTGCTGATCGCCCGGGAAGTGCTGGGCGGCGCATGAAGGTCGCCATCATCGGCGGCGGGCCGGGGGGACTCTACCTGGCCATCCTGCTCCGCCGGGCCAATCCAGCCACCCAGGTCACCGTCTACGAGCGGAACCGGATCGAGGACACCTTCGGCTTCGGCGTCGTGCTGTCCGACGCGACCGAGGGGATCCTGGCCGAGGCGGACGATGTGACGCACGCGGCGATGGCGGCGGTGATGCACCGGTGGGGCGACATCGACGTGCACATCAACGGCGCGTGCATCACCTCGGGGGGGCACGGCTTCAGCGGCGTCTCCCGCAAGGTGCTGCTGGAGATCCTCTTCGAGCGGGCCAAGGCGCTGGGTGCGCAGGTGCACGAGCTCATGGAGGCGCCGCCGGTCGAGGAGTTGCTCAAGACCCACGACCTGGTGGTCGCGGCGGATGGCGTCAACAGCGCCGTGCGCGCCTCGCGCGCCGAGGCGTTCGGAGCCACGGTGGACCTGCGTCCCAACCGGTTCGTCTGGCTCGGCACCACCCGTCCCTTTCCCAGCTTTTTCTTCTCCTTCCGGCAGAACGCGCACGGCCTCTGGCGGGCCCATGCGTACCAGTACGCCGACGGGGAGTCCACGTTCATCGTGGAGACGACGGACGCGGCGTGGCGTGCGGCGGGGCTGGAGGAGGGAGACGAGGCGGCGACGATCGCGTACTGCGAGGCGCTGTTCCAGGAGGAGCTGGAGGGGCACCGGCTGATCGGGAATCGCAGCATCTGGCGGCAGTTCCCGACGGTGAAGTGCCGGCACTGGTCCGACGGCCGGTTGGTGCTGCTGGGCGACTCGGCGCACACGGCGCACTTCTCGGTGGGGAGCGGAACGAAGCTCGCGATGGAAGACGCCATCGAGTTGAACCGGGTGCTGCAGGGGGCGACGGATGTGGCGACCGCGCTCAAGACTTACGAAACGGAGCGGCGTCCGGGCGTCGAGAGCGTGCAGCGGGCGGCGCAGGCGAGCCTCGAGTGGTTCGAGGCGACGGAGCGCTACGACGACCTCGAACCGCTGCAGTTCGCGTACAGCCTCCTGACCCGCAGTCTTCGCATCACGCACGAAAACCTCAGGACGCGGGACCCGGCGTTCGTGGAGCGGGTGGAGCGGTGGTACGCCGACCGGGCGGGGGTGCCGCCGGTGCCGGGGAAGACGAGTCCCCCACCCTTCCTGACCCCGTTCCACCTGCGCGGGATGCGGCTCAGCAACCGGATCGTCGTGTCGCCGATGTGCCAGTACAGCGCGGTGGACGGCATCCCCAACGACTGGCACCTGCAGCACCTGGCCAGCCGAGCCATCGGCGGCGCGGGGCTGGTGATGACGGAGATGACCGATGTGAGCGCCGAGGGGCGGATCACGCCGGGCTGCACGGGGATCTACAACGACACGCAGATGGCGGCGTGGAAGCGGATCGTGGACTTCGTGCGCACGCACGCCCCCGACACGCGGATCGGGATGCAGCTCGGGCATGCGGGGCGGAAGGCGGCGACGAAGCTGATGTGGGAGGGGGACAACGAGCCGCTGGAGGCGGGGGCGTGGCCGATCATGTCGGCGAGCGCGATCCCGTGGAAGCCGGAGAACCAGGTGCCGCACGCGATGACGCGCGCCGACATGGACCGGGTGCGCGACGAGTACGTGCACGCGGCGGCGCGGGCGGAGGCGGCGGGGTTCGACCTGATCGAGATCCACCTGGCGCACGGCTACCTGCTGGCGAGCTTCATCAGTCCGCTCACCAACCGCCGCACCGACGAGTACGGCGGGTCACTCGAGCACCGGATGCGGTATCCGCTGGAGATCATCCAGGCGGTGCGGGCGGCGTGGCCGGACGACAAGCCGCTCACCGCCCGCGTC
Source organism: Gemmatimonadales bacterium (assembly GCA_035328285.1). GTDB lineage: Bacteria > Gemmatimonadota > Gemmatimonadetes > Gemmatimonadales > GWC2-71-9 > SPDF01. Next base: position 3,003 of record DAOLIZ010000168.1, read on the forward strand.
TCCGCCACCGACTGGCACCCCGATGGACTGACCGGCGAGGAATCGGTGGAGGTGGCGCGGCTCATCGGCCGGGCCGGTGTCGATGCCGTGGACGTCTCGGCAGGGCAGACGGTTCCCGACCAGCGTCCTATATATGGGCGGGCCTTCCAGACACCGTTTGCCGACCGGATCCGGCACGAGGCGGGGGTGGCGACGATGGCGGTGGGGAATATCCAGAGCCACGAGGACGTGAACGCCATCCTGGCGGCGGGGCGCGCCGACCTGGTGCTGATGGCGCGGGCGCACCTCTGGGATCCGTACTGGACCCGGCATGCGGCGTATGCGCTGGGACATCCGCTCCCGTGGCCGCCGCAATACGAGTCGTTGAACAACTACAATGCACGTATCTGATCGCCTCACCCCCTGACCCCCTCTCCATGAGATGGAGAGGGGGGACGCCCGGAGAGTTCATTGACTCGCGTCATCCCTGACGGCACCGCCCACCTGAACAAGATCGCGCAGGTCACCGCGGTCTTCTGGATCATGAAGATCTGCGCGACCACGCTGGGCGAGACGGCGGGTGACCTGCTGTCGATGACGCTGAACGTCGGCTACGGCGTGAGTACGGTGATCCTCCTCGGGATCTTCCTCGCCTCGGTCATCGCCCAGCTCAAGGCGGGGCGGTATCACCCGGCGCTCTACTGGACCGTCATCCTGACGACCAGCACCGCCGGCACCACGATGTCGGACTTCATGGACCGCACCCTGGGCCTCGGCTATGCGAAGGGCGCGCTCATCCTGGTCAGCTGCCTGGCGCTGGTGCTCCTTGTCTGGCGACTGGTGGAGCGGTCGCTCTCCGTCAGCACCATCACCACCACGCGCGCCGAGCTCTTCTACTGGACGGCCATTCTTGTTTCGAACACCCTGGGGACGGCGCTGGGGGACTACCTGGCGGACGACTCGGGACTGGGGTTCCTGGGCGGGGCGGCGCTGATCGGGGGGCTGCTGGGGGTGGTGCTGCTAGCGTACTGGTTCACGAAGATCGACCGGGTGCTGCTCTTCTGGGTGGCATTCGTGCTGACGCGTCCGTTCGGCGCCACCTTCGGTGACCTGCTGACCAAACCCATCGAGAAGGGCGGCCTGAACTTCGGGACGGTGGGGTCGTCGCTGGTGCTCGGCGGGATTCTCGTGGTGTTCGTGGTCTACACGGTCCGGGCAGAGCGGAGGGTGGAAGCGGAGATCCCCTGAACGCGCGCTGCTGCCCAGCTGCCCCGCTCCCTCCCGGCCCCGCTCTCCCGGACTTGGAGAGGGGGGTTTTTCGTCGCCGCACCTAGGAGATCAGCAGTACCAGGATCACGACGGCCAGCACCAGGACCAGCGTGGAGATCACGATGGTGTGATTGGAGC
>DAOLIZ010000169.1:0-1846 GCA_035328285.1 Gemmatimonadales bacterium
CGATTGCTCCCCTTGAACTGCATCGCCGAGCCGCGCGAGGTGACCCGGAGCTGGCTGATCGTCGCCAGGTTGCTGGTCAGCTCGTCCGTCATCCCCTCGGCGAAGTAGTCCTGAGTGGCGTCGCCGGAGTAGTTGTCGAGCGGCAGCACCGCGATCGAACGGATGGTGCCGGTGCCGCCTCCGCGCTCCGGGATCCCGCGCCGAGCCACAAGCAGTACCACAACCAGAAGCGCGACGAGGAGCAGGCCGGCGGCCCACCATAGCGGCTTCCGACGGCCGGCCGGGGCCAGTGGGAGGGCTGCCTCGGTCGTCAGTGCCTCGGCGTACGACCGCGCAGAGGCAAACCGGTCGCCCGGCGCCTTGGCCAGGGCGCGCATCACGGCCGCGTCGACACAGGCCGGGACCGTGTCGCGGAGGACGTGCAGCGAGGTCGGGCGCTCGGTCATCAGCTTGGCGATCATCGCCTGGACCGACGCCCCCGTCACCGGCGGCTCCCCGGCCAGCATTTCGTAGGTGACCGCCCCCAGGGCGTAGATATCGCTCCGGGCATCGAGATCGCGGTCCCCCGCCGCCTGCTCGGGGCTCATGTAGCTGGGGGTACCCAGCGAGAGCCCCGTCCCGGTGAGCCGCTCGCCACCGGCCTCCTTCACGGCCAGGGCAATACCGAAGTCCGTGAGAAACGCCTCGCCCTCGTGGAGCAGGATGTTCTCGGGCTTAATATCGCGGTGGATGACCCCCTGGCGGTGGGCGTAGTCCAGCGCCGAGGCGACCTGTCGCGTGATGTCGAGCGCCTCGTCGACACCGAGCTGGCCCTCCCGCACCACTTTGGCCCTCAGGGACTCGCCGCGGACGAAGGGCATGACATAGAAGAGGGTGCCGTCCACTTCGCCGGAATCGATCAGGGTCAGGATGTGAGGATGGTCGAGGCGGGCGGTGATCTTCACTTCGGCCAGGAAGCGCTCGGCGCCCAGCGCGGCGGCGAGCTCGGGGCGGAGGACCTTGATGGCGACGTCGCGATCGTGCTTGAGGTCGCGCGCCAGGTAGACCGTGGCCATGCCGCCCGCGCCCAGTTCGCGCTCGATGCGGTAGCGGTCGGTGAGGGCGGCGGCGAGGTGGGGCTGGAGGTCGGTCACTATGGAGGGAAAGATGACACCTGCCGGAGCAAGGCGCTATGCCCCTCCGTTGCATGGGAGTTGGTGATTGTTGGCCGAAGCTACCGCCTGACCATGGACTTGTGTGCCTCCTCGTACAGCCTCTCGGGAGCCACATCCGCTCCGTTCGGCCAGACGATCGTCTCGGCCTCGTGATCGACCCAGACCTTCGCGAACAGCACCGGATCCCTCAACTCGGCAAAGACACCGGTTTCGCGCTGATAGAGCCGCGCGCGGAAATCAATGTCACCCGACGTGCCGTCGGTAAAGGTGAGCCGCAGCCCGTAGGGGGGGAGAACCTGGACCTTGGTCACGACCGGGTACATACGCTACTCCAATGGGGCGATTCGCCCTGGCGGCAAGTCCCGCTGGATACGACGCCAGCAATCCCTCAACTCATCCTCATGTAGCCTAGCCCAGTGGAGCACCACTGCCAAGTGAGGTGGTGGCAGGTGGCCCCCGAGCAGTTGGACCGGGTCCAGCCGGATCTTGGCGTGAGCCGACCCGTGGCGCGCATGGAAGTGCGGAGGCTCGTGATCATCGTAGTACATCTGGATTACGATACCGAAGAAGCGCGAGATTTCGGGCATGGCCGCACAGCATGGCCCGAACTCAGGGACGGCAAGTACCCGAACGAGCGCCCGGTGGCGCGAAACAATGCCGCCGTCCCCCCTCTCCGCTTGCCGGACCCCGGC
>DAOLIZ010000169.1:1946-4346 GCA_035328285.1 Gemmatimonadales bacterium
CGCCGGGGTGACATCGCATCCCCCTACCTCAGCCCAACCCTCCGCACCAACTCAGCGTACCGCGGATCCTTCCTCAGCGGCCCATACCCCGGGTCGAGGTGCAGGTAGATGAGCCCGGCCGAGTGGGCGTCGAACGCCTTCTGCAGCGACGCGAACGCCTGGTCGAGGTCGCCGAGGGCGGCATGTCCCATGGCCAGCACCTCGGCGCGCAGATACTCGGTCTTGGCCTGGGCCTCGAGCCGCTCCATGATAGCCCGGGCCTCCTCGGTCTCCCCCAGGGCCACCAGCGGCCGGACGATCATCGCGTCGTAGGAGCGCACCGCCGTGCCGAGCGACTGCCCCTTCCGGAAGGCGGCCAGCGACGCCTCGACGTTGCCGCGCGCCAGCTCCGCCGCCCCGATGTCAAGGTATGCCTGGAAGTAGCTCGGCTCGATCTCCAGCGTCTTGTGGCTCTGCTCCACCGTGGCCTCGTAGCGCTCGGCGTAGAGCAGGAAGCGCCCCAGCCACCGGGAGAAGTGCGCCGAGAGGGGGTCGAGCACCAGCGCCCTCCGCATCTCGTCGATGGCCTCCACCAGCCGCCCGACCGCCGGCAGGGTGCTGCCGTACACGAAGTGCGCCTCGGCGTAATTCGGGTTGTACTCCACCGCCTTGGCCAGCGCCTTCGACGCCCCCTCGAAGTCCCACTCGTACCAGCAGAGCACCTTGCCGATCGAGGTGTGCGCCTCGCCCAGCGTCGGCTCCAGCTGCACGGCGCGGGTGGCGGCCGACTTGCCCTTGGGGTAGGCCACCTCCGGCGCCACCCAGTCGTCGGCCAGGTTGCACCAGCAGTCGGCGATGCCCGAATAGGCGCGGGCGTAGCCGGGGTCGGCGTCGAGCGCTTGCTCGAAGAGCGACTGCGCCTTGTGGAGGTCGTGCTCGGCCAGCCGGTTGACGAAGAAGCGCCCCTTCAGGTAGAGGGTGTACGCCTCGAGGTTCTCGGTGGAGGGCTTGACCAGCGGCTCGGTCTGCGCCCCGCCCATCAGCTTGATCTTGAGCGCGTCCGCGATGGCGCGGCTGATCTCGTCCTGGATGGCGAAGACGTCCTCGATCTGGCGGTCGTACGTCTCCGACCAGAGCTGGTAGTTGTTGGTCACGTTCACCAGCTGGGCCGAGATCCGGATCCGGTTGCCGATCTTGCGGACGCTCCCCTCCAGCACCGAGGAGACGCCAAGCCGGCGGCCCACCTCCCCGATCTCGATCGACTTCCCCTTGAACGCGAACGATGAGGTGCGCGACGCCACCTGCAGCCCCGGGATCTTGGCCAGGGCGTTGATGATCTCCTCGGTCATGCCGTCGCTGAAGTACTCGTTCTCGGGGTCGGCGCTCATGTTGGCGAGCGGGAGCACCACGATGGACTGCTCGGCGGGGGTCACCCCGACCGGCGTGGTGCCCGCCGGCGTGCGCTCCCCCTGCTGGGCGAGCTGCAGCACCTCCGCGAAGTCGGCGGCCGTCGGGAAACGGTCCACCGGGGTCCGCGCCAGCGCCCGCGCGACGGCCTGGTCCACCAGCTCCGGCACGTCCCGCATGGCCCGCACGTGCGGGACCGGGGCCAGGAACCGCTTGGAGATGATGGCCTGCGCGTTGGGACCGGTGTAGGGCTGCTCCCCGGTGAGCATCTCGTACAGGACGCAGCCGAGGGAATAGAGGTCGCTCCGCCCGTCCACGGAGGCGTCGGCGGAGGCCTGCTCGGGACTCATGTAGGCCGGCGTGCCGACCGCGATGCCGGTCTGGGTGGTGGTGCCGTCGTTGCCGCTGAGCGCCTTGCCGATGCCGAAGTCCGCCACCAGGGCCGACCCTTCGTGCATCAGGATGTTCTCGGGCTTCACGTCACGGTGGATGATCCCCTGGCGGTGCGCGTAGTCGAGCGCCGAGGCGACCTCGCGGGTGATGCGAAGGGCCTCGTCGAGCGGGAGCATCGTGCCGCTGGGCATGCGGTCGCGCAGCGACTGCCCCGCCATCATCGGCATGACGTAGAAGTAGAGGCCGTTCGCCTCGCCGGAATCGAAGACGGGAAGGATGTGCGGGTGGGTCAGCCGGGCGGCCATCCGGATCTCGCGCTCGAACCGGTCGCCGCCAATCTCGGAGGCGATCTCGGGCCGGAGCACCTTGACAGCCACCTCGCGGCCGTGCCGGAGGTCGTGGGCCTGGAAGACCACGGCCATGCCGCCTTCGCCGAGCTGTCGTTCGATGGTGTAGTGGCCGGCAAGCCCAGAGGCGATGCGGTCTTGAAGCTCTGTCATGGTGGAGGGAAGATGGCACCGGCTCCGGCGCATGGCAAACTCAATGCGCGCCCGGATGACCCCCGGGGAAGTCCTGCACCAGCACCCGGTTCTTCCCCGAGTGCTTGACCCGGTACATCAG
>DAOLIZ010000170.1:0-4335 GCA_035328285.1 Gemmatimonadales bacterium
CACTCGAGCGGCTGGGGGGTGAGTTTCACGTCGAAGGGGCCGCTGGCAGTCATGGGGCACCGTGTGGAAAGGGGAGCATCGGGAGGCGGGTCGCGCCGAGGCGCTGGGATGAACGTCGTCCAAATATAGGCACGCGACCAGCCGGACGGTGGTGGTGAGGCGGTCCAGTCTGTATCTTTACGGACAACTCGCGGCAATGTCGCCGCGTCCCCCCCCGCAGACGCCCGGGAGTCGCCTGTGAAGAAGACCCCGAAGCGCAGCCGACCCAAGCCGCGCGCGTCCGTGGCCAAGCCCGTCCCCTCCCCCATTTCCATCGTGCTGATCGACGACAACCGGCTCATGCGCGAAGGACTCACCGCGATGATCCACAAGCAGCCGGGCTTCCGGGTGCTGGCCGCGTCAGCGGACGTCGAGGAGGCGCTCGCGAAGGTGCGGGAGGAGCAGCCGGACATCGTTCTGCTGGACTTCGGACTGGCCGACCACGACAGCATTGGCCTCACGGCCACGGTCCGTGCCGATGTCCCCTCCGCGCGGGTCATCGTGATGGGACTGCTCCCCCTCCAGGAGCATGTCGCGGACTAGGTGCACGCCGGCGCGTCGGGCTTCATCATGCTCGACGCATCGTTCGACGAGTTCTTCGCGACCATCCGTGCCGTGGCGGACGGCGCCGAAGTCCTGCCGGCCGCGCTCACCAGCTCGCTCTTTTCCCAGATCGTCCGCAACGCGCCGTTGGAGAACCGGGCGCTCGCGCTCGAATCGGTGCGCCTGACCGCCCGGGAACAGGAGATCGTCGCGCTGCTTGGCGAGGGCTGAGCAACAAGGAGATCGCGACGCGGATGGGCGTCGCGGTGCACACCGTCAAGAGCCACGTTCACAATGTGCTCGAGAAGCTCGCCCTGAACAGCTGTCTCGAAGTCGCGGCGTTCTCCCACAGCCGGGGACCCGCCGGCCCCCCCATCGCGTAGGCCGCCCGACCCGGGCGTCCGTCCCCCGCCCGCTCCGCCAGTGCCGTCGTCGTCCCCCCTGGATCTAGTCCCTAATCCCACCCATCGAGCGATACCCGCCCCCGGGCCCGGTGCGTAGCCTTCTGCATGAAACAACATCGAGGCGGGAGTCGCGGGCGTCTGCCCGTGTCCTCGCCGGCGGTGAGCAGTCCCGGCGCGCATGCGCCGTTCCACCCAACTGAGGTCACGATGGCAAACATGATGATGGCCGGACTCGTTGCAATCAACTTCCTGGCCTGTGGCCAGGGCACACCGGCGGGGACGGCGGCGAAGGCCGCCTCCAACCCGTCGCTGGCCAACGGCACCACGATCGACGTGACGACCTCCAGGACGATCACCTCGCGCAGCGACAAGGAGGGCGCGTCGCTGATGACGACCGTCGACGCCGACGTCAAGAACAGCGCCGGCCGGGTTGTCATCCCCGCCGGCTCCACCATCGAGCTGGTCATCACCGAGATCTCGCCAGCCAAGACCAAGAGCGCGAAGGACGGCACGCTGACGCTGCGCGTGGCCGACGTGACGGTGGGTGGGAAGAGCTATCCGCTGGATGCGGATATCACCTCCATTTCCCACACCCTCAAGGGACGCGGCGTCACGGTGGGCGAGGTGGAGAAGACCGCGGCCGGTACTGCCATCGGCGCCGTGGCGGGACGCATCATCGGCGGAGATTCCAAGGGCACCATCATCGGAGCCGCGGTTGGCACGGCGGGTGGCGCCATCGTGGCGAACGAGACCGCCAGTCGGGATGTCGTCATCAACGCCGGTTCGCCCATCGAGCTGACTCTGACCGGTCCGCTAACTGTGGCGGCACGATGAACCGCACCGTGAGCCTGGCGGCCGGCGTTGTGCTGATCTGCCTGGGCGCGTTCGTGCTGCTCAAGGGCGCCAATGTCACCAGCCGGAAGGATGTGCTGACGGTGGGTGACGTGAAGATCACCGCCAATGAGTCGCGCAGCATCCCGCCCTGGGGCGCGGGCATCGCCGTCGTTGCCGGCATCGCGCTGGTCGTGGCCGGCGCGCGGCAGCGGACGTGAAGAAGCCCGCAGCCTCCCGCGTCAAGGCGCCGATCCGCCCGCCGCACGAGGCGGATCCGCTGCGGGAGGCGGCGCGGGTCGCCTACGACGCGGCCAAGGCGGCGCATGAGGCGGCCGCCAAGCCGCTCCCCAGGGGGCGGCCACGATGATGCCGGAATACGCTGTGCACACGGGGTGGATGTGGGTGCCGGCGCTCGCCGGGGTTCTCGTCCTGTTCCTGCTGATGCGCGGCATGAAGTCGAAGCACTAGACCTTTCATCCGGACCCCGGTCCAGGAGCGTTCCATGGATATCGTCACCTGGCTGATCGTCGGCCTGATCGCCGGCCTGCTCGCGAGTTTCGCCATCGGCGGAGTGGGATATGGCATCCTGGGGGACATCGTCGTCGGCATCGTCGGTGCGTTCGTCGGCGGCTGGCTTTTCAACCAGCTGAACATCGCGGCGCCGTGGGGCGGCCTCGCGGGCGTCATCTTCGTGGCTTTCATCGGCGCCGTCGTCCTGCTGCTTGGTTTGCGTGCCCTGCGCCCGATGCCATCGCGATAGCCTGACCGGTGACTGCCCTCATTCTGAGCCAGCCACTACTCAACACAACAAGGAATGCACACATGGCACCACGACGGATCGTTCCAGCTCTCATCCTGCTTGCCGCCCTGATGTACGCGGGCACGGCGCAGGCGCAGACCCACTCCGTACACTTCGGTCCCCGGGTGTCGTACCAGTTCGATGCCGAGGCCGTCGGCCTGGGTGCCCAGCTCAGCGTGCCGATCGCCAGCCACGTCGAGTTCTATCCCTCCTTTGATGTCTTCTTTGTCGATCCGGGCTCGCTCTGGAGCCTGAATGTTGACCTCAAGTGGCGGGTGGCCCCGGCGTCGGCGAGCTGGCTCTATCTCGGGACCGGCTTGAACATCATGGATGGCGGTGGGGATTCGCAGGCGGGGCTCAACCTGTTCGGCGGCGTCGAGTCGCTCAAGGGACGGGTCCATCCCTTTGCCGAAATGCGGTTCGTGGTGAATGACAACTCCACCGCGCAGCTTGCCGCCGGCCTCAATTTTACCCTGTAGGCTGGCGCCAATGCCGGAAGCAGTGGCCGCATGACCAGTACCGCACCACGGATGCCGGCGGGCTTGCTCGTCGGCATCGTCCTTTTCTTCCTGACGGCCGCGCTCCGGCTTGGTGCAGGACTGTTGCTCCCGATCGCGATTGCGGGGATGTTCACCCTGCTGCTCGACCCCGCCGTACGCGCCCTGCGGCGGCTGGGGCTCCCGACGACGCTGGGGGCGTTCCTGGTCGTGTTCGGGACGGTGGGTGCGCTGGCGGGCGGGGGAGCGATGCTGGCGAGGCCGGCGTCGGACTGGATGGTGTCTGCACCTGCCGTGCTGACGAAGGCGCAAAAGAAGCTTCGCCGCATGACCCGGCCGATCCAGGAGACCGCGCTCCAGGTCGAGAAGGCCACCGAGGCGTCTCCGCAGTCCGGCCCCCCGACTGTGCAGGTCAAGGCCCCCGGGCTGCTCCAGCGCCTCCAGGTGAGTACGACGAGTCTCGCCGTCACCTCCGTGACCGTCGTGTTCCTGACCTATTTCCTGCTGGCCATGCTGCCGCGATTCCGGAAGAAGCTGGCCGACCTGATCGGCGACCTGGCGGGAACAAAGGACATGGAGTCGGTAATCACCGAAATCGAAACCCAGATGTCGCGGTACGTCCTGCTCAACACCGTGACCCGCGCGGGGGTGAGCCTGGCCGTGTGGGTGCTGCTGGCGGCCGCGGGGCTTCCCGGGGCCATTTTCTGGGCGCTGCTCAGCTTTGTGCTCAGCTTCATTCCATACGCGGGTGCGCTGGTCGCAACCTTCCTGGTCGGCCTCGCCGCCCTGGTGTCGTTCGACGACACGGGCCGGATCCTGGTCGTGTTTCTCGGGAGCGGCCTCATCCACGTGATCGAGGGCAATTTCGTGACCCCGCACCTGATGGGGCGGCACCTGCCGCTCAACCCGGTGGCGATCTTTGCCTGCCTGCTCTACTGGGGCTGGGTGTGGGGGCCCGTCGGCGCACTGATGGCGGTGCCACTCACGGTCATGCTGCAGGTCCTCCTGCTGCGCAGCGAGCGGTTGCGTCCGATCGCCATCCTCCTGGACAACTGAATGGAAACACCCCACCCGGCGCGGTGGTCAGGAGGCCGGGTGGGGTGGTTTCGTCGTCGGAGCCGGCCTTGCCGGTGCCGCGGGGCGCCCTAGACGAACTGCGCCTGCTCCGTGCTCCCCTCCAGTGCCAGCGTCGAGCTCTGGCCCGCCGACACCACCTGCG
>DAOLIZ010000171.1:0-4332 GCA_035328285.1 Gemmatimonadales bacterium
CCGCTTCCAGTCGTCCTTCATGCTGATGACCGTCCATCCCCGGGCCCTGGCCTCGGCCATCAGCGAGTCGCTGAAGGTCCCGATGTGCGACGTCGGCCCGTAGGCGTACTCCCGCACGGCGTCGTCGTGATGCACCAGGAGGCGGAGCCGGGGCTGGTCGGTCGGGACCCATTCCAGCATCTGGCGGTCGCCGTCGGAGTTGCCGGCCGCGGCCATCGGCCGCCGGCCGATCATCGCGTTGATCCCCACCGGCTTCCCGGTCTTGTCGTCGATGAAGTCGATCCCGGCCTGGCGCATGAGCACCGGGCCGCCCGTCGTCATCTCGTAGCTGGTCTTGATCCGGCTGCCGATCACCTGCTCCGGCGGAATCCCGTACACCTGCTCGGTCCAGGGGCGCATGAACTCCACCCCGCCCCCGGAGACGATGTAGGTCTTGAAGCCGTTGGCGCGGAGATAGGCCAGGAGTTCCACCATCGGCTGATACACCAGCTCGGTGTAGGGCCGCTTGAACTTCGGGTGGCGCGCGGTGGCGAGCCACTCCTTGACGATCTGCTCGAACTGCGCGGTGCTCATCCCGGCGTGGGTCGCCATGACGATCTCGAGGATGGCGTGATCGCCCCCCGCCAGGGCCGCCGAGAGGTCGCCCTTGAGGAGCGACGCAAAGGGTTCCTGGGTCTTCCACTCGGGATGCTGGGGCGCGAGAGTCTTCACCCGGTCGAGCGCGAAGGCGAGCTGGGTGTAGATCGGCTGTTCCACCCACAGGGTGCCGTCGTTGTCGAAGGTGGCGATGCGCTCGGGGGCCGGGATGAAGCCCGGCGTCCCGGGCGTGGTTGCCTCCTTCACGGCCGCCACGATGGCGCTCTTGGTGGGGCCGCTGTTCCACGAGGGGAGCGGGTCCTGGGCCGCCGCCCGTGCCGAGGGAATCAGCAGAACGGCCGCCAGGGTGGCCTGCCGCAGGCTCAATTGGTAGTGTCGGCCCATCATTCCTCCAGAATGGAGCGCGGGCCATCCGGATGGACGGCCCGCGCTCAACTCATCAATCGTTGGGGTCAGTTCCCGCTAGGCATCGGCAGGGAGAAACCCTCCTTGCCCAATTCATCCCGGAGCCATTGGAACTGCTGGTACCTGTTGATCTCGATCGGGCCGGTATAGACCTCGCTCTGCATCTTTCGCGGCGGGTACTTGATGTAGGACTCCATCAGGGTCTTGATGGCCTGGTTGAAGGTCACCAGCGTCCAGGTGTGCTCGGTGTAGTTGTTCATGAACACATCGTACCGTTCCTGCGGGTCCTGCCAGAGGTCGAAGATCTGCGGCACCGTGGCCGCGTATTTTTCCGGCCCCTTCCAGCCAAGGTTGGCGTCCACCGCGAGCGCGCCGGTGGCCTGCCCGTCGTCGCCCCGGAGGTTGTAGACCGCCTTGTAGTTGCCCACCCGGGCGGCGCCGGGCGACAGCTCGTTCTCGGTGAAGAAGAACCAGGAGGTGCGTGCCATCTTTCCCGTCCCGAACAGGACCGGGCTCATGTCGTAGCTGTCGAAGATGATCGGCTTCCCTTCGCGATCGTTGGTGGGCAGGGTGACGCCGGCCATCTTCGCGAACGTGGCCATGTAATCGAGCCCGCCGACGATGTCGGAGTTGCGGGTGCCGGCCTTGATGCCAGGACCCCACGCGATCGACGGGACGCGGCTGCCGCCCTCCCGCACCGTCCCCTTGGTGCCGCGGAACGGCGTGTAGCCGGCGTCGGGGTAGACGTCCTGCCAGGCGCCATTGTCGCTGGTCCAGAAGACATACGTGTTCTTCTCGAGGCCGAGCTTCCGGACCTGGTCCATGATGGCGCCGATCCGGGTGTCGTTCTCGACCACGGCGTCGGCGTACTTGGACTTGGAGAGCGACTTGTGGATGAACTCGGGCGCCGGGAGGTTCGGCTGGTGCACCTTCATGAAGTTGACGCTCATGAAGAACGGCGTCTTCGACTTGGCCGCCTTCTGGAGGTACTCGATGGCGGCCTTCTCGACGTACTCGTCGAAGAAGGGAATGCCGACGACGCCCTTCTCCGGCGTGTTGACGTACTCGCCATTGATCTTGAAGTCCTCGTGGGCGGGCTGACCGGCCACGCCGGAGAGCGACCCCTTCGTGACCTTGTTGAACATGGCCCGGAGCTCGGGGCTCATGTCGGGAAACCAGGCCGAGTCACCGTAGGTGTAGGCGTTGAGGTGATAGAGCCCCACGTACCGCATTTCGTCGTAGCCCTGCGCCGTGGGCAGGGCGTAGTCGGCCTCGCCGAGGTGCCACTTGCCGGTGAAGAAGGTGTTGTAGCCGCCGGTCTTGAGCACCGAGGCCAGCGTCCACTCCGCGGCCGGGAGGCCGCCGCCCTGGCCCTGGAAGGCCACGGTGGTCATGCCGCTCCGGTTCGGGATGCGCCCCGTCTGGACCGCGGCACGGCCGGGGGTGCAGCTTGGTTGCGCGTAGAACGAGTAGAACGTCATCCCCTCCGCCGCCATCCGGTCGATCGAGGGGGTCGGCATGCCACGGTTCGCGCCGCCGCCATACACCCCGGCGTCGCCGTACCCGAAGTCGTCGGAGAGGATGAGGATGATGTTCGGCTTCGACACCGCCTGGGCCACCAGGGGGACGGCGGCGAGGGGAGCGACCAGGAAAACGGCCGCCACCCGCAGCAGGGTTGCAGGGAATTTCACGATCTCTTCTCCGGCTTCAGGGGGAAAGCGATCCAGTGGAACGGTTTCATTCTACCGGCCAGAAGTCATATGCGTCAATTGCGTGATTATGCATAATTCAATACGATTCATGAAACAATGATCGACCTGACTCTGCTCCATCGCGCCCGCGTGATTGCCGACGAGGGAAGCTTCGCCTCGGCGGCGAAGTCGCTCGGTGTCTCACAGCCGACCCTCTCCCGGCAGATCCAGGCCCTCGAGGCCGCGCTCGGCATCCGGCTTTTCGACCGGGGCCGCCACGGTGCCATTCCGACTCCCCTGGGCCACCAGATCCTGGCCCGTGCCACCGGGGTGCTTCGAGGCGCCGACCTCCTGCTCCACGAGATCGACCTCCTGCACGGCCTGGAAATCGGCGACCTGAAGGTCGGAGCCGGGGTCTATCCCGCCATGCTGTCGCTGGGGACGGCGCTCGGCAGGCTCGTTGCGCGACACCCGGGACTCCGAGTCGCGGTCCATGTCAGGGACTGGCGCGGCCTGGCCCAGGAGGTCCGGGAGGCGAAGCTCGACCTCGCGGTGGTTGACCTCGGCGAGGGCATCGGACACCCCGACCTGACGATTGAGCCGCTTCCCGAGCACCTGGGAGCGTTCATCTGCCGCAGGGGACACCCGCTCCTCCGGCGTGCCGCGCCGACCATCGCCGAGGTGTTTGCCTATCCGTTCGCAGGCACCCGGCTGGCACCCCGCGTCGCCGCCTTCCTGCGGGGCATCGAATCCGCCGGGCAGATCGACGCCGTCACGGGCGAGTATGTCCCCTCGATCGAGGTGAACACGATCCGCATGGCCGCTGCGGCGGTGGCCGCGAGTGACGCCTTCGGGATCGTGCCCCTCCTGACCGGCGCGGAGCTGGTGCAGGGCGGGCAACTGGAGCTCCTCCCCCTCAGGCCGCCGTGGCTGAAGACCCGGTACGGGTTCATCACCCTTCGGGACCGCACCCTCGCGCCGGCAACGATCGCGTTCATGGAGGAGGTCAAGGGAGTGGAGGCGGAACTGGCGGCTGAAGAGACGAAGCTCCTCGGGGCCCCCACCCCCCGGAAGAGAGGACGGAAGTCGTGAGCGACGAGAGCGCCGTCAACCCGACACCCGACCAGCTGGCACTCGTGGCCGGTTTTCCGGATGACACCCCCTTCGTGATGTGCAACTTGCTGAAGTTTGCAGGGCCGGAAGGCGCCCGGCGATACTGGGAGGAGTACGCCCCGCAGGTGACCCCGCTCGCCGAGGGCGCGGGAGGACGGACGACCACCAAGGGCGCTGTGCGCCACGTGATCATCGGCGCCGCCCCGCACGACTGGGATGCGGTCTGGCTGGTGCGGTGGCCGTCCAAGGCACACTTCCTCGCCATGATGAGCCACCCCGACTTTGCGGTCACGCAGGAGATCCGGGTGGCCGCGCTGGAGCGGATGGCGCTGCTGCTGATGACAGAGTTCCCCCCGGCGCCCTGACCGCCCCCCAAAGTCGCGTGGCGGGCCCCGGCACCATCGCCGACGCCCGCCACGCGGTCCTCCATCTATGTGAACGCCTCTGCCGAGGCGGTGGAAGGGGCCTGCCGGCCCCGGTTAATCGTCCCAGTCGCGGCCGTCGCCGTTCGGGCGGACATCCTGGT
>DAOLIZ010000172.1:0-4287 GCA_035328285.1 Gemmatimonadales bacterium
CGGGTATGGCCGGCGTCGCGGTGACCTTCACGGTGACCGCCGGCGGCGGGTGCTTCGCCAATCCCTGCACGCCCTCCAGCCCGACCACGCTGACCGTGAACACCGATGCCAGCGGCTACGCGTCGGTGCCTGCCTGGACCGTCGGACTGGGGACCAACACCGTCACGGCGGCTGGCGAGATCGCCTGCAGCGCACCCGTCGCGGCCGGCACCGTGGCTGACTGCGGCTCGATCATCACCCTCGAGGGCGACTCTGTCCTGACCTTCTCCGCCACCGGCATGCCGCCGACCCAGGTCGACTTCACGCCGGCGACGCTCACCATCCTGGGCGGCCTGCAGTCCGGGGGCTACGCCCCGGGCGTGCCGTTCAACGTGACCGTACTGGTGCAGGACGGGGAGGATCCGCCCCAGACCGTGCCGGGTTCCAGCGCCCAGGTGACGCTCGCCGCGGTCGGCGGCACGCTCGTCTGTCCTTCCGGATGCACCCAGACCGCGGTCAACGGCGTGGTCACCTTTACCGGGGTGTACGTGACCTCGGTCGGGAGCTTCACCCTGACCGCCACCTCGACCGGTCTGACCGCGGCGGCCCCGGCCCCCGGCGGGGGCATCAACTCCGTCGCGCCGGCCAGCTCCGCGGCGAACATCGCCATCAACGCCGGCAACAACCAGACGGCGCCGGAAGGCACCGTGCTCGGCGGCGCGGCGGGCACCATCGCGCCGTCGGTCAAGGTCACCGATGTGTACGGAAATCTGGTGGGCGGCGCCGGGGTGAGCTTCATGGTAGCGAGCGGCGCCGGCAGCGTCGGCTCCCCGACGGCGGTGACCAGCGCGCTGGGCATCGCCTCCACCTCCTGGAGCATCGTGGCAGGCACCAACACGCTGAACGCCTACATCACGGCCCTTGGGTCCGCGGGCGCGGTCTCCTTCACCGCGACCGGCACCTACGTCACCCGGGAACTGCTGAGCTGCAGCCCCGCCCTGGGGAGCGGCGATGAGCTGACGCGAGCCTTCTACTGGACCAAGGCCGGCAGCATGAAGACGCTCAAGCAGGTGACGCTCTACCTAGCCTCGAACGACCCGGCCAACGTCCCGACGCCGTTTACGGTCACACTGAAGGCCACGCAGGACTCCTACAGCGGCGCGGTGATCGGGACCAGCACCCAGACCGTGGTCCTGCGGGGGAGCGCCAGCGAGAACTTGGCGACCCAGTTCACCTTCCCCAACGTGGCGCTGCCCAACGGCAAGTCGAACGTGTACTTCCAGTTCGTCGTCGGGAGCAACCCGAACGGCGTCAAGCTGACCTTCGCCAAGAGCGCCACCACCTGCGCCGACATCACGAAGACGGCCAGCCCGTCGAGCACCGCCAGCATCGGCAAGGGCGTCGGGATCAAGATCCTCGGCAGCTGACCGATCGCCCACCCCGCAGTGAAACGGCCCCGCCACCTGTGGCGGGGCCGTTTTGCGTCTGGACCCAAGGGTTGACGAACGCGCCTCGGCGCGAAACGTTGGTCGATACCCCGTCCGGTCCCCCCGACCGAAGCCGTCCCTCCGACCCGCCCCAGAAGGAGAGATCATGACACGGCTCCCCCTGCCCGGCCGCGGCGCCCTCGCGTTGCTGCTCGCGCTGGCTTCCGCCACCACCCTGACCGCCCAGAACGCCCGCGGCAGCGCCACGGGCCCGACCACCGCCCGCGGCTACGACCACCCCGAACAGTACATCACCGTGGCTGACGTGGCCCCTGCCCGGAACATGTACCCGGTGGTCCCGCACCCCGAGCAGGATGCGGAGGCGCGGCAGAAGCTGGCCGCACTCGCCAAACGCACCGGCAAGGCGCCCAACATCCTCATCTTCCTCATGGACGACGTGGGATACATGGATCCCGGATTCAACGGCGGCGGGGTCGCCGTGGGGAACGCCACGCCGGTCATGGACCGGCTCGCCAACGAGGGGTTGCTCCTGACCTCCGCGTACTCGACGCCGTCCTGCACGCCGACCCGTGCCACGATCCACACCGGCCAGAACCCGCTGCACCACGGGCTGCAGCGGCCACCGATGTACGGCGAACCCGGCGGGCTGGATGGAGCGGTCACCTTTCCCAGCGTCCTGAAGAAGCTCGGCTACGTGACCCAGGGCGTCGGAAAGTGGCACATGGGGGAGAACCGCGGCTCCCTCCCGCAAAACGTCGGGTACGACGACTACGAGGGATTCCTTGGCGTCTCCGACATGTACACCGAATGGCGGGACGAATACTTCAACCCCGAGGTGGCGCTCAGCCCCGCCCGGTACGCCATGCTAATGGACGACAAGTTCAATCACACCGAAGTGCATTGTACGACGGCCGACCGCACCACGTGCGAGAACGGCCGGGAGATCGACCTGACCTACATCAAGACCCTCGACCGTCACTGGATGGAATACAGCGTCGACTTCATCAACCGGATGAAGGGCAGCCCCCAGCCGTTCTTCCTCTACCACGCGACCCGCGGCTGTCACTTCGACAATTACCCCTCGGACGAGTGGGCGGGGCGGTCCTTGGCCCGTACATCGTTCAGCGACTGCATCGTGGAAATGGACCACATCCTCGGCCGGCTCGTGGCCGCTCTGGAGGCGTCGGGGGAGCTGGAGAACACCCTCATCATCCTCACCTCGGACAACGGGCCCGAGTGTGAGATTCCGCCACATGGCCGGACGCCCTTCAGGGGCTGCAAGGGCTCGAGCTGGGAGGGCGGGGTCCGGGTGCCGACATTTGCCTACTGGAAGGGAATGATCCAGCCACGCCGTTCGGACGGGCTGTTCGACCTGGCGGACATCTTCAATACCGCCATCTCGCTTGCCGGAAAGCCGGGGGCCGAGGTGGGCCAGTACGTGTCGGGCTCGACGTACATCGACGGAGTGGACCAGTCCTCCTTCCTGCTGGCCGACCACGGCCTCTCCGCCCGCCGCAGCCGGATCTACACCTTGAACCAATATTTCGCGTCCGTGCGCGTGGACGAGTACAAGTACACCTTCACCACGGAAATCCAGGACGCGATCGTGCAGAAGGGCAACGTCGGGGGGTTCACGGGGGCCATCGCGACCGAGACCGGCGGCGCGATCATGTTCAACCTGTACGCCAATCCGCAGGAGGATGTCTCGATCGGCATCCGGCATATCCCGATGATGATGCCGCTGGGCGCGGTGGTGCGCGACTACATGAAGATCCTGCTGTCGTACCCGCCCCAGTTCAAGACCTTCTTCGCCTCCAACAACCCGCCGGCCTATGACGTGATCCCGGCGGTCAAGACCGCCGTGGAGAACGCCATCCGGGAAAAGCTCCCCGAGCGGAAGTGAGGTTCACCTAGGCCACCCGATCCGGCAGCGCCCGGCCCTCGCTCCAGGCCACGAGGTTCTCGAAAGCCCGCATCCCCATCGCGGTGCGCGACTCCACCGTCGCGCTGCCGAGGTGCGGCAGGAGGACGACATTGTCGAGCGCCAGCAGCGCGGGGTGCACCCGCGGCTCGTCGGCGTACACGTCGAGTCCCGCGCCCGCGATCGTCCCGTCGCGCACCGCCTCCGCCAGGGCCGCTTCGTCCACCACGTCCCCTCGCGCGGTGTTGACGAGGATGCCATGCGGGGGCATCAGCCGGAGGCGCCGTGCGTCGACGAGGTGCCGCGTCTCCTCGTTGGACGGCACGTGCAGCGACACGACGTCGGATTCGGCAAAGACCCGGTCGATGTCCATCGGCACGGCGTCGAGCGCCGCCGCCTCGCCGGCGGGCAGCGGCGTCCGGCTCGCGTAGTGGAGACGCATGCCGAATCCGTGCACCCCCCGCCGCGCCACCGCCCGCCCGATGCGCCCCATGCCCACGATGCCGAGGGTCTTGCCGGACAGCCGCCGCCCAAGGTGATGCGTCGGATACCACCCCCGCCAGGCCCCGGCCCGCACCTCCCGCTCCCCTTCCCCGAGCCGTCGAATCGCCATCAGCATCAGCGCGATGGCCAGGTCGGCGGTGTCATCGGTCAACACGCCGGGGGTGTTGGAAACCGCGATGTTCCGCCGGCGCGCCGTGGCCAGGTCGATGTGCTCGAACCCGACCCCGAAATTCGCCAGCAGCTGCGTGCGGAGCGGCTCCGCCGCGAGGACCTCGGCGTCCATCCGATCGGAGACCGCGCATAGCACCGCGTCCGACACCCGGAGCGCCTCCCGGAGTCCATCGGCGTCGAGCGGCGTGTCGTCGGCGTTGAGCCGCGCATCGAACCGCTCCAGGAGGGCCCGCTCGACTGGCGCCGGCAGGCGACGGGTCACGG
>DAOLIZ010000173.1:0-2700 GCA_035328285.1 Gemmatimonadales bacterium
CCACCCCTCTCGCCGCCCAGCGCCCCTGCGACCCCGCGCCACCATACCCCGGGCCCAGTCACGACCTCTACTGCATCCACCTCTTCCCCGCCCTCGGCGCCACCGCCAGCGGCACCGCCCAGCTCGACTGGATTCCCGGACCGTTTACCGCCAACGTGGCGGAGGACGGCACCAACCGCTGGCGGCTGACCTTTCAGCTCGACACCCTCCCGCCGCTCCCCGCGGGCCCTGCCCCCGGCTACGTCGCCTGGGTCATGCCCCAGTCGCTCGAGCCGGTGATCCGGCTCGGCACCGTCCACAGGGGCGTCACTGAACTCGGCCCCTTCGCGCTGCAGCGCTTCCTGGTGCATCTCTCCGCGGAGCCCGACACCAACGCCACCACGCGCCAGGGCCGGCTGCTCCTGCGAGGCGAATCGGCCGGCACCCGCCTCCGCCCCGCCGACAACTACGAGTTCTTCCTCGGCGGGATCGGGGTGCCGCAGGGTGCAGAGGAGCATGCCCATCACATGGAGAGCATGCCCGACTCCCTCGGGTGGACCGGCGTCCCGATGTATCCCGGGCTCGACATGCTCCTCTCGGAGATGCGGCTTCGCCCTCCGGTGCACCCCTGGCTCCCGCCCGCCAGCCCGACCGCCCCCGCGGCGCGCCCCCGCGAGATGGTCACCCTCGCCGATGGGGACACCCTCGACCTGACGGCGGGACTGGTCAACCGGGTGCTGGCCGGGCGCGCCTACACGATGTTCGGCTTCAACGGCCAGTACCCCGGCCCCCTGCTGCGTGTGCCCCAGGGTGCCCGCGTGACTGTCCGGTTCCACAACGACCTGCCGCAGCCCTCCACCGTCCACTGGCACGGCCTCCGCCTCAATTTCCGCTTCGATGGTGTACCCGACCTGACGCAGCCGCCGGTCAAGCCGGGAGAGGTGTTCACCTATCAGCTCGTCTTCCCCGACGGCGGCATCTTCTGGTATCACCCCCATGTCCGCGAAGACATCCAGCAGGACCTCGGCCTCTACGGCAACATCTTCGTCCAGCCCGCCCGCGCCGACATGTACGGCCCGGTGCACCGGGAGGAGTTCCTTATCCTGGACGACCTGCTGATCGGCGAGAACGGGCTGGTGCCGTGGGGGGAAGAGGCGCCGACCCATGCGCTGATGGGCCGGTTCGGCAACGTCCTCCTGGTCAACGGGGAACCGGCCTGGAAGCTGGCTGTCAGGCGGGGCGAGGTGGTCCGCTTCTTCCTGACCAACGTGTCCAACACCCGCACCTTCAACCTCTCCTTCGGGCCGGACACCCGTATCAAGATGGTCGGTTCGGACCTGGGCAACTTCGAGCGGCAGTCCTGGGTCGAGAGCGTAGTCATCGGCCCTGCCGAGCGGTACGTAGTGGAAGTCCGGTTCGACCAGCCGGGAAGCGTCGCGATGATCAACGCGGTGCAGGGGCAGGATCACATGAACGGCCGGTTCTTCCCCATCGTGGACACCCTCGGCCTGGTGACGGTGGGCCCCGCGGCTGCGCAGCCGACGCTGGAGTCCACGTTCGCCACCCTGCGGACCGACCAGGCCGTCGAGTCGGAGGTGGCCCCGCTGCTCCGCGCCAACCAGGGGCGGCCGCCGGAGTACATCCTCGAGCTCCGGGCCACCTTCGCCGACCTCCCCTACGTGACCCGCCGACTGATGCGGGTGGACAGCCTCTACCACAATCCCGTCGAGTGGGCCGGCACCATGCCGGGGATGAACTTCGCCGCCATCGGCCCCCAGGCGCGGTGGACCCTGCGCGACCGGGCCACCGGCCGGGAGAACCACGACATCGACTGGCGGTTCAACGTGGGCGACCGGGTGCGGGTCCGGCTGGTCAACGTCCGGGAGACCCTGCACGCCATGCAGCACCCGATCCACCTCCACGGCCAGCGGTTCCTGATCCTGGCGGTGAACGGGGTCCCCAACGACGATCCGGCCTGGAAGGACACGGTCCTTGTGCCGGCGGGGTCTGCGGTGGACCTTCTGGTGGAGATGTCGAACCCCGGCCCCTGGATGCTCCACTGCCACATCGCGGAGCACTTGCAGGCCGGCATGATGATGACCGTCAACGTGGAGCAGCCATGATCCGATCCGTCCTCGTCCGAACCACCCTCGCCGCCGGACTTGTCTGCGGCCTTCCCGCCATGGTGACGGCACAGGCCGCGGCCTTCGGCCCGGCGGTGCAGGCCTATGTCACGGTGAACAGCCCGGTCGTGGCCATCACGAACGTCCTCGTCATCGACGGGACCGGGGCGGCGGCGAAGCCGGGACAGACGGTCCTGATCCGGGACGGGCGGATCGCGGCGGTGGGAGCGGCGAAGACGGTGAAAATGCCGACCGACGCCACGATCATCGATGGCACCGGCAAGACCCTCATCCCCGGCATCGTCGGGATGCACGACCACATGTACTACTCGGCCGCCGGGGGCTACGACGCGCAGATGAGCTTCACCGGGCCGCGGCTCTACCTCGGCGCCGGTGTCACCACCATCCGGACCACCGGCAGCCAGTCGCCCTACGGCGACATCAACCTCAAGCGGCGGATCGACGCCGGCGCCGTCCCCGGGCCGCGGATCTTCGTCACCACGCCGTACCTGACGGGACCGGGGGGCGGGGGGACGATGTCGGTGGCCGAGAACCCGGAGCAGGCGCGCCGCTTCGTGGACTACTGGGCGGAGGAGGG
>DAOLIZ010000173.1:2800-4281 GCA_035328285.1 Gemmatimonadales bacterium
CCACCGGCGACATCGCCACCGCCCTCATCGCGCACATGATTTCGAACAACGTCTCGATGACGACCACCCCCGCGGTGTACGAGCTGTTCTACCAAAACCGCGCCGTCACCGACGAGCGGAGCCTGAGCCTGATGGCGCCTGCCGTCCGGGAGGCCTACCTGGCCGACCGGCAGCAGATCGACACCACGCCAGACTGGCCGCTCACGCCCGGCGGATTCGAGCGGGCGCTGGCCTTCGACAAGGCGTTCTTCGACGCCGGTGGCGTGCTGGGGAGCGGCGTAGACCCGACCGGCAACGGCGGCGCCCTACCGGGCCTCGGCGACCAGCGGGGGTACGAACTGCTGATCGAGGGGAAGTTCACGCCAGAGCAGGCGGTGCAGGTCATCTCGCTCAACGGGGCGAGGATCCTCGGCGTGGACAAGGACTTCGGCTCGGTGGAAGCGGGCAAGGTGGCCGACCTGGTGCTCATCGAGGGCGACCTGCGCACCGGACCGACCGTGATCCAGAACGTCGAGACCGTGTTCAAGGACGGCGTCGGCTACGACTCGCCGAAGCTGATTGCTGCCACGAAGGGAAGAGTCGGCATTGACTGAAGCGCGGGTCCGGATGGCGAGAAAGGAGGCGTGAGCGATGCCTGCTGACGCGGAATGGGTGCGACCGACCGACACCGAGCTCGACATGTTCGGCCTCACGCACATCGGTCGGGTGCGGAAGGAGAACCAGGACCACTTTATGCTCTGCACCGTGCACCCGCAGGTCGTGGTGCACGGCACGAGCCTCCCCGATCCGGAGTCGCTGCCGCTCCGGGGCGAGCGGATCGCGACCTACATGCTCGTGGCCGATGGAGTCGGCAGCGGTGCCGGCGGGGGCGAGGCGAGCCGGCTCGCGCTGGCCACGATCACGCAGTACGTCGCCTCCTCGATGCGATCGTATCACGCCGCCGGGGCCGCCTCCGACGCCGAGTTCTACCAGGCGCTGACCGACGCGGCGCTCGAGGCGCATGCGGCGGTGCTGAAGAAGCAGGCGCTGGATCCCGACGCGAAGATGGCGACGACGCTGACCCTTGCCGTCGCCGTCTTTCCCTGGATGTACGTGACGCAGGTGGGAGACAGCCGCTGCTACCTCTACTGGAACGGCACGCTCACCCAGATCACCCGCGATCAGACCCTCGCCCAGGGGCTGGCGGACCAGGGGATCCTGCCGGTGGATCGGATCAGCAGCTCGCCGCTCAGCCATGTGCTGTCCAGCGCCATCGGCGGCGACGAGGCGATGCCGGTCGTCAGCCGGGTCGAGATTCCCCGCGGCTGCGTCATCCTCCTGGCCACCGACGGGCTCACCAAGCACGTGAGCAATGACGAGATCGCGGAGCAGATCAAGGGGATGCAATCATCCGAACAGCTCTGCCGGTCGCTCCTCGCCATGGCCCTGGAACGCGGCGGCAGCGACAACATCACCCTCATCGCGGCCCGCGCGCCGATCCG
>DAOLIZ010000174.1:0-4259 GCA_035328285.1 Gemmatimonadales bacterium
CCGGCCTGCGCCGCAGCCGACGTCGAGCACGCGCCATCCCGCCCGCCATGGCAGCGCACGCGTCAGCAGCCGCACCGCGCGGTCGGCCTCGGCCTGGTCGCGATGCGGGTACAGCGCGAGGTAGTCCTCGTTGAACCAGTCCTGGAACCACTCGGCCAGCGCTACCTCCCCTTGTGGTACGGTTCGCCGCGCAGAATCGTGCCGGCGCGATAGAGCTGCTCGACCACGACGACCCGCGCCAGTTCGTGCGGCAGGGTGAGCGGCCCGAGGCTCCACCGGGCATCGGCGCCCGCGACGAGACCGGGGTCGAGCCCCGTGGACCCGCCGATCAGGAACGCCAGCGGCCGCGCCTCGGTTTCCCACTGGCCGACCCGGCGGGCCAGTTCGGCGCTGGTCCACGGGGTTCCCTCCCTGGCAAGGACTACCACCCTCGCCCGCGGCGGGAGCTTGGCCCGCAGCCGGTCGGCCTCGTCCGCCTGCTGAACGGCCCGGGTTGGAGCCCGGGCCGCTTCGCGTACTTCCACCTCATGCACCTTCGCACGCCGACCGAGGCGGCGGAGGTAGTCGTCACAGGCCTCGCGGAAGGCGGGACGCAGCTTGCCCACGGCCACCAGCCAGAGCTCCACTGCGGTCCGCCCCGCTCAGGCGTACATGCCACGGAGGCGGTGCACCGCCGCGACCCGCTCGATGGACAGCATGTAGGCCGCGATGCGCATGTTCACGGCGTGCTTGTCGGCCATGGTCGCCACTTCGTCGAAGGCCGTTCCCATGATCCGCTCGAGGCGGCGGTTGACGGTGTCCTCGTCCCAGAAGTACCCGCTGCGGTCCTGCACCCACTCGAAATAGCTGACGGTGACGCCGCCGGCGTTGGCCAGGATGTCAGGGATGACGAAGATCCCCTTCTGCTCGAGAATGGCGTCGGCCTTGGCGGT
Source organism: Gemmatimonadales bacterium (assembly GCA_035328285.1). Lineage (GTDB taxonomy): Bacteria > Gemmatimonadota > Gemmatimonadetes > Gemmatimonadales > GWC2-71-9 > SPDF01. The sequence goes on from DAOLIZ010000174.1 coordinate 933, forward strand.
CGTCGGGCCGTTGGCCCCTTCGCAGATGATCTTGGCCTGGATGTTCGCGGCGTTCTTGCTGGTGATCACGTTTTCCATGGCGGCAGGCAGCAGGACGTCGCAGTTGCAGGCAAGCAGCTGCTCGTTGCTGACGGCCTCGCCGTGGGGGAAGCCGGCGAGCACCTTGTGCTCCTTGACCCACGCGAGCAGTGCCGGGACATCGAAGCCCTTGGCGTTGTACAGCCCGCCCGACTTGTCGCTCACCGCGACGATGACCGCGCCTTCCTTGGCCAAGAGGTCCGCGGCGACCGAGCCGACGTTGCCGAACCCCTGCACCGCGATCCGGGCGCCCTTGACGGGCATCCCGTGCCGCTTGAGCGCCTCGAGCGTGACGATCATGCAGCCCCGGCCCGTCGCCTCGCGGCGCCCGAGCGAGCCGCCCATCTCCACCGGCTTGCCGGTGACGACGGAGGTGACGGTGTGGCGCTTGTGCATGGAGTAGGTGTCCATGATCCACGCCATGACCCGCTCATTGGTGTTGACGTCGGGCGCCGGCACGTCGCTGTCCGGACCAAGGGTGTCGATGATCGCGGAGGTGTAGCGCCGGGTCAGCCGCTCGAGCTCGCCCATCGACATGGTGCCGGGATCGCAGATCACGCCCCCCTTGGCCCCGCCGAAGGGGATGTTCACCACGGCGCACTTCCAGGTCATCCACGCCGCCAGCGCCGTCACCTCGTCCAGCGTGACGTTCATGTCGAAGCGGATGCCGCCCTTGGCGGGCCCGCGCGACGTGTTGTAGAGCACCCGATAGCCGGTGTAGACCTCCACATCGCCACCGTCCCGCTGGACCGGGATCGAGACGGTGATCTGCTTCTCCGGGTTGCGCAGGACCTTGTACAGGCCGGCGTCGAGGCTCAGCCGCTTGGCGGCATAGTCGAAGCGCGACATCATCGCTTCGAAGGGGTTCTCTTCGCTAAGGAAGGTGTCCTTTTCGGGACGGACGACGTCCTGGCCGGTACGCACGTTGACGCTGGTCATATTCCTCTCCGGGGTGTCCGGACCTTCAGGGAGACTGCGGGTGCTTCAGGGATGACACGAGGGCGTCCAGCGCCGCCATGAAGGCATCGCCCCCCGACTCGAACTTCACATTCAATATCGCTACAAGCGGCTCCGGCGCGCTGGCCGGCCAGCGGTCGCGGAGCTTCACGGCATCCTTGGCGGTCAGGACCACGTGATCGGCCTTGCGGGCCGCCCGGGCCATCCACGCCACATCCTCGTCACGAAAATCGTAGTGGTCCTTCCAGGTGGCAACCTGCACCTGGGCGCCGGTTCCCTTGACCTGGGCCACGAAGGCATCGGGGTCGGCGATGGCCGTCGCCGCCACCACCCGCTCCCCGCGCAGCGACTCGACCGGCCGGGAGACCCCGCTGAGCATCCCTTCGAGGTGGTGCAGGCCCAGGTGGACCCTCGCGATCGGCACCGACACCATCCGGCCGATCTCCGCTGCCAGCGCCTCGGCGGCCTCGGCGGTGGCCCGTTTCCGGGTGACCACGATGAAGTCGGCCCGCGCCATTGCCCCCCACCCTTCCCGCCAGGGCCCCGCAGGCAGGGGCCAGCGCACGGCCAGCGTCGTTTCCGCGCTGACGACGAGCACGTTGAGGTCGCGCCGGACGTCCAGCCGCTGAAAGGCGTCGTCGAGCACCAGGACGTCCGCCCCGCCAGCCACCGCCTCCGCCGCGCCCGCGATCCGGTCGGGATTCGGCACGACGACCGCTTCCGGCACGTCGTGGCGATGGACCAGCACCTCGTCGGCGCCATAGCCCCGGAGGAGGATCCCGGGGCGCCGTCCCTGCCCCGCATAGTACCGGGCGATCCACGTCGCGATGGGCGTCTTGCCAGAGCCGCCGACGGTGAGGTTCCCCACGGCGACCGAGGGACGCGGCAATTCGTGCGCCGCGCGCCATCCCCGTCGAAACGCCAGCTCGCGCAGCGCCATCCCACCCCGCCAGAGCCCCGCCGCCGGCAACAACCCGAGTCGCGCCAGTCTGGCGCCGAACCGACGGCTGGTCCAGAGCCAGCGGATCAGTCGGTGGGTATCGCCTTGCCGTCGGGCCATTGCGCCATCCTCTCGACTTCGTCCATGGCGAGGCTCGCCTGGGAGACCGCCGCCGCCAGCTGTTCCGCGCCCGGCGCCACCCGAATCGGCGCCCCGTAGGCCACCCGCACCTTGGCAAACGGCTTCGGGATGCAGAAACGGTCCCATGAATGTAGCCGCCACGCCGATTTCACCGCGGCATAGACCGGGAGCACCGGCACGCCGGCACGCTGGGCTGCCGCCAGCACTCCGGGCTTCACCTCCCGCCGGGGCCCGCGCGGGCCGTCGGGGGTGAGCGCCACGATGTCCCCCTGCTCGAGCGCCCGCGCCGCCGCAATCAGGGCCCCGACCCCTCCCCGCGAACTCGACCCCCGCACCAGCCGATAGCCGATCGATGCGGCGAAGTCCGACAAGTACTGCCCGTCCCGCGCCTGGCTCACCACGATGACCGCCCGGGCCTGCCGATGGTTCCACAGCAGGGGGAGCAGCGTCTCGTGCCACAGCATGCACGCGAACCCCGTCCCCCCGGCCACCAGGCCGTCCCAGGCCTCACGGTTCACGTGCTCGAACCGCCAGGTCGCCGCCAGGGCACGCGCGACGGGTCGCGCCATCCAGTCGACGAGCCTGGGCGGTACCCGGACCTTCACCGGCCGAGCAGCTCCCCGGCCAGCGCCGCCACCCGTGCCGATGCCCCTGGCGCCCCAAGCAACCCGCGCACCTCGGCCAGCCCGGCCCGTTGCGCGAGGCGAGCCGAATGGCCCTCGGTCAGGAGATCGCCGAGCGCGGCGGCGAGGGCCGGCACGGTCATGTCGTCCTGCAGGAATTCCGGCACCACCTGCCGCCCCGCCACGAGATTGACCAGGCCGACCCACTGCACCGTGACCACGCGACGGGCCAGCGCAAACGTGAGCGGATTCATCCGGTACGCCACCGCCATCGGGACGTCGGCCAGGGCGGCCTCCAGCGTCGTCGTGCCCGACTTCGCAAGGCATGCATCCGCGGCGGCCAGTACCGTGCGGCCATCAGCGTGGAGGTGCGCCCCGCCGGGATCGGGATAGGTGCCGGCCGGCGTGACCGCCACGACCACCTCGTCGCACCGTCCCTCAGCGCGGAGGCGCGCCGCCACCGCCAGGAAGGTCTCCCAGTGGCTGCGCACCTCCTGCTCCCGGCTCCCGGGAAAGAGCGCGAGCACCCGCGCCCCGTTCGCAATCCCCAGGGCCGCCCGCGCCGCCGCGCGGCTCGGCGGCGCCGGG
>DAOLIZ010000175.1:0-4259 GCA_035328285.1 Gemmatimonadales bacterium
CCCTCCAGGCTGGCGTTGAACAGCCCGGCGGGATCGGGCAGCGAGGCGCCCCTGGCGAAGGTCAGCTTCACCTTCGCCTTGTAAGCCTCGCCGGTACAGATGATGCCCCCGCACGACCAGACCGGGACGCTCCACTTCCACTCTTCGACGAGGTCCGGATCAGCGTGCAGGATCAGCGCCCGGAGCCGGGCGAGCATCTCGCCCCGCCAGTCGTCCAGCTCGGCGATGCGTTCGTCGATCCGGCGGGAGGGGGATCCATCCCGACCCGCACTTCGCTTGCTCATCGGGGTCACCTCGTTCGGTGGCGTTCGGATGTCCGGAAGAACCGTGTCATGGAATCGGCATCGGGCGCTCGCGCGGGTAGAACAGCGCGTAGCGAAGGTACTTCAGGTTCCAGAGGCCGGGCAGGTAGTGCCGGCGGTCCCGCCGGGCCAGCATCTGCACGATCTCGAAGTGGTTGCGCATCTCCTGCCGGGGCGGCTCGACGAACACGGCCGCACCCCTGATATGCGCCACGATGGACCGGGCCACGTGGGCGTAGGCCCACGGGGTCGAGGTGTTGGTCTCCAGCACGCCCGGGGCCAGGAAGAAGAGGTTGGGAGCGTCCGCCGACCGGAAGCCGGAGTAGCAGCGGGCGGCAATCGCCTTGAGCCCAGCCGCCGCCGAGAGCGACGGAACCCCGAGGTAGCCGAGGTCCATCGCGTACCCGGTTCCCCAGAGCAGGAGGTCGGTCTCGAACGCCTCGCCGTCGGCCAGCTGCACGGTCTGACCGTCGATGCCACGCACCTCGCCCTGGTGCCGGTCGATCCGGTCGAAGGCCCTGATCATTTCGGGGCGGCCGGGGATGAGCTGGTCACGGCGGATGTCGAAGTCACGCGCCGGCAGGATCGCCTCAAGCCCCGCCTTGGCGTACCTGGCCCGCAGCGTCTCGTTGGCGCGCCGGTTCACCTCGGCGATCGGACGGCCGAGCATCTGGTATCGCGCCATGAGGCGCATGTCGGTGCCAAAGTACTTCTTTCGGCGGGTCGGCCGCATCCACTTGGTGGAGCGGTACACCCAGGTGACGCGGCTTGCCCCGTGGGTGCAACAGAGATCGAGCAGGTCGTAGGCGCTGGCCCCGCCCCCGACCACGGTGACACGCCTGCCGCGTAATTCCTCGGGGTCCCGCAGGGCCGACGAGTGATACTCGACGACCGTGGCCGCCCGGCGCTCCACCTCGGGAATGATCGGCCGGTTGTGGCCGCCAGTGGCGGAAATCATCCAGCGCGCCCGGTACTCGCCGGCCCCGGTCGTCACCCGCCATCCCTCCGGGACGACGTCTGCGCGGATGACGGCCTCGCCGAGCCGGATCGCCGGTGCCAGCCCGAAGCGGTCGACCCAGGCGTCGATGTTCCGGAGGATGTGCGGCTGGGACTCGCCCTCGAGGGGAAGGTCGCCCAGGGTCCAGTCCTCCCGCCGAAACTGGATGTCCTGCCAGGCCGGGAGGTCACGCCAGATCCCGCCGACGCCAGTGCTCCGTTCGAGAAGCACCGCGCGGAGGCCGGCATCGCGGGCGTACTTGAGCGAGATGATCCCGCCAATCCCGCCGCCGACGATGATGAGGTCGAAGGCTGGGTCGTTCATCCGTGCGCCGCCATGTCATCCTCGATCACCGGGAAGGTGCCACCGTCACAGCCTACATCCGGCCCCGCCGGCGTCAAGGATGAGACGTGTTGCTTCGCAGGCGCCTCCACCCCGCCCGCGCCCGGTCTGCTAGGACTTCGTGGCGGTGGCGACGTGGGCCGAAATCTCGAATCTGACCCGACCATCCTCGGCGACATGCTCGGCAAGACCCGCCTCCGCCTCCTCCAATATCTGCTCAATCCGCTCCTCGGAAAGGGGCACCCCCATCGCCGGGAGCCAGCCTCGCAGGTCGGCTTCTACCATCACGCGGAGACCCGGAAAGCGCGCGACGCCGTTGGAAGTGCCGATGGTGACCGATCCAGCACCGGCCTCCCGAAGGATGCTGGCGAGGAGGCGCTGATCGCCGAGCCCGAACGGTGCGCGCAGCGCATCAGCCGCCGCCGTCCCCCCAAAGCGCTCCAGGAGGGAGATCTCGGCGGCATACGCGGGAATGTTCGGGAAGGCGTCCCAGACCGCCACGATCAGGCGTCCGTCCGGCCGCAACACGCGGAGCATCTCGCGTGCGGCCGCGATGCGATCCATGAACATCAAGCCAAACTGGCATGCCACGACGTCGAAGGATGCATTGGGGAAGGGGATTGCCTCTGCCTGGCCCGGCCGCCAGTCCACGGAGGAGGCAAGCTCTCTCGCGACGGCCAGCATCCCGAGGTTGGGATCCAGCCCGGCGACGTAGCCCTCGGCGCCAGTACGGCGGAGTGCGGCGCGCGCGAGAACCCCGGTTCCGCAGCCGACGTCGAGCACCCGTGTGCCGGCCGAGACTTGCGCGGCATCGAGCACCGGGGACGCCCACTGACCGAAGAGCGCCGGCACGAGGAGCGACTCATAGGCCCTCGCCGATGCGACCTGGGTTGCGATGGGCTGGCCGTTCACTGGCATCTCCCTGAGGGCGTACCCCGGCGCACCGCGACCGGGCCGGGGTGGAAGCGAAAGGTTGCTGGATCCTTCCCGCGCGGCAGGCCGTCCTACGCCTTGTGGGCGGTCGCCGTCACCATCCGCACCCGGAGCGGGAGGACATCGTCCACGACGAGCGGTTTCCACTTCCCTACGACGTCGCGCTCGATCTGGGCCAGTCGCTCGTCGGTGGTCGAGGCGACCACCGCGGCGAGAGGTGTGCTGTACACATATTGCCAGAGGAACGCGCTCGGCGACGGAATGGGAAGCGTCTTCACCTTCGACTCGACGGTCACATCTTGAAAGGCGGCACCGGTGAGGAGGCTCCGGATCTCGCCGGCGTCATGCAGCGAGAAGACCTTGGTCACGAACCCAGCGGCCTCGGGCGCCACGCGCTCTCCCAGCGTCTCGGCCAGGAGGGCAAACGCCGGCGGCGTGGGCCCGGGGACGTTGAGGACGATGCGGTCACCCGGCGCCAAGACCCGCCGCATCTCATCGAGTGCGGCGCGCTTGTCAGTCATGAACTGGAGGCCCATCTGGCACAGGACCACGTCGAACGCGGCGTCCGGCAGCGGCATCTGTTCGGCACGGCCCTCGTGCCAGGTGATGCGCATCCCGGCGGGGGTCTCGGCTCGTGCCACGGCCAGCATTCCTGGGTTCACGTCCAGACCGGCGACCTGGCCGCCGTCCCCGACCCGCGCGGTGGCCAGCCGCGCGGCGACACCGGTGCCGCAGGCGACATCGAGCACGCGCTCGCCCGGGTGAAGGTCGGCGGCCTTGATGAGGTCCTCCGCGACCGGCGCCCCGATCGCGGGGACGAAGTAGCGTTGGTAGTTCTCGGGCGGGCTGCCCCGGAGCGCCGTCCGTCCGGGACCGTCAGTGCGCCGCGCCGGCAAGGTCGGTCACTCCCAGCTGTGCCATCAAGGTGGCGGCGTCGTAATACGTCGAGCCCGACCGGATCTTGCCGTTCTCGATCACACCGACCTCGCAGCACCGGAGCTCGATCTTCCGGTTCGTCGGCGGGAGCTCCCCCGCGGGGGTCTGGATCGTCCCGGTGTGGGTGCCGCGGCCGATGAACTCGGTGGCCACGGCATGATCTCCGGCGACGATCCGCTCAATCTCGATCCTGGCGTCGTCGAAGCCGCTCACCCACCGTTCCATGAACTGACGAACGCCGTCCCGGCCGCGGTAGGTCTCACCGGTGGCGGCGTCACGCCATTCAAACTCGTCCGAGACGAGCTTCTGGGCTTCGTCATACTTGCGGTTGTTGAAGAAGGAGTAGAGGCGGCGAATCAGGGTTTCGTTTGCATGCGGAGCCATAAGGACCTCCTTGGTCACGGTGAAAAGTGAAACAGGAGGCGCGTACGGCCGATGTCCTTCGCAGGGATGCGAGTCGAACTGACCGACCGACGCGCATATCGCAACCTAGGACGAGCGCAGGGCGATCGCAACCCGGTCCACCGGTTTCGACTGCTCGGCCTCATGGACGATCGCCATCCCGCCCTCGCCGAGGCATCCCCAAGGCAAATACTTAGGTATTTACAAAAGTATTGCCGGGTGGTACTATACCTCCGTGAGCAGGGATTACCCGAGCCGATGAATGGTGCCTGTCATGGTGCATGCCCCAGCCGTTGACGCCGCGTTTCACGCCTTGTCCAACCCGACCCGGCGGAAGGTCCTGGAGC
>DAOLIZ010000176.1:0-4138 GCA_035328285.1 Gemmatimonadales bacterium
ACATGCAGGCCTGGCAGGGCGTCCGCGACGCCGACGTCCTCGGCGTCTGGAGCCCAAACAAGGCGAACGCAGCGGACGCGGCCGCGTTCGCCCGGAAGCTGGACGTCGGGCGGGCCAGGGCATTCAGCTCGATCACGGAGATGGTCGCGGATCCCGCCATCGACGCCATCTGGCTCTGCGGACCGAACCACGCCCGCATCGCGAACGTCGAGGAAATCACCGACGCCGTCACCCGCGGGAAGGGCGAATTGCTCGGGCTCGCCTGCGAGAAGCCGCTCGCCCGCACCGTCAAGGAGGCGAAGCAGGTAGCCGCCATGACGCGGAAGGCGGGCATTCCGCACGGCTATCTCGAGAACCAACTCTTCAGTCCGCAGGTGGAGCATGGCCGCAGCCTCCTCTGGGCCCGCGGCGCCGCCACCACCGGCCGGCCCTACCTGGCCCGCGCGGCGGAGGAGCACAGCGGCCCGCACATGCCCTGGTTCTGGCAGGGGAAGCTGCAGGGCGGCGGCGTGCTGAACGACATGATGTGCCACTCGGTGGAGGTGGTGCGGCACCTCCTCACGAAGCCCGGCGCGCCGCGCTCGTCGGTGCGGCCGGTGAGCATCACCGGGCGCATCGCCAGCCTGAAGTGGTCGCGGCCAGAATATGTCCGCCGCCTGAAGAAGACGATGGGCCCCGCCGTGGACTACGCCCGGCGCCCCGCCGAGGATTTTGCCAGCGTCACGATCGAATTCGAGACGGACTCCGGACACACCGTGCTCGGCGAAGCCACCACCTCCTGGAGCTTCGTCGGCGCCGGCCTCCGGCTCTCCGCCGAGCTGCTCGGGCCCGAGTACTCCATGACCTGGAACACCCTCGACAGCGGGCTCAAGCTCTTCTTCAGCCGGGAGGTGAAGGGACGGGAGGGAGAGGACCTGGTCGAGAAGCAGAACGCGGAACAGGGGCAGATGCCGGTGGTGGCCAACGAGCCGATGGCCTACGGCTACGAGGCCGAGGACCGGCACTTCGTCCGCGTCTTCCTCGGGCTGGAGAGGCCGAAGCTCACCTTCGACGACGGGGTGGAGGTGGTGCGGACGCTGATGGCGGCCTACATGAGCGCGGAATCAGGGAAGACGGTCAGGTTCCCGCCGCGCGGGCTGGATGCGTTTGTGCCGAAGGTCGCCAAGGGGACGTGGCGGCCGTAATACCTCACCCCCTGACCCCCTCTCCAGCAAGTGGAGAGGGGGAACGGGGCAGGAGCACTCACCAAACGTCACCCCGGCGAAGGCCGGGGTCCATCCTCATGGTCTCCGGCGCTCAAACCTCCCCCACTCCCACCTTCCCCCGGAACCGCCAGAACAGATGGGCGAAGTACCCTATCGCCAGCAGGATTCCCGGCACCCACCAGACCAGCGCGACCCGCAATCCATACCCGCCTGCCTGCGCCGACTGGGCCGTGATCGAGAACTGCGGGTCGATGTTGGAGCTGAGGATGTTCGGATAGAGGCCGGCGGCCGTCGCACCCAGGATGCCGAGGATGAAGGCGACCGAGCCCAGGAATGCACTCCGCTCCTCTCTTCGATTGAGCCTGAGCGGCACACTGAGATACCCCGCGAGTGCGACCGCCACCAGGGCGGTCGGCCAGATCCGGCTCCCGATCATGACATACAGCCCCGGCTGCACCTTCCACGTCAGCGCCGTCGCGACCATGCCCAGGACGGCCACGATCCACCACGTCCTTCGGGCGACCGTCAGCGCACGGGCCGCCACCGGTCCCTCGGCCTTCCAAACCAGGTAGAGGGCACCGTGGAGCGTCAGGATGGCCAGCGTCAGGACGCCGATGGTCGTGGTGTACCAGTCGAGCACGCCCGCGGGTCCCCAGGGCGAGAAATCCCCGAAGAGTGGCAGGTGGAAGTACCCTGACGCGTCGAGCGGAACGCCCCGGATCACGTTTCCCAGCGCCGCGCCGAGGACGACGGCCATCAGGACCGACGCCAGCTGCAGCGTGGCGTCCCAGAAGGCCCGCCAGAGCGGGTGTGCCTCGTGGGAGCGGAGCTCGATCGACAGCCCGCGCAGGATCAGGAGCCAGAGCACGACCATCAGGGGCAGGTAGAAGCCGCTGAACCCGGCGGCATAGGCGGCGGGAAAGGTCAGGAAGAGCACGCCCCCCGACGCGATCAGCCACACCTCGTTGCCGTCCCATACCGGCCCGATGGTGGTCAGCACCTGGCGCCGCTCCGCGTCGGTCCGGGCCACCAGTCTGTGCAGTACGCCGACCCCGAAGTCGAAGCCATCGAGCACCGCATACACGGCCAGCATCCCCGCCAGCAACCCGAACCAGAGCGCCGCCATGATTACGCCTCCCCGGCAGCAGGACGGGGGCCGTGATGCAGCTCGCGGGCAACGAGATAGAGGAAGAGCAGGCCCACCACCAGGTAGAGTCCCATGAATCCGATCGTGCTGAAGACCACCTCGCCCTCGTTGACCGACGGCGAGGCGCCGGCCTGCGTCCGCATCAGCCCATAAATGATCCAGGGCTGGCGGCCCAGTTCCGTGGTGATCCACCCCGCGGTGGTCGCGATGTAGGGAAAGGGGAAGGCCAGCATGAGCGCCCAGAGGACCGCGGGAGTGTCGAAGAGCCGCTTTCTCCAGAGGAGCAGGGCGCTCACCGCCATGAGCGCGAGCATCAGGGTGCCAAGCCCGACCATGATGTGATAGGCGTAGTACAGGAGGGGGATGTTGTCCGGCCAGGTGTCCGCGGGAAAATCGTTCAGCCCCTGCACCGTGCTGCCGAAGGAGCCGTAGGCCAGGAAACTCAGCACCGCCGGCACCTCGATCGGGTTGTCCAGCCGGCCGGCCTTCATGTTCGGCTGGCCGATGATGGCCAGCGGCGCTTCGGGTCCGCCATTGAAGACGCCCTCCATGGCGGCCAGCCCGACCGGCTGGTCCCGGGCCACGAGCTTCCCGCGCTGGTCGCCGGTCGGCATGATCTGCGTCACCGTGGCGATGAGGCCGCACAGGACGCCCACCTGCAGAAAGGTCCGGGCGTCCTCGAGGTACCGGCCGCTCAGCTGCCAGAACGCTCCGACCGCGGCCACCACGAATGAACCGGTGATGACGGCGGCGCTCATGGTATGGGCGTACTGCCAGAGCGCCCAGGGGTTGAGGAGAAACGCGCCGAAGGAACTCACCTGCAGCGTGCCGGCGGCATCCACCGCATAACCCACCGGATGCTGCATGAAGGCATTGGTGGCCACGATGAAGTAGCCCGACGCCCAGCTCCCCAGGCAGAGCAGCACCGCGGTGGCGAAGTGGGCCCGCGGGCTCAGGATCTTCTCGCCGTAGAGGAACAGGCCGAGCACCGTGGATTCGAGGAAAAAGGCGAAGACCCCCTCCATCGCCAGGGTCTGCCCGATGACGCCGCCCGCATAGGCGGAGAACGCGGCCCAGTTGGTCCCGAACTGGAACTCGAGGGGGATGCCGGTGACCACGCCGACGCCGAAGTTGATGCCGAAGATGCGCGCCCAGAACCGGGCCGCCCGCGCCCAGCGCACCTCACCGGTACGGAGGTGCAGCCACTTGAAGACGACGATGAGCAGCGCCAGCCCCATCGTGAGCTGGGGAAAGAGGTAGTGATAGGTGACGGTGAAGGCAAACTGCAGGCGGTCCCAGGGCATGCGCGTCCCTTCCTGAGGGCGGCGGCGGGCCTACAGCGTCCAGCCGCTTCGGTATTTTGGCGTGATCCACTCCTCCGGCAATTGCATGTTCGTCACATTCCCCGTCGCCGGATCGACCTGCAGCGTCTGCCCCGCGCGGATGGCCAGGCATCCCAGGAGCACCATCTCGGTCAGCCCGCCCGCGTATCCGTCGAAGCTCGAGCGCGCCGGCGGCCCCCCCTTGCACGCCTCGATGAACTCGTCGTACACCCCCTTCGAGCGGTCGTACACCTTGAGCGGCGGGTTGGCCCGCACCTCGGCGTCGCGCTTCGGATCGAGCAGCACCGGATCCTCGCCGTACATCCCGGCGATGAGGGCGCCGTCGTCGCCGATCCAGAGCTGTCCGCCGATGTCGGCCGGCGGCCACTCCATCGTGATCGGGAGTCCCACCGGCTGCGGCGGGCGGAGGTCGCCGTCGCGCCAGACCACCTTCACCGCCGGGC
>DAOLIZ010000177.1:0-4109 GCA_035328285.1 Gemmatimonadales bacterium
TTCGCGAGTTCGATTCTCGCCGGCGCCTCTTGCCCCGCAACGACTTAGGCCCTCCCGGTGGAGGGCCTTTGTTGTGTTGCCGCACTTGCTTCCGTCGCTTCTCCATCCCTCGGTCCGTTCACTCCCTCAGCCGCAGGTTGGGCTGGTTTTCAGCCACGCCTCAGTTGCTCGGCGAGTATATCGACGCCGGTGAGACTTGACGACTTGATTGCCACGCGCAGTTGCGAACCTCGCAAGCAGATTGCGGCGAACGCCGCATACTTCATCGGCTTGACCGCTACGGCAGCATACATTGGGGGGTTGACGTTCTCTATTGGACACTACATCGACAATAAGGGGCTAGGCACCTTCAAGCGCGCGGGTGCAGCATTTGGATACGGATTCACTGCGGGCGGCGAGATCGGACACTCGACCAGTTTTCGCGGACCCGCAATCTCAGCCGAAGCAAGTGGACCCGTCCCTGGAGTCGGGACCTCTATCGGCTTGAACGCGCCAGCCCTGAGCGCCCAACCCTCGGCCACTTTCTCGGTGTTCGCGGTATTCTTGACTGGCACCTATACCTGGGTCGGTCCATACATCTTCAACTGGAAATAGAGTCTGGTGGAGAACGGGGGGAACGTTGTGAGCATCGAGGTCATCTTGTTCATCGCCACGGGCGGACTGGGTGTGGCAGCGTGCGTTGTGCTAACGCTGGAGTATTGGGGCTTATCCAACGCCACACCTTGGATCTTCGCATACAGCCCACGGATAATTAGGACGGTTCGAAGGATTGAACGTGTGCGTCCCTCTCAGCGAGATGGTCGGGTAGTTCGGGGTGCAAATGTCACTGTTCGCCTCCTCGAAGACGGACGTTGTTTCCTTGTCCCGAGCGATCGAAGAAGGCTTATCCGTGTGAGCGGTGAAATCCGGTGGGACGGATCATCAACGCAGGCAAGCGCAATCGGCAGAATTTCGTGGGGAAGCACCTTGTCCGCGATGGCGGTGATGATGTATCTCCTGTTTTCCATCCTGGTGGCTAGGGCATCGGTCGGACGTACGGACTTGAACCTTCTTGATTCCTTCTTGCCAGTAATGGGAATTGCTGTCGTTGGCCTGATTATGGTCGTAGGCGTGAAGAGTGCACGCTCGCAATTTGACGATTTCGTGGAAGAGGCCGATTCGCTAATTCAACGAGAGGGGCTCTTTGCCGTGTCGGGACAAGAGTAAAACCCCCACCATCGTCAGTGTCGTGAAATCCTGCCCGAGTCGCGGCACAACGACACTCCGCATCAATGTTTCAGCGATCCAGCCAAGGCGGACCGGTTCCCTGATCAGGTGAATCTCATCCAGAGTTGCAATCAGCGCCGCCCTAGCACGTCGAGACTGCGGCCGCGGTCCAGGACCAGAGTTTGGAACCCGATGCCTGGAGCCATCGCTCTCCGTGGGGCGGGAGCATCACTGATTGCGGATCTTCTACCAATGTTCGTGAGTCTTGCCGTCTCTCGGACCAACGCATTGGGTACCTTCTCAATCCGACGCCCCCCTCGATCCGCAACCACCGTCCGGCTTTCCAATGCAGTTCCGGTAGGTCGAAGGTGAACTCCTTTCAAGCGTCTGTCTCTTTACCCCTCAGTTGTTCGGCGGGATAAGAGATAGAGGGCCCGTAGGGGTTCACTCCGCCCCAGCTCGCTTCCTTACAGTGGCCCAGTCCTGTTGCGGTCAAGGCATCGCGCCCTCGATGCCGAATGGGGAGTCTTGAGGCAGGGATTGAAAGGAAGGAACAGCTGCGGAACTCGGTACTCTGTGCGATGTAAGGTTGTCACCTCGTTGCAGGATGACCCAGCCGCCCTCTCCCCTCGGTCCCCAGGCGCCCCTTCGGGTTTGCCGACCCTCTCGAGACTGCGACCCACCAACACCCGTTGACCATTCGCCACTTGACCGGCGCTTGACGGGCCGTCGCAATTGTCCGGGCGTCAGTGAATTCACTCAAGGGAGGTTGTATGCGGTTCTCCTCACTTGTCCTCCTAGTATCGGGTCTTGCGGTCAGCGTTAACGGCTGCAGTGCTGAGAAATCAACGATACCAGACTCTGTCCCTGCTGACCTCCATGGCAACTACTCGGGACCTATCGGCGGGACGGCCTTGAGCGGGGAGACCATCACCGGCACTCTCTCTCTTTCACTTACTGGGAATGCCCGGAGCGGATTCAAGGGGACCTTTGCACTTACCGGCACGATCAGCGGGACCCCAGAGGTCCCTGTCTCCATGACAGGAACTGCTGCGGCTCTTGTCGATACGGACTACTGGTCGGGCGACCTCACAGTTCAGGGAGGAACAGAGGTCTTTCTTCTACTCACGGACTCGGCCAACCCCACCTGCCTACACGAGATCCGTGGCGCCTATCACAGTGCGGACCGGTCCATTCACTTCAACGATGGTACCTATCTTGCAATCACACCGACGAGCGATTGCACACTATCTTCGCACGTATTCCCCTTCTTGGCTGGCTACGTGAGTCCAGTATGACAGTCGAGAGAACCGGTGGTCACGCCTGCGGTCTGACTTTGGGAGGGATCCCGTATTTCTCGGGCGCCGGCTAACCAGCGCATGCACCTGCCGAGGGCGCGCTGGTGTCGGCAGCCGCCACGCCGTAGGTTCTGACCAGAGGACGGCGCGGCGGCTGCCGCGAGTGCCCTCGCAGCTGATGCGCCAATTCGTTAGGTGGACGCCTCACCGACTCGTCACCGCCATGTAATCGCTCTGTCATGAAGCCTCAACGACCAGGATACGAGCTCACCTTAGCATGGACATACCCCATGCCAAGGAGTCCCAATGAGCACAGAGCGGCTGGTCTGGCACCTATCACTGCTCGCCTGGTCCGCTGGAATCGTGGCCTTGGCCTTGGTGTATCGCGAGGAGGCTCCCGGGAGTCGGATCGTCTCTGTGGTCGAAGTAGGTTGGTCACCCGACTCGGCGTCCACGTTGGAGCGAGCAGCGATTATCGTGCTTTCCAAGGCCCCTAGCTTGATGGAATCGCGGGTCGGCTATGGTGCTGTCGTCCCGGAAGAAGTACGAGCGTGGCGGCTTCTCCGTGAGAGCCCGAGAGCTTCTCGGCTCTTTCAGCACCTGCTCAATGGTTCGACCCTGCCCGGGCAGCTATACGCCCTGGCAGGACTGGAAGCCATTGGGAGCCGAAAATTCGAAGACGCCTTCACGGCAATTGATAGGCTGCCCCTGCGACACGTCCAGACCACGCACGGGTGCCTCGTGCAGCGCGAGCCACTCGAGAGGGTCTTGAAGGAAATCCGATCCGGCTGGTGGTCGCGGGAGCTTGAGGATACTCGGTGATACTCCGGCCGATGTCTCTGGCCGGCGCCGGCTAACCAGCGCATGCAGTTGCCGAGGGCGCGCTCTTGCGGCGGCAGCAGCCGCGCCTGATACTGCGGGGAGGTCGCGCGGCGGCTGCCGCGGGCGCCCGCGCAGCTGATGCGCCAGTCGATAGGCGTCCACCCTTTGTCTTGAGAGAGCCACCGACGAATGGCAACTCGATTTGGTGCGGCTGTCGCTGTGCTCGGCGCACTTCTTCTCGGCTGCGCCGACTCGACCGGCCCTGAGCCCCTCACCACCGATGCCCTCATCGGCACCTGGCGGGCCACAAGTGTCACATATTCCACGCTCGCTTCACCGGTCGAGACTCGCGAGCGCATCGACCCTGATGACATCATCTCCCAGGTGTACACCATAGACGCCTCAGGGCACTATGCCCGAAGGGACAGCCTCGCCTGGCTCCCAAGTGCGTTCATCGACTCAGGCAGGGTCGAGGTTCGCGGTGACTCACTGCTCTTCGCCAGCCAGTTCGGTCCTGCCTACGGCTCCGCCCATCCCTCCCTCCAAGGAAACAAACTGGTCATGGCGGATTCTGGCTTTGGCTACCTGTGGCCGACCTCCACCGAGCAGGAACCGCTTCGATACAAATCGGTCTACGTTCGCCAGTAGGCCGGACGCATGACCAGCGCATGCCACCGGCGAGGGCGCGCTCTATCTGCGGCCGCCGCCGCGCTTTATACTGAATACGAGGTCGCGCGGCGGCTGCCGCGCAGCGCCCTCGCAGCTGATGCGCCAATTCGTTAG
>DAOLIZ010000178.1:0-4096 GCA_035328285.1 Gemmatimonadales bacterium
TCTCGAAGTGATGGTGCAGCGGCGCCATCCGGAACACCTTGTGGGCGTCGGCGTACTCGCGGCCACGGGTGCGCTTGAACCACTTGTACACCGACGTCTGCAGCATGACGGACACCGCCTCGGCCACGAAGACGCCGCCGATCAGGACCAGCAGGAACTCCGCCTTGATGAGGATCGCCACTGTCCCGAACGCCCCGCCGATCGCCAGGCTGCCCGTGTCCCCCATGAAGACTTCCGCCGGATGGGCGTTGAACCAGAGAAAGCCGAGCGCCGCTCCCATGAGCGCCGCACAGAACACGGCGAGCTCTCCCGCCCCCGGCACGTAGATCAGGTAGAGGTACGAGGTGAAGTCGATCCGGCCGAACAGGTACGCGAAGACCGCGAATGCGCCCGCCGCGATGGCCGTCAATCCGGTGGCGAGCCCGTCGAGTCCGTCCGTCAGGTTGACGGCGTTGCTCCACGCCGTGATCACGAACACGACGAACCCGACGAACAGGAGCGGCGCGAAGTTGACCACGAGGTACTTGAAGAACGGCACGGTGGTGGCGGTGGCGGGAATGATGGTGACGGGGACCACGGGGAAGAACAGGAGGTAGAGCCCGAGCACCAGGCCGAAGGTGCACTGCCCCGCCAGCTTCCATTTGGCCACCAGCCCGCGGGACTTCCCCTGCACGATCTTCAGGTAGTCGTCCAGGAAGCCGATGGCTCCCATCCACACGGTCGCGAGCATGGCCACCACGACCATCCGGTTGTCGATTCGCGCCCAGAGGAGCGTCGGCACCACGGTGGCAAGGATGATGACGAGCCCGCCCATGGTGGGCGTGCCTCGCTTCCCCTGGTGGCTCGCGGGCCCTTCCGCGCGAATGATCTGGCCGATCTTGTGGGCCCGGAGCCGCCGGATCACGGCGGGCCCGACGATGAACGACAACATCAAGGCCGTCACCCCGGCACCGGCCGCGCGGAAGGCGATGTAGTTGAACAGGTTGAACAGGATGAACTGCTTGCCGAGCGGGGCCAGCCAGAAATAGAACATCGCGCCTCAGGATCCGTGGGCAGCTCGCGGGGTGAGCAGGGGAATAATACGCTCAAGCGCCACGCCGCGGGACGCCTTGAGCACCACCAGTTCCGTGCCGTCGAGTCGCGCGGCCAGCTGATGGCCGAGCGCCGGCACGTCATCGGCCACCACGAGGCGGTCGCCGAGCTCGTCGCGGAACGGCTCCAGCGCCGGGACAAAGTCGCCGACCGCCGCCAGCAGCTCCGGCTTGAGGCCGACCAGGTCGCGGGCCACCGCCTCGTGCCACGACGTCGACTCGCTTCCCAGCTCGCGCATGGTGCCTGCCACGAAGACCAGCCGGCGACCGGCGCGCATCGCCTGGGCCGTCGCGATCGCCGCCCGGAACGACAGCGGGTTGGCGTTGTAGCAGTCATTGAGGATGGTCAGCTGGCCGAACGCCATGACCTGCCCACGGCCGCCCGGAACCTCCACCCGTTCCAGCGCCCTCGCCACCGCCAGCGGATCGAGCCCAAGGTGAATCGCCACCCCCCAGGCGAGCATCGCGTTGGCCGCCAGGTGACGGCCGGGCAGTGGCAGGGTGAACCGCGCGCGGTCGGTCACGACGGTGGCCCGCCCGGCGGAGTCGAGGGAGACCGATTCCGGGCGCAACTCCGCGCTTCCCAGTCCGGCCGTCACCACGCGCCGTGCCAGGGCGCGCGCGCGCGTGGCCAGCTCGGGCGGCTCGGTGCCGACCACCGCCAGCGGAGCCCCTTCGACCATCGCGACTTCCTCGGCGAGGACGACATCCAGGGAACCAAACCCTTCGAGGTGCTCGGCGGCCACGTTGGTGACCACGGCCACCGTCGGCTCGATGATCTGCCGGTACCGCGGCACCTCTCCCGGCACGCTCGCGCCCGCCTCGATGACCAGCGCCTCGGTGTCCTCGGGTGCCTCGAGGATGGTCTGCGGCACGCCGATGAGGTTGTTGAGGTTGGCCCGCGTCGCGTGGACCTTGTACCGGGTGCCGAGCGCGACCGCCAGCATCTCCTTGGTGCTGGTCTTGCCGTTGCTGCCCGCGACGGCCACCACCGGTCCCGTCAGGGTCCGCCGACGCGCCCTCGCCAGCCAACCCAGCGCCTCGACGGTATCGGCCACTTCGAACAGGTCCAGGCCGGGCACCGCCGGCGTGCCCGTCCGGACCACCGCACCCAGCGCGCCCCGCGCCATGGCCTCCTCCAGGTGCGCATGCCCGTCAAATCGCTCACCGGCAATCGCGACGAAGAGCGCCCCGGCCCCAAGCGTCCGGGTGTCGGTGGACACGCCGGTGAACGAGGTGCCGTCGGCCTCCCCGCCCGGCAGGCCGAGCGCCTGCCGCACCGCAGCGCTCGTCCAGATCATGCGCGTCCCGCCAGCGCCGCCTGGACGATGCTTCGCTCGTCGAAGGGGTACTTCGTCTTCCCGATGAGCTGATAGGTCTCGTGCCCCTTCCCGGCGAGGAGGACGGTATCGCCCGGACCGGCACCGGCCAGGACCTGGTGGATGGCGACCTCCCGGTCGCTGAACCGGAGGTGGTGGGCGCCCCCCATCCCAGCCTCCATGTCATCCATGATCCGCTCGGGATCCTCGGTGCGCGGATTGTCCGGGGTGATGGCGACCAGATCCGCCCCCTCGACCGCGATGCGCGCCATCTCCGGGCGCTTCGTCCGGTCGCGGTCGCCCCCGCAGCCGAAGATGAGGATCAACCGGCCCGGCGTGAGGGGCCGGAGGGTGGCGAGCACGCGCGTCATCGCATCGGGCGTGTGGGCGTAGTCGCGCAGCACCACCATCGGCGCGTCGGCGAGCCGCTCCATCCGGCCGGGGACCTGCGGCGCCGCCCCGAGGCGCGCCACGACCTCGGCGAGCGGCTGGTCGAGCGCGAGCGCCGTCGCCGCCGCGGCCAGCGCGTTGGCCACATTGAAGGAGCCCATGAGGGGAATGCGAACGTCCGCCCGCCCAAAACGGCCGGCGAGCCGGAAGCTGCTGCCGCCCGCCGCGAGTTGTACCTCCTCCGCGCGCACCTCCGCACCGGGCGATTCGCCGAAGGTCACCCGCCGCGGGAAGGGCGGCAGGGCCGCCCAGGCGGAGTCGTCGGCGTTCACGATCTCGTACCCGGCGGGTCCGAGCAGCGCGCTGAGCCGCATCTTGGCGGCCAGGTACGCCTCCATGGTGCGATGGTAGTCCAGGTGCTCGTGCGTCAGGTTGGTGAAGACGCCGGCGGCAAAGCTGAGGCCGTCGAGCCGTCCCTGGTCGAGGCTGTGCGACGATGCCTCCATCGCGATGTGTGTGACGCCGCGCTCGCGAAACTTCGCGAAGGTCGCGTGCAGGTCCACCGGCCCGGGCGTGGTGAGGCTTCCCGCGGTCGACGGCACGCGCTCCCCCGCCCCGTCGTAGGCCCCCAGCGTTCCGATGCTGCCGGCCGTCCCGCCGGCATTGAAGAGATGGCGAACCAGCCCCGTCGTCGTGGTCTTCCCATTGGTGCCCGTGATGCCGATGAGCGTCAGGGCGGCCGCCGGCTCTCCGTACCAGGCACGCGCGGCGGCGCTCGCCGCGCGCCGGCCGTCCGTCACCAGGATCTCCAGCACGCCCGTGCCCGTCGGGCGCTCCCCCATCACCGCCACGGCGCCGCGAGCCACCGCCTCCGCGGCGAAGTCGTGCCCGTCGACGGTGGTGCCCCGCACGGCGCAATACAGCTCCCCGGGGGCGATGGTCCGGGTGTCGATCCCGAGCCCGGTGAGGACCACGCCGTCGGCCGGCGCCTGCACCAGCACGCCCGCGCGCCGGAGCGCCGCGATCAGTTCATTCCAGTCGACCATCGTCACTCCACCTGCAGATGGACCGTGGTGCCCACCCGGACGGTGGCACCTGCTGCCGGGTTCGAACCGCGCACCGTGCCGGCCCCCGACGCCGACACCTCCAGGCCTCGGCGATGGAGCGCGGCCGCCGCCGCGCGGACGCTCAGCCCGGTGACCACCGGCACGGTGGCCTGTTCCGCCCCCGCCGAATCGGGCGGGGTCGGCCACGGGACGATCACGCGCGTGGTGGCGACCTCGGCCACCCGTGGCC
>DAOLIZ010000179.1:0-4070 GCA_035328285.1 Gemmatimonadales bacterium
TGCGCCGCGCCCGCGCGCACGAAGTCCCGGCGCGACAGGGCGGGCGCGCGGCGGTCAGGGGGCGGGGTGTCGGCGGGGTCTGGCGGCATCGTCGCGGGGACCGTGGGGAAGCGGGGGACCGCCCAAAGCTACACGCCGAACGCCGGGTCCGCGAACCTCACGCGCCGCGGGTCCCGCCCAGCCGGGACGCCAGCGCGATGGTGCAGGTGGTGAGGACCACGAGGACGGCGCTCACGGCGTTGATGGTGGGTTCGACCCCGCGGCGCACCATCGAGTAGACCAGGACGGGCAGCGTGGTGGAGCCGGGCCCCGCCACGAAGAAGGTGATGACGAAGTCGTCGAGGGAGAGGGTGAACGCGAGCAGCGCCCCGGCGAGAATCCCGGGCGCCAGCAGCGGGAGGGTGATGCGCCGGAAGGCGGTGACCTCGTCGGCGCCGAGCACGAGCGCCGCCTCCTCGAGGGAGCGATCCATCCCCCGCAACCGGGCCAGGACCACGACGGCGACGAAGGGGGTGGTGAACGCGATATGGGCCACGACGACGGTGCCCACGCCCAGCGGCACGCGCAGCGCCACGAAGAGAATGAGCAGCGAGATGCCCGCCACGATCTCCGGGGTGACGATGGGGAGGTAGAGCCCGCCCTCGACCAGTCGCCGGCCCCGGAAGGGGCGCCGGGCAAGGCCCATGGCGAGGAGGGTGCCCAGGACCGTCGCCGCCACGGTGCTGATCGACGCCACGGTGAGGCTCAGGCGGAGCGCGCGCAGGATGTCGGGCCGCTCGAGGAGGCGGGCGTACCAGTGCAGGGTGAACCCGCTCCAGGACGCCGCGAAGCGCGAGCTGTTGAAGGAGTAGAGCACCAGCACGAGCACCGGCAGGTGCAGGAGGAGGAAGATCCCGCCCACCAGTACCACCAGGAGCGGCGAGAGGCGGCGGGTCATGCCGCGGCCTCGGCGTCGCGCACCCGGAGCCAGACGAGCAGCCCCACGAATACCACGCCCATCAGCGCGAAGGAGACGGCCGCCCCGAACGGCCAGTTGCGCGCCGGACCGAACTGGCTCTGGACCAGGTTGCCCAGCATCATCGTCTTGGCGCCTCCGAGGAGGTCGGGGGTCAGGAAGGCGCCGAGGGAGGGGATGAACACCAGCAGCGACCCCGCCGCGACCCCGGGGAACGAGAGCGGGAGGACGACGCGCCGGAACCGGGAGAAGGCGCGCGCGCCGAGCACTTCGGCCGCATCGATGAGGTCGAGGTCGAGCCGCTCGAGCGAGGCGTAGATCGGCAGCACCATGAACGGCAGGTAGCCGTACACCAGGCCGGCGAGCACCGCTCCCGGCGTATAGAGGAGGTCGAGGGGCGCGGTGGTCACCCCGAGCCCCATCAGCACCGAGTTGATCACGCCCCCACCGCGCAGCAGCACGATCATCGCGTAGGTGCGGATCAGGAAGCTGGTCCAGAAGGGGAGGATCACGAGGAAGAGCAGGAGGTTCCGCCACCGGCCGGCGCGCGCGATGACGTAGGCGACCGGGTAGCTGAGGAGGAGGCAGAGGCCGGTGGTGGCGAGCGCAATCCAGAGCGTGCGCCAGGCGATGGCCAGGTAGAGGGGATCGAGGAAGCGCCGGTAGTGCTCCAGCGTGAAGCCGGGCGACACGCCCCAATAGGTGCCGCGGTGCATCACGCTGTACCCCAGGAGCACGGCCAGCGGCACCGCGAAGAAGGCGGCCAGCCAGAGCAGGCCCGGCGTGAGCAGCGCCCACGAGCCGGCCGCCGGCCGGCGGGCGAACCAGGCGAGGAGGCGGCGGCGCGGCGAGCTCACGCCGGCTCCAGGACCTGGCAGTCGTCGGGGCGCCAGGCCACCATCACCTGGTCGTCGCGGCGCCAGGGAAGCGGGTTCAGGAGCTGCCCCTCGTTCCGGAGCGCGACCCGCACCAGCTGGCCGTTGGCGAGCCCCACGACGACGTGCATCGTTTCGCCGAGATACACGACGTCGCGAATGACGCCCGGGAGCGCGTTCTCTCCGGGCGGCACGGCGCCGGGCGCGAAGAGGTCGAGCCATTCGGGGCGGACCGCGATGCGCACCGGGGCGCCGGGCCGCACCGCCGGATGCTCCGGCACCTGGAAGGTGCGGCCATCCCCCATGGTCACGACGCGTGGGCCCCCGGCCCCGCTGCCCCCCTGCCCCACCGTCCCGCCAAAGAGATTCGCCTCGCCGATGAACTGCGCGACGAACTCCGTGCGCGGGTTCTCGTAGATGTCGGCCGGCGTGCCGAGCTGCGCGACCCGCGCCTCGCACATGACCGCGATGCGGTCCGACATGGCCAGCGCCTCTTCCTGGTCGTGGGTCACGTACACGAACGTCATGCCGAGCGAGCGGTTGAGCGCCTTGAGTTCGAACTGCATCTCCTTCCGCAGCTGGAGATCGAGGGCGCCGAGCGGCTCGTCGAGGAGGAGGATGGCCGGATCGAGCACCAGGGCGCGGGCCAGGGCCACCCGCTGCCGCTGGCCGCCGGAGAGCTGGTGCGGACGACGTCGGGCGAAGGTGGCGGGCGGGAGCCGGACGAGTCCCAGCGCGCGCTCCACCCGGCCGGGGATCTCGGTGCGGGGGACGCGGTGTTCCTCGAGGCCGAACGCCACGTTGCGCTCGACGGAGAGATGGGGGAAGAGCGCGTAGCTCTGGAAGACCATCCCCACGCGGCGCTCGTAGGGCCGCCGGTCGTTGACGACCTCGCCGCTGATCCGGACTTCGCCGCCGTCGGGATCGGGGGACTCGAACCCGGCGAGCAGGCGAAGCGTGGTGGTCTTGCCGCAGCCGCTGGGCCCGAGGAGGGAGAAGAACTCCCCGGGGTGAATCGCGAAGGAGACGGCATCGACCGCCCGGGTGTCACCGAAGGACTTGCTGACGCGGCGGAACTCGACGATCGGCGGCGGCACGCTCAATGTCCGGACCCCGGGGTGAGAGAATGAGCGAAGATATCGCGCCCGGATGAGGGTGGACAGGGCGCGCGCCGAATCGGCTATCTTATCCCCCATGCAACTCCCCCTCCCATCGGTCGGCATGGAGCGCGCGGCGGGCATCCTCGAGGCGGTCATCCTCGCGGCGCTCGCCGGGCTCTGCCTGCACCTCTACCGGCGATACCGGAAGCCCTACTTCGCCTGGTTCGCGGCGGCATGGGGCATGTATGTCCTCCGGATGTGGGCCATCCTCAGCTTCCTGACCACCGCGCGCCCGGAGTGGCTGTACTGGCACCAGGTCTTCACCGGGTGGACCGCGCTGGCGCTCCTCTGGGCGGCGCTGGTCTTTGTCCGGCAGCCGCGCTGGCGGCACCGGTACTTCCTCGTCGCGCTCTTCCCGCCCATCTGGTCGTACATCGCCATCTACCGGCTCGACCATTTCGTGTGGGCGGCGCTGCCGGCCGTGCTCTTTCTCTCGTTCGCCACGCTGGCTACGGGATGGGTCTTCTTCCGGCACTTCGACCGGGTCGGCGGCACTGGTGCGGGACTCCTGGCGGGGGCGTTCGTCCTCTGGGGCGTCCACCATCTCGACTACCTGATCCTGCGCGCCCAGGGCGCCTGGAATCCGTGGGGCTATTACCTCGACATCTTCTTCGAACTGGCCGTGGGGACGGGCATCCTTCTGCTGGTGCTGGACGACCTGCGCCGCGGACTCAGCGCCCTCGGCGCCCTCTCCGGTGACCTGCAGCGGGCGGGGCGGGAGGACCAGGACGTCCTGGCGGCGCTGCTGGAGCGCCCGCTGGCGCTGCCGGCGGTGAGCGGCACGGCGCTCTACATGCGGAGCGAGGAGGGGGTGCTCTGCGTGCGGGGCGCCGGCATCTGCGCGGAGTGGCCGCCGCAGCCGTCGGCGGACCTGGCGGTCACCTTGCGTCAGGCGATGGCCACGGGCCGGCCGCAGCTCGGCGCATCGGCCGCGCGCCAGGGCCGCGAGCATCTCTTCCAGGCGGTGCTCCCGGTGTTCAGGGGTGGCGAGGCCTCCGGCGCCCTGGTCCTGACCGGCAACGCCCGGGATCCGTTTGCGGCACTCGACGAGGGCTTCATGGTGACACTCGGCCAGCAGGT
>DAOLIZ010000180.1:0-4064 GCA_035328285.1 Gemmatimonadales bacterium
CGGCGCGTCCCCGCGCGGCCTGGCGGCCCGCGATCTCGGAGGCGCCGGCGAACGGCGTCCACGACGCCATGACGCCCACGGTGTAGCTGCTCTGCCCGCCGAAGAGCTGGTCGGGGGAGTTCCAGTCTAGGCGGCCGAAGCCGTTGAGCCGCGGGATGTACGCGGCGTTGGCTCGGCGGACATCGCGCTCGGCGGCCTGCATGCCGAGCTGGGCGGCGGTCACGTCGAGGCGGGCGGTGAGCGAGTCACCGACGGGGAGCGCGACGAGGCTCCGGATCTGCCCGGCGGTGGGCAGGGAATCGGGGAGGACGAAGGAAGTGTCGCCCGGCTGGCCGAGCATGAGGGCCAGCTGCTGGCGCGCGATGCTCGCGTTGCCGCGGGCGCCGATCAGCTGCGCCTCGACCTGGCCGGCCTGCACCGCGGCGAGGAGCGCGTCGGACTTGGTGGCCATCCCGTTGGTGACCATCGACTCCGCCTGCTTCACGTGGGCGCGGGCGGCGGCGGTGGCGGCCTCGAGGGTGCGGACCTGCTCCCGGGCGAGGATGGCGCCGAAGTAGGCGCGGGTCACGTCCACCCGGGTGGTCTGCCGGGTCCACCCGGCACCCGCCTCGGCCGCGGCGCCGGCACTCGAGGCGGCAGCCTTGCCGAACCAGGCGTCGGCGTTGATGAGCGGCACCTCGGCGACCAGCCCCCCGTTCCAGTTGGTGACCGCATCGGGATAGTTGAGGCTCGCCGGATTGAAGGAGGCCATCGAGACCCCCCGCTGCTGCAGGGTGAAGCCGAAGGCGCCCAGCGGGTTGTCGGTCTGGGCGTAGCCGGCCTCGGCGCGCACCGTGGGGAGGATCCCCTGGAGGGCGGCGGTGGACTGGGCCCCCTGCGCGCGGGCGCCGCCGGCCGCGATGCGGTTGGCGTAGGCGGCGGAATCGGCGCGACGGAAGGCGTCGGCCAGGGTCAGCGGTGCCTGCGCGCGGGCCGGGGCGGCCAGTGCCATGGCCAGGGCAGCAAGGATGATGGGTCTCAGCATGCGATGGTGTCCTTGGTTGGGCGTCAGTGCCCTTTCACTAGTCTACAACTATATAGTTGAATAAGCAAGATGTCAACAGGGCGGGCTCCTCACCCCCTGCCCCCCTCTCCAGCAAGTGGAGCGGGGGGACGCCCGGGGAGCGCGTCGCTATATCTTTCCGGCATGGCTGAACGCGAGGTGCCGGGGACGGTCCGGCTCGACAAGTGGTTGTGGGCGGCGAGGTTCTACAAGACCCGCGCGCTGGCGGTCGAGGCCATCGACGGCGGCAAGGTGGACCTCAACGGCCAGGGCGCCAAGCGCTCCAAGGCGGTGCGGGTGGGGGACCGGATCCAGTTCCGGCAGCCCCCCTATGAATGGGATGTGGAGGTGCGGGGCCTCAGCGAACGGCGGGGGCCGGCCAGCGTGGCCGTCACCTTATATGAGGAGACCCCGGCGAGTCGTTCGGCGCGGGAAACGATGGCGCTCCGGCTCAAGGCGATGCCGCCGCCGCTCTTCCTGGAGAAGGGGAAGCCGAACAAGAAGCAACGGCGGGAGATCGATCGGTTCAAACGGAGGGATTAGACTCGAAGCAGGGGGCCGCCAACTGCTGGCGAAGGGCCCAGAACAGCGGACGAGGGAGGGTCGGAGCACAGGGAGGGTCGGAAGAACTGCTTGGAGGTTGTGCCAGCACCCACCCATTCAGTTCTCCGGCATTCCCTTCCCTCCGACTCTCCCTCGTTCCAGTTGCCAGTCTGCCTATTCGACCCAGGCTTCCCACTTCTTCCCCACCTTCAACGTCACTTCGAAATGCGTGGTCGAGTCCCGCTTCGCCGCGCCGAGCGCCAGCAGCGAGTCCCGCAGCGGCCGTGGCACGTGCACGGTGCCCGGAAGAAGCTGGACGAGACGTCCCTCCACCCGCGCCGGGGCGGTCACCACGCCGAGTGAATCCTTCTCCGCCATCACCACCTCCGCCGCGTATTCCGCCGGCAGGATGAGGTAGCGACTCCGCTCGGGATACTTCTCGCGCAGGCGCATCGGATCGCGGCCGACGTCGATCGCGAGGAGACGGCTCTCGGTGCGGCCCCCTCCCTCGATCCACGGACGGTCCTCGGCATGCTTTTCCTGCGCCGCCGGGGGCCGCGCCGCCTGCAGGCTGTCGGCGTGCGCCTGGCGCTCCGCGACGAGGCGCTCCCACGCCGGCCCACCGAGTTCCAGCACGGCGTAGGCGCGCCGGATGTTGCGGCGGTAGTCCTGCGCCGCCGCGCTGTCGGCCACCTCCGGCAGCCGCCCGACCCCGAGCGATTCCAGCACCACGCGATCGAACCACGGACTCCCGTCCACCCCCGGCGCCGTGCTCCATTGCAGCTTGAGGTTGAGGATCGGCTCCGCCCCCTCGGGCATCTCGCCCACCTGGCCGAGCTCCCGCTCGCTGAGCCGCACCACGGCGTCGGGGTTTCCCGCCCGGTTCCGCGCCACGTTCACGAGGATGAGTGCATTGCCGACGAGAACCGCCGCCGCCGCGACCGCCAGTCCACGCCGGATCATGCGGTCACCCCCGTGCGTTCCTTGATCCGCTTGAGGAGGAGCATCACCACCACCGCGATGGCACCGAGCACGAGGAAGAAGAGCCAGCGCGGCATCCAGTCCCACCACCAGTCGGCGGCCTTGACGTAGGCCAGGATGGTGAAGGCGACCACCGCGGTATTGGTGACGTCGTTCCACCCCCGCCGAATGCCGACCCAGATGGCCGCCCCCGCCGCCACAAACCCCAGCAACTGGTAGAAGGCCTCCGCACCGCCCCGCGTGACGGGGAGGACGCTGAGCTGCCCGAACGATGCGAGCAGGATGACGGCGTAGAAGAAGAGCACCAGCCCCGTCAGCCGATACGTCAGCGCAAACCCCTGCGCCCTCGCCCGCGCGCTTCCCATCCCCACCGCCGCCGCCGCGATGGCCGGGAGGAGATAGCACTCGGGCCGCGCAAGGCTCTCGGTCCAGGAGAGCCCGCCCAGCTGGGCGAGGACGCCGCCTACCCAAACCGCGCCCGTCACCAGCATCGCGACGAGGAGGAGCCGGAGCCGATACGCCATGGCCAGCGCTCCCGCGAAGACGGCCCAGAGGAGGAAGCCGTGCACCGAGGGGACAAGGTTGTAGACCTGGCCGAGCATGCTCACGTCAGTCACGAAGAGGGCGAAGGCGACCAGC
The DNA here is from genome assembly GCA_035328285.1 of Gemmatimonadales bacterium. Lineage (GTDB taxonomy): Bacteria > Gemmatimonadota > Gemmatimonadetes > Gemmatimonadales > GWC2-71-9 > SPDF01. The sequence goes on from DAOLIZ010000180.1 coordinate 3,206, forward strand.
GCGGCGAGGGCCGCGAAGTAGAGCGTCCGCTCCCGGCGGGCCGCGAACTCGGTGAGCGCAAGCAGGCCGAAGGTGCCGGCCGCGAGCAAGGCCACCTGGCTGACGGTCGTGAGCCCGCCCCAGAACCGCTGGACGAAGAGCACCACCGCGATGCAGAGGGCGAGGGCGCCGAGGAAGGAGGCGAAGCGGAGGCCGAGGGCGAGCTGGCGGCCGGAGGTGGTGGTGGACACGTCGTACTGGCGGGCGAGCTCGGCGAGGAGCTGCTCGTGGTGGCGGGCGATGCGCTGCCGCCCGGCGTCGTCGAGGACCGTGCCCAGCTCGGACTCGAGCTCGGCGAGTTCCTCCTGGAAAGCGCGGATCCGGTCGACCCGCGCCTGGGCGTCCATCCGTCCGTCCACGGCGCCTCCCCTTATACCTCCTGCCCCTGCTTCACGTAGATCTCGCCGCCACGGCGCCGGAACTCCACCGACTTCTCCTCCAGGGCGGCGGCGTACTCCCGCACATCCTGCGTGATCTTCATCGAGCAGAACTTCGGCCCGCACATCGAGCAGAAGTGGGCCACCTTGGCGCCGTCGGCCGGCAGCGTCTCGTCGTGGAACGCGCGCGCGGTGACGGGATCGAGGGCCAGGTTGAACTGGTCCTCCCAGCGGAAGTCGAAGCGCGCCTTGCTGAGCGCGTCGTCCCACGCCTGCGCGTTGGGGTGCCCCTTGGCCAGGTCGGCGGCGTGCGCCGCGATCTTGTAGGCGATGACGCCCGCCTTCACGTCGTCGCGGTCGGGGAGGCCGAGGTGCTCCTTGGGCGTCACGTAGCAGAGCATGGCGGTGCCGTACCAGCCGATCATCGCCGCGCCGATGGCGCT
>DAOLIZ010000181.1:0-4061 GCA_035328285.1 Gemmatimonadales bacterium
CCCCGACCCGGCGCCGGATGAACCCCGGGGTGGCCGCCATCAGGGCGCGCACTGGCAGGGAGCGTTGGCGGGCGGCGTAGCGGGCAGCGCGGCGGCCGGCGTCGGCATACACCAGCGCGGCATCCGGCCGGCGGCCGACGAGGCGAAAGACGCCGACCGTCTCGTCCACCGGGACCGAAAGGCCGCGGCGGTGCGCGTCCTGGTAGCGCTGGATCTGCGCCGCCACGGTGGCGCTCAGGCCGAACCGCTTCGAGACGATCTCCCCGGCCAGTTCGTCGAGTCCGTCGCCGACCGGCGTGTCGAGGTTGCGGAGCGCCTCGAGGAGGCTGAGCGGCACGATCGCCGGCGTGCCACCGGCGTCGGTCAACTTCGGCATGGGATCCGGCAGGGAGTCCTCAACATAGACGCGGAGAAGTTACCCACGGATCGCCCCGCGAACCAGAGGCGCTTGCGCACGGTCCGGCGACCGCGGACATTCCACCCATGTCCGCCGCGCCACTTACCGAGACGGCCTTCGAGCGTGATGTCCTCCCGCATCTTGACCTGATGTACCGGGTGGCGTTGCGGCTCACGAGCGACCCGGCCAACGCCGAGGACCTCGTGCAGGACACCGTCCTCAAGGCCTTCCGGGCCTGGGACTCCTTCCGCCAGGGAACCAACGCGCGCGGCTGGCTGTTGACCATCCTGAGGAACACCTTCATCAACGACTATCGCCGCCGGCGCCGGGCGCCGGCCATGGTGGACCTCGACGTGGCCGAACAGCATGCGCTGGTGCACGAGCAGGCGGGACAGGATCCGGAGGGCGAGTTCTTCCGGGTGCTGGTCGACGACAGCATCGTGGCCGCGATCGACGCCCTGCCCGAGGAGTTCCGCGAGGTGGTGGTCCTCAGCGACGTGGAAGGACTGAGCTATGCCCAGATCGCGGAGACGCTGGAGGTGCCGGTGGGGACGGTGAAGTCCAGGCTGTTCCGCGCACGGAAGCAACTGCAGGGCACACTGCTGGCATACGCGGTCGAGTCCGGCATCGTCCGCCCGGGAAAGGAAGCATGAACCGCCAGACGCTCGACTGTGCCGAAGCGCTCGCCCTCCTCCAGGACTACCTGAAGGAGGAGCTGACCACCGAGAACGAGGCCCGCGTCGCCGGCCACCTCGCCGCCTGCGGGCATTGCCTCCAGCACGCGCACTTCGAGCGCAATTTCCTGGCGGCGCTCGAGCGCGCGGCCCGGGGGACGCGCTGCCCCGACGCCGTCGTCTCCCGCATCCGGCAGGCCCTCCGGAGCACCCCCCCGACCTGACCGTGGGAACGGCGGACGCCGCCCTCGTGGCCGTGGCGGTCGCCGCCGCTGCGTGGCGCGCGGGCGCCCTCACCCGCTCGGGCGCCCTGGCCGCGGCCGCCATTGGCACCATCACCCTCGCCACGGGCGGGTGGCCGTCCGGCATGGTGCTGATGGCCTTCTTCCTCCCGAGCAGCGCCATCTCCCGGCTCTGGCCCGGTCCGATCTCTCCGCTGGACCCGAAGGGCGACCGACGCGACGCCTGGCAGGTGCTCGCGAACGGGGGCGCCCCGGTCGTCGCCCTTGCCATCGGCGGCCCTGGCGCCGCCCTCGCCTTCGCCGCGGGGCTTTCGGCCGCCGCTGCCGACACCTGGGGAACCGCCACCGGCGCCCACAGTCCAGTTCCGCCGCGGCACATCCTGACCGGTCGGGCGGTATCACCGGGAACAAGCGGCGGGGTGTCGCTGCTCGGGACGGCCGGTGCCGGGATCGGGGCCGGGCTCGTCGCGGCGTCCGCCCTGCCAATCCTCGGATGGATGGGTGCGCTGGCAGCCGTCGGCATCGGCCTGGGAGGAATGGTGCTCGACGCCGCGCTCGGGGCGGGGGTCCAAGGCAGGTTCCGGTGTGAGCAATGTCAGCAGGACAGCGAACGGACGGTTCACCGCTGTGGCCGCCCGACGCGATTTCTCGGAGGCTGGGCCTGGATGAGCAACGACTGGGTGAACGCGCTCGCCACCATCGCCGCCACGGGGGCGGGGTGGGTCGCTGGACGGGGCTTAAGCGTGTTGTCGTGAGCGCGACCGACGCCGATGTCCTGATCGCCGGCGCCGGTCCCGCCGGCAGCGCCGCAGCCGTGCACCTTGCCCGCGCCGGCTGGCGCGTCGTGGTGGTGGACCGTGCCGCCTTCCCCCGGGACAAGCCCTGCTCGGAATACATGAGCCCCGAGGCGGTCCGGTTGCTCGACCGTCTCGGCGTCGTCGCCGACCTCGAAGCCGCGGGTGCAATAGCCCTCGCAGGCACCACGGTCATCGCGCCCCGCGGGAGTCGCCTGACCGGGCTCTTCCGGGAGGCGTCTCCGCGGCCGTTCCGACCGTCGGGGCTGTCGCTGCCACGGCGCATCCTCGACGCCAGGCTGGTGCAAGCCGCCCGCGAGGCGGGCGCCGAGGTGCGCGAACGCACTCGGGTCGAGGGACTGCTCCACGATCGGGGCGCGGTGGCGGGAGCGCTGGTCCGGGGCCCCGATGGACGGCATGCGCCGATCCGCGCGCGGCTGACCATCGGCGCGGATGGTCTGGGGTCGCTCGTGTCGCGACGCATCGGCCGGCGGATCAGCGCGCTCCCCCGGCGCGTGGCCTTCGTGGCCCACCTCAGCGGCGTGTCGGGCATGGGGCCCACCGCCGAAATGCACGTCGGCGATGACGGCTATGTCGGGCTGAACCGGATCGGTGCCGACCTCTACAATGTGGCGCTCGTCGTTCCGCAGCGCCGTGCGGCTGGTGCCCGGGGTGATGCGACCGGCTTCTTCTTTGCCGCCCTCGAGGGGTTTCCCGGCGTACGCGGCCGGATCGATCCTGCCCGGCTCGAGCGGGAGGTGCTCGTAACGGGCCCGTTCGCCTCCCGGGCCGGACGTGTCACGACCGCCGGGGCGCTCGTGGTAGGCGACGCGGCCGATTTCTTCGACCCGTTTACCGGTCAGGGCATCTACTCGGCCCTCCGCGGCGCCGAAATGGCGGCCGACACCGCCTGCGGGGCGCTGGAGCGGCCGGGCCTGCTCTCGGCGAGCGCCCTCGCACCCTACCGGCAGCTCCGACGGCAGGCCTTCGCCGGAAAGTGGGCAGTCGAGCGCCTCATCGGGTACGGGATGTACCTTCCATCAATGTTCGACCGTGCCGTCGGCCGGCTGGGCCGGCACCCGGAGATGGCGCACACCCTGATCGGCGTCACCGGCGATTTCGTCCCGGCCGGCCGCGTCCTCAATCCCCGTTTCCTCACCCGGATGATGCTATGAGCCGGCCCGACCTCGACCCCGCCGATTTCCGCCAGCTCCTCGGACGGTTCGCCACGGGCGTCACCATCATCACCCTCACGCTGCCCGACGGACAGCCGGCGGGCATGACGGCCAACAGCCTCACCTCGGTGTCCCTCGATCCACCGCTCGTGCTGGTCTGTATCGACCATGCCGCCGAGCTGTATGACGCCCTGCTCACCGCGCCCGGGTTCGTGATCAACATTCTCGAGGCGTCGCAGGAAGGGCTCTCCAGGCGCTTCGCCGCGAAGCACCTCGACCGCTTTGACGGAATCGGCTATCGCACCTCGCCGGAGGGCCAGCCGATCCTCGACGGCGTGATCGCCTCCATCGAGTGCGCGCCCTACGCCACCTTCCCTGGCGGAGATCATACGATCGTGGTCGGCCGCGTCCTGCGCGGCGCCACGACGGACGGGGCGCCGCTGCTGTATTTCCGCGGCGGATACACCGACCTGAACCACGGGTGACTGCCCCAATCGCCGCCCCCCTGGGGACCGAACTGCTCGACGATCCCGGCGCCGACCCGGCCGTGGTCGCCCGGTCGCTCGCCAACATTGCCCGCGCCAACCGCTGGTTCGGCGGCCGGGCCGCGGCGCTGTGGGGGATCGACCAGTTGCTTCGCGAGGCGGGCACCGGTCGCGCGTTTTCTCTCCTGGACATCGGGACGGGCGCGGGAGACCTCCCCGTCGCGGCGGTGCGGCGCGCGGCTCGGCGCGGCCAGGTGCTGCGCGCCATCGGCCTCGAGCTGCCGGATGTCGATC
>DAOLIZ010000182.1:0-3979 GCA_035328285.1 Gemmatimonadales bacterium
GATCGCCGGATTGGGTTCACCACCGGCCTGTGTCCGCGTCTCGGCCTGGCGGATGGCGCGGTCGTGGCGGCCGGCCAGTTCGGCCTCCAGGGCACCGGCGCACTCCTGTCCCGCGCCTCGGCGCTGGTGTCCGGCGATACCGGCGTGATGCACATGGCCACGGGCGTCGGCACCCCCGTCGTGGCGCTCTTCGGCCCGACGGTCGAGGCGTTCGGGTTCTTCCCCTACCGGGCCCGCGCCACCGTGCTCCAGCGCGATCTCCCCTGCCGGCCCTGCAGCCGGATGGGGGGACCCGTCTGTCCGCTGGGCCACCACGCCTGCCTGCGCGATATCGGCCCCGACGCGGTGGCCTCCGCGCTCGCCGCCCTGGAGGGGACATGAGCGACGAAGCGGCGCTGGCCCGCCCCTGGGAGCCCGCCGCGGTGGCGCTCGCCGACCTGCTCTCGAGAACCCCCCGCGGCTCAAGACGCGACGGCGTCTTCGCGCTCTGGCTGACCGTGCGGGTGGCGCTCGACCTTGGCCTCACGCCGCCCCTGCCCGACCGGGCCCGAAAGCGCCGGACCGGCGCCCTCGAGAAACGACTCACGAGCCTGACCGTGCCCGCCCCGCTCCGACGCGCGCTGACCGCCGCCCTCTCCCAGCTCCAGGCCGGCGATGCTCCGGCCGCGGCACTCGCCCTGGCCCAGCTCGTGGCTCCGGTTCGCGACACCCTCGGCGCCGAAGCGGGCGATGCGATTGCGCTCGCCGCCCGGGTGGCGCGAAGTTCCATCCCATGAAGGCCATCATCACCGCCGCAGGGCAGAGCAGCCGCCTCTGGGAAACGACCGGCCGGGAGCCGAAGACGCTCCTCCCCTTCGGCGACAGTTCGATCCTGGCCGCCATCCTGGCGAACTTCGCGCAGATCGGGATTCGCGAGTTCCTGATCGTGACGGGGTACCGGGGCGACCTCATCCGCCAGCATCTCGGCGACCACGGCAGCTTCGGGATGACGGTGGACCTCCTCGACAACCCGGAGTGGCACCGTGGCAACGGCCTCTCCGTGATGAAGGCGCTGGCCCACCTGGCGCCGGAAGAACCGGTGATTCTCTCGATGGCCGACCACGTGGTGAGCCCCGCCGCCCTCGCCGCGGTGCGCGACGGGCCGCCCGACATGAACCTCCTCCTGGTGGACCCCCGCATCGAGGAGTGTTTCGACCTGCCGGACGCCACCAAGGTGCGGCGCGAGGGGGACCGGATCGCGGACATCGGCAAGGACCTCACCAACTACGATGTCCTCGATTGTGGCGTCTTCCGGCTGAACCAGCAGTTCCGCTCGGCGCTGGAGTCCGCCGTGGCCCAGGGCCGCGAGGGCATCTCCGACGGCGTCCGGGAACTGGTGCGCGGCCCGGGATTCGGGACGGTCCCGATCCCGGCGGGCGCCGCGTGGCTCGACATCGACACCCCCGAGAGCTACGAGCACGCCCTGACCCGGCGCGCCACCTTCGCCTGAGGAGCGGCGCCCCATGGCCAGGATCCGCCTGCTGTTCAAGATCGGCTTCGTCTATCACAAGGCGGCGTTCGATCCGGTCATCGAGCAATTCCTCTCCGACGAGCGCTATGACGTCTTCTTCGCCCTCGACGAGGAGCGGATCCGCCGCTGGGGGATCTTCAACGTCCCGTATCGCCCCCCGATCGTGGACCAATGGGTGCGCGAGGGGTACCGCTTCACCACCGAGAAGCGCGGCTTCGACGTGGTCATCGCGGGCGATACCATTCGCGACGCCGCCGCCTACGGCCGCACCCTCCTCTGCTTCCTCAACCACGGCACCGGTATCAAGACGATCCTCTATCGGAACCTCGCCCAGCACCGCGACACCCGGTACCAGATCTACGTGGAGGGGCGATACCGGGAGGAGAAGATCCTCGAGTCGGGCCAGCTGGGCCGCAGCGAGGTGCGCGTCGTGGGACTTCCCAAGCTGGACGGGATCTTCCAGGGGCGGTACGACGACCGGGCGGGGTTCCTGTCGGCCCGGGGCCTCGATCCGTCCAGGCCGACCGTCCTCTTCGCGCCGACGTACAAGCCGACCTGCCTCTACGACGTGAAGGACGCCATCTTCGAGGCCACCGCCGGACGCTGCAATCTCGTGGTCAAGCTCCACCACTACAGCTGGATGGGGAAATACGCGCCGCACGAGCAGCATCGCATCTTCGAGCGCCGGGTGCGGAAGTACTCACATGCCCTCCTGGTGCCGATGGAGGAGTACAACATCGTGCCCTGGATGGCCGCGGCCGACACCCTCCTCAGCGAGGCCTCGAGCACGGTGTTCGACTTCCTGGCGCTGGGCAAGACCGGCATCATCTACGACCTGCCGAGCGACCGCCTGAAGCACAGCGACGGCATGCCCCTGCTCGGGGAGGACAATCGCGCCTTCCTGAAGGACGCCTTCGTCCATGTGGGGCGCCCCGACGACCTGGGTGACGCCATCACCCGCGCGCTCGCCCCGACCGACGCGATGCGCGCGGCACAGGACGAGGAACGCGACCACCTCTTTTACAAGCTGGACGGGCGGGCCGCCGCCCGGATGAAGGAGTCGATCGAGGCGCTCCTGGAGGAGGGGGGACACGAAAACGCCCCGGGTTAGCCGGGGCGCTGGAAGGAGCAGGGGAGGCAGGACTGAGGCCGGCGTCAGCCGCCGGAGTCCGGCTTCGAAGCAGGGTTCGGCGCCACGACGGCACCGATGATCTGAAGACTCGAGTGGCCGGCCACCCCTGACTCCATGATCCGGACCCAGATCGGCGGCCCTTTCCGCGTGGCATAGAGGACCGTGGCCCCCTCCGCATCCACCACGTCGCTCTGCAGTTCCCACGGCTCATGGCTCAGGATGGCCCGATAGTATCTCGTCAACGAGTCCGGTGGCCAAAGAGTCTCAAAGGTGATCTGAAGCGCGTCGGAGGCGCCGGACCGGGCGACGACACGTGCCGCCGGCGGGAGCGGCAGGCCGGGCAGCGCCTCCCCGACGGTGGCGATCTCTTTGTGAGAATCGGAGGTACAGGCCGCGAGGGCCAGCGCCACGAGGGCTAAGTGATGGATTCGCATAGGGGTGGGAGAGTAGCCGGGATGGCCGCCTGCGGTCAAGCGGGCGCGTTGCCGCTCCGCGCGCCTGCCGCTATGCTTGGGGTCTGAATTCTCGCGATGGAGTGGGCCATGGCAGGCCATAGCAAGTGGAAGCAGATCAAAAGGAAGAAGGCGGTCACCGACTCGCGCCGGGCGTCGTCCTGGACCAAGGTGATCCGCGAGATCACCATTGCCGCCAAGGGCGGCGGGGGGGATCCCGGCGGCAACCCGCGGCTGCGAACCGCCATCGACGCCGCGAAGGCCGTCAACATGCCGGCCGAGAACATCGAACGGGCCATCAAGAAAGGCACCGGCGAGCTCGAGGGCGGCAACATCGAGGAGGTGGCGTACGAGGGGTACGGCCCCGGCGGTGCGGCGCTCTTCATCGAAGGGACCACCGACAACCCGCACCGCACCGTCGCCGACATCCGGCATGCCATGAGCCGCAACGCCGGCAACCTCGGCGCCACCAACTCGGTGGCGTGGATGTTCGACCGCAAGGGCCAGCTCTACATCGACGCCACCCGGCACGGCGAGGAGGCCACGCTGGAGGCCGCGCTCGAGGCCGGCGCGGAGGACATGGTCCGCGAGGGTGACCAGTTCATCGTGTCGACCGCGCCAAACGACATCCACGCCGTGCAGGACGCCATGCGCGCCAAGGGCGTGAAGATCGACGAGGCCGAGCTCGCCATGGTGCCGAAGAACACCGTCAAGGTCGAGGGTCCGGATGTCGAGGCGCTCTTCAAGCTGATCGAGGCCCTCGAGGAGCTCGACGACGTTTCGAAGGTCTTCTCCAACTTCGACATCGACTCCGAGCTGGCGGAGGCGGCAGGCTGACCGGCCGCCCGTGATCATCCTCGGCGTGGACCCCGGCACGGCGGTCAC
>DAOLIZ010000183.1:0-1549 GCA_035328285.1 Gemmatimonadales bacterium
GCGGGGACCCTGCGCGCGGGTCGGAGGCGGGCGCCGCCCGCGCGGAGATCCGGCTCTACACCGCCGCTGTCCTTCGGCAGGAGCCCGGGGAGCCGCTGCAGCCGGTCCCGCTCGGCGAAGTGCGAATGGCCACAGACGAGGACGTGCGCTCGGCGCTCCGTATGGATGCCTACACCAGCGGCGAGCGCGCTACCGGGATCCCCGTCGGCACGTATGGCGCCGCCGGCCTGAGCGCGCCTGTGTACCTCGACGCGGATTTCCTGCTCGGTCCCGAGGCCGCACACCTCAACATCACGGGGGTATCAGGCCTCGCCACCAAGACCAGCGCGGTGGAATTCTTCCTCACCAGCATCTTCCAGAGGTTCCCAGCGCACAAGGGGTCGGTGGCCGCGCTCTGCTTCAACGTGAAGGGTCCTGATCTCTGCTTCCTCGACCAGCCCGCCGAGTTGTCGGCCGAGGACCTCGCCGCATACGTTCGACTCGGACTGGATCCGAAGCCCTTCGAAGACGTCCATTACTACGCCCCCTGCAAGCCCGACGGCGTCAACCTCAACACCCTGCGTACCCATCCCGACCTGGCGGCCAATACGGAGCCGCTGACCTGGGGGCTTCGCGAGGTGCTGGAGTACGCCGAGGTCGTGCTCAATCGCGACGACCTGGATGCGAAGGCGGATGCGTTCATCGACTTCCTGGCGGACCGGGTGGTGGGAAAGGACTTCCATGCGCCGGAGTTGCAGCCGACCGATTGGCGCGTCCTGACCTTCGCCGACCTTGAGGCGTTCTTCCGCGCGATCTTCGATTCGCTGGAGACCAGGAACCGGGGCGACGTCTGGCGCACCCACCACATCGCCACCATCCGGAAAGTGCGGAACCGCCTCGGCAACATCACCACCCGCGCCAAGGGGCTGGTGACCGACGACGGCGCGTCGAACGACCTGCCGTGGGGCACGTTCGAGGACCGCGGCGTGTACGTGGTGGACGTGGCCAGCGTCGACCCGCTGGCCCAGGATCTCGTCTTCGCCCGCGTCGTGAGCAAGCTGCGCGAGCATCTCGAACGCCGCGACCTCGGCGTGGACCACGTGGTGGTCTTCGTGGACGAGCTCAACAAGTATGCGCCGGCCGACGGCACCGACACCTACGTGCGGAAGATGCTGCTCGACCTTTCCGAGCGGGGCCGCTACCTCGGGCTGGTGCTCTTTTCCGCTCAGCAGTTCCGCTCGCAGGTGCTGCGGCGGGTCGTCGGTAACGCAGGGACCACCATCTACGGGCGGATGGACCCCGACGAACTGGCCACCGCCGGCTACGCCACGCTCTCGCCCTCCACCAAGACCAAGCTGGCGACCCTCCCGAAGGGGGAACTGATGGTGCGCCATCCGCACTTCACCCAGCCGGTCTTCATCCGCTTTCCCCGGCCCTGCGTCCTCTCGGGGCGCGACGGGGTCGAAAAGTTTCCGCCCGCCACCGACCTTCCCTTTGACCAGGCGGTGGCGCAGCAGCTCCGGTCGATGGACCGGGCCATCGGAACCGACAAGATCCGCGCGCTGGTGGA
>DAOLIZ010000183.1:1649-3971 GCA_035328285.1 Gemmatimonadales bacterium
CCGAGATTGCTTCGGCCACTACGTGGCCTCGCAATGACAGAAGAGGTTGATCCCACGCCTTGCACCCGGCCCCTCTCAGGCGCATTCTCCTACCTGTGAAGCTCGCCCATCTCGCCGACCTCCATCTCGGCTTCCGGCAATACCATCGGCAGACCCCCGCCGGCATCAACCAGCGGGAAGCCGACACCGCCTTGGCCTTCCGCCAGGCGGTGGACGGCGTGCTGGCCGCCCGCCCCGATGTCGTCGTGGTGGCGGGCGATCTCTTCCATTCCGTGCGCCCCACGAACGCCGCCATCGTCTTCGCCTTCCAGCAGTTCCAGCGTCTCCGCGCGGCGCTCCCGGACGCCCCGATCGTCCTGATCGCCGGCAACCATGACACGCCGCGCTCCACCGAGACCGGCAGCATCCTCCGCCTCTTCGACGAGCTCGGCGTGGACGTGGCCACGCATGAGGCGCGGCGGTTCAGCTATCCGCGGCTGGAACTGAGCGTGCTCGCCGTCCCCCACGAGGCCCTGGTGCAGCCGGAGCGGCCGGCGCTGAAGCCTGACGGGAGCGCGCGGTACGAGGTGCTCGTGGCCCACGGCGAGGTGGACGGCGTCTTTCCGACGGACCGGTCCGCGGTGGAATACGGCGGCGCCGTCGTCCGACCCGATGAATTCGGGCCCGGGGAATGGAGCTACGTGGCCTTCGGGCACTACCATGTCCAGACCCCGCTCGGTCCGCGGGCCTGGTACAGCGGCGCGCTGGAATACGTCAGTACCAACCCGTGGGGAGAGCTGCGCGACGAAGCGGAGAAGGGGATCGATGGGAAGGGATGGCTGCTGGTGGACCTCGAGACCGGGGCCGCCGAGCGACAGCCCGTGATCCCGGCGCGGCGGGTGCTGGACCTTCCCCGGCTCGACGGCACCGACCTGGCCCCGGAGGACCTGCAGGCGGCCATCACCGCTCGGGTTGAGGCGGTTCCCGGTGGCATTAAGGACCAGGTGGTGCGCCTGGTTGTGACCGGGGTCCCACGGCACGTCGGGCGCCAGCTCGATCACGCCGTCCTGCGGAGCTGGAAGGCCGAGGCGCTGCACTTCCAGCTCGACCTGCGACGGCCGGAGCCCACGCGGGTGACGGGGGTCGGTGCGCCGGGACGACGGCAGACGCTCCCGGACATCGTGCAGGACTATCTCAGCCGCCGCCCGCTGCCGGCGGGGATCGACCGCGCCGCGTTCGTGAGCGAGGGCGTGGCCCTGGTGGCATCGGCCGAGCGCGAGCTGGCGGAGGACTGATGCAGATCCACCGCCTCCGGCTTGTCAACTTTCGCCAGCACGAGGACTCCGAGCTCGTCCTCGGCGCCGGCCTGACCGGCATCGTGGGGGCGAACGGGGCCGGCAAGTCCACGCTGCTCGAGGCGATCGCCTTCGCCATGTACGGCACGCCGGCGGCGCGCGGCACCCGCGATTCGATCCGCCGCCGCGGCGCCCCTCCCCGCTCACCGGTCCGGGTGGAGCTCGACTTCGCCCTCGGTGCGCACGAATTCCGCGTGGTCCGGAGCCTGAGCCAGGCCGAGCTGTTCCAGGACGGCGATCCGGCGCCGATTGCCAACAGCCTCGCCACCGTCACCGAGAAGCTGACGCACCTCCTCGGAATGACCCGGGCCGAATTCTTCAACACCTACTTCACCGGCCAGAAGGACCTGATGGTCATGGCCAGGATGACCGCGCCGGAACGGGCACAGTTCCTCGCGCGGGTGCTCGGCTTCGAGCGGCTGCGGGTGGCCCAGGAGACGCTGAAGGAGACGCGGAGCGAGCTGCGTGCACGGCTGCAGGCGCTGCAGGCGGGGCTGCTGGACGCCGGGGCGCTCGAGGCCGAGGAGCAGCGGGTCGCGGGTCTGGCGGCGGCGGCGAGCGATCGGGACACGAAGGCGCAGGAGGCGGTGCGGACGGCGGAGGCGCGGCTGGCGGAGGTGACGCCCCGGTGGGACACGATGCAGCAGCTCCGGACCCGGGTGCAGTCGCTCGAGGGGGACATTCGGGTCGCCGAACACCAGGTGACGACGTCGCAGGAGCGGACCCGCGATCTCGACCGCCAGATCGCTGACGCGCTCCAGGCGCAGACCAGCCTGGCCGCGCTCGGCGAGGAGCTGGCGCCGCTGCCGGCCCTGCGGGCGGAACATGAGACCCTGCAGCAGCTCTACGCGGCCTCCTCCCACCGGGCTGCCCTCGCCGCGAAGATCGAAGCGGCCAGGGTGGCGCTCGCCGACCTCGACCAGCGTCTTGCCGCGCTGCCCACGGCCGACCAGCTGGACGCGGCCAGGGCCGCCGCCGCCACGACGGC
>DAOLIZ010000184.1:0-3947 GCA_035328285.1 Gemmatimonadales bacterium
CGTCCCTCGACCCGTCCCTCCACCCCCTCGCCCGGCGCCTCGCGGATGTCAGCGGCGGCCGGCAGGCCGACGCCCCGGGTCCGGGCCCCGTCCACGACCGAGCGGGCCAGGAGATGCCCCGAGCCATGCTCCACGGCGCCGGCCAGGGCGAGCAGCGTCGACTCGGTGAAGGGCGCCACCGGCACGACCCGCGCGAGGGCGGGGCGGCCGACCGTCAGCGTGCCCGTCTTGTCGAACATGGCGACCGTGACGCCACCGAGTTGCTCGAGCGCTCCACCGTTGCGGATGACGATCTGCTGTCGGGCGGCCCGGTTCAACCCCCCGATGATGGCCACCGGGGTGGCCAGGATGAGGGGGCAGGGGGTCGCCACCACCAGCACTGCCAGCACGCGCACCGGATCGAACGAAATGAGGTAGGCCACGACGCACACCGCAAGCGTGAGCGGCGTGAACCAGACGGCGTACCGGTCGGCCAGCCGCTGGAGGGGGGCCTTCTCCGCCTGGGCCGACCGAACCAGCTCGACGATCCGCGCGTAGAGGCTCTGCGACGCGAGCGCCTCCGCGCGCAGCGTCAGCGGGCTCTCCCCGTTGACCGAGCCGCTGGGGAGCCGCGTGCCCGGGCCTGCGCTCACCGGGACCGGCTCGCCCGTCAGCCGGGAAACATCCACGTGCGAGGCGCCGGCCGTGACGACGGCGTCGCAGGGGACCATTTCCCCCGGCCGGACCAGGAGGAGGTCGTCGATGGCCACCGCGTCCGCCGAAATATCCACGACGGTGCCGTCACCGAGGAGCCGGTGCGCCTCGTGGGGGGCGGCCGCTTCCAGCTCGCGGACCGCGGCGCTGGCCCGTCCCTCGGCGAAGCGCTCGAGCGCTTCGCCCCCCGTCTGCATGAGCACCACCACCAGGCCGGCCAGCGGCTCGCCGAGCGGGACGGCCGTGACGATCGCCAGCGTGGCCACGATGTCGGCGGCCGCCCGACCCCGGAGCAGTCCGCGCACGGTGCGCCATGCCACCGGAACGCCGGTGACCAGCAGCCCCGCCATCCACACGGAACGGCTCCACCCCGACAGGTCGGGCTGGAGCCGCAGGAACAGCCCCGCGAGGATGAACAGGAGTGCCGCCCCCGGCAGGATCGCCGGGGGCACGCGCCGGGTCACGCGGAGCGGCTGGCGACCGCGTTCGCCGCGCGGAGGCAGAATCCGACGCCCCGCACGGTGGTGATCAGGTTGCCGCCGGCCGAGGCAGCGAGCTTCCGGCGAAGGTTGCCCACATGGACGTCCACCACGTTGCTCTCGGGGTCGAAGTGCATGTCCCAGACCTTCTCGAGCAGGGTGGTCCGCCGCACGACTTCCTCCGGGTGCAGGAGGAAGAACTCCAGGAGCTGGAACTCCTTGGGCGTCAGGTCCAGGGGCTGGTCGTCCATCCGGACTTCATGGCGGAGCCGGTCCATGGAGAGGGGGCCGTAGCGCAGCGTCTCGAGACGTTCCGCGCCGCCGCGCCGGACCAGGGCACGCATCCGGGCCAGCAGTTCCTCGAACCGGAACGGCTTGGCGAGATAGTCGTCCGCGCCCGCGTCGAGGCCGCGGACCACATCCTCCACCGCGTCCCGCGAGGTGAGCATCAGGATGGGGGTGTTGCGCCCCTCACGGCGAAGCTCCGCCGCGACCTGGAACCCGTTCTTCTTCGGCAACACGACATCGAGCAGGATGACGTCGTACTGGTAGACGTGGGCCAGCATCGTGGCTTCCTCGCCATCCGGCGCGACGTCCACGGTCCAGCCCTCTTCCTTCAGACCCTGTTCGATGAATCCGGCGACCTTCCGGTCGTCCTCCACGACGAGAACTTTCATGGGGCTCAAGTTATGAGGAAGGGGTGAACGGTCTCGGAAGGTATTATGAAGGATTCTTTAGCTTTCCGCCACCCGGCAACTCCAGGATGAAGCACCCGCCCACGTCCGGTCGGGCCTCGGCCCGGAGGTCGCCACCGAGGAGTCGCGCCAGGCGCCGGGACAGGGGCAGACCGAGGCCGACGCCGCCGTCGGATCCCTTGGTCTGGTAGATGTCGAAGATCCGGTCGAGATCCTCCTCGGCCACCCCCGGGCCCTCGTCGAGGACCTCGACCCGAATCCTGGTGTGATCCCCGAGGAGGTGCACGCGGATGGTCGAATCCTGTGGGGCGTGGCGTGTTGCGTTGCCCAGGAGATTGATGAGGATCTGCTCGACCCGGTGTGCGTCGGTCTGGATGGCCCCACCGCCGGAGGGGGCCTCGAAGGCCACCGTGATGCCGCGTGAGCCCGTCAGCGGGGTGACCCGGACGATGGCGCGCTGGACCATCGCCGTGGATTCCACGGCCCGGAAGACCGGCTTGAGGCGGTCCTCGTCCAGGCGGCTGAGGTCGAGCAGGTCGTTCACCAGTGCGATCGCCTGCTCGGCGGAATCCAGCACCTCGAACGCCGCCTTGGGCACCGTGTCGGGATCCTTCTTCCGCACGAGCATTTCGGCCCATCCGTAGACGCCGGCCAGCGCGTTCCTCAGCTCGTGGTTCACCATCGCAAAAAACCGCTCACGCGAACGTTGCAGCTGCTGCACTTCCTCAAGCAGCCGGGCGCTCTCCTCGTGGAGCTTGGCGTTCTCGATGGCGGCGCCTGTCTGGGCCGCGAGGAGCCGGGCGACATGCTCGTCATCGGCGGTGAACTCGGGGCCATCCAGCTTCTCGGTCAGGTAGAGAATGCCGAAGACCCCCCGCCGGCGCTCGATCGGCAGGCCGAGGAAGGAGTGCATCGGGGGATGGCCGGGGGGGAAGCCCGCTGAGGCAGGGTGCTTCTGGAGGTCGGCGAGCCGGATGACGCGGCGCTCCCGCATCACCAGACCGAGCACCCCCTTGCCCTCCGGAGGGGTACCGAGCCGCACTCTTGTCTCGTCGTCGATGCCTGCCGTCACAAATGCATCCAGCCGGCGATGATCCTCGGAGAGCACGCCGATGGCGGCGTACCGCGCCCCGATGATCTCGCAGGCAAGTTCCGCCACCCGCTGCAGGACCCCTTCCAGGGAGAGCTCGGAGGTCAGGAGGAGGCCGGCGGAAACCAGTTGTTCCAACCGTTCCGGGGCTGGGGAGACGGCGGTGTGAGGAGGGGGGCGGGTCATGGTCGGAAGGTAGGCGATTGGAGGGTCGGCAGGGAGGGAGCCCCCCTTTCTTCTCGAATCCTTCATACTCTCTTCAGGGGGTCCAGACGACAATGCGTCATCATCCACCTCGGAGTACAACCGCATGGAGCTTCGGCATGTGGTCGCGGCCACGGATCAATCCGAGGCCGGTCATCACGCCGTGCTGGTCGCCGCACGCCTGGCTGCACAGGCGGGCGCCCGGCTGACGGTGCTGACCGTCCGCGTGGCCACGCCAGGCCAGGTGGCGGCGGGCAGTAGCGCCTCGGACTCCGAGCAGCAGAGCATGCTGCGCGACCTCTCGCGCGGGCTGGAGGCCAAGTTGCAGCGGGCGGCCCCTGGCACCGCGCCGACGTTCACGGTGCTGTCGGGAGTGCCGGGCATCGAGATACCGCGGTATGCGGAGGAGCACTCGGGTGACCTGCTGGTCCTGGGCCGGAAGCAGCGGACCCAGCGTCAGCGGATGTTTCTCGGCGACACCGCCGATGCGGTTGCGCGTCGGAGCCGGGTGCCCTGCCTGTTCGTGGGCCTCGACTGCGAGGAATTCGATCCGATGCTGGTTTGCCTTGACGCGACGGAGCGCAGTGCCTCCGTCTTCAAGGCCGCCTCCGACTTCGCGCGTACCATCGAGGCCCCGCTGCGCGCGGTGACCGTCGAACCGGTCTGGCTGAACGAGCCGGATGACCTGGCCGCGACACTGCCGGCGTCGCGAACCCTCCGCCTCAACCGCACGCTGGACAAGGCCCTGGTCACGACGGACCTGCGAATCCGACGGGGAAACGTGCT
>DAOLIZ010000185.1:0-3825 GCA_035328285.1 Gemmatimonadales bacterium
GCGCGCCGGCGCCGGCGGCGCCCGAACAGCGGGATCGGCGTGGGTGTGCCGCCGAGGGCCGCACGGAACTCCGCCCCGGACTGGAACCGCTCGCCCGGTCCCTTGGCCAGCGCGCGCATGATGGCGGCGCCGAGGTCGGCGGGACAGTCTGGGCGGATGCGGGTGAGCGTCGTCGGCTGCTCGGAGATGTGCTTCGAGACCACGACGCGGTTCGGGCCGACGAACGGCGGATGCCCCGCCACCATCTCGTAGGCCACCACGCCGAGCGAGTAGAGATCGCTCCGGGAGTCGACTTCCTCGCCGGCCGCCTGCTCCGGGCTCATGTAGTTCGGCGTGCCGACCACCATCCCCTGCCCCGTCACCGGTCCGTCCGCGTCCGGCGGTCCGGCCGCCAGCGCCCGCGCGATGCCGAAATCCGCGAGCAGCGCCCGCCCGCTTCCCGCCTCCAGCAGGATGTTTTCGGGCTTCACGTCGCGGTGCACCAGCCCGGCGCCGGCCGCCGCGTCGATGGCGGCGGCGATGTCCATCGTGATGCGGCGCGCCTCTTCGGGCGGCAGCTTCCCTTCGCGGTTGAGCCGCTCCCGCAGCGACTCCCCCGGGACGCGGTCCATGACGAAGTACAGGATGTCGTCGGCTTCGCCGGCGGTGTAGACGGTGACGATGTTCGGGTGCCGGAGCCGCGCAATCATGCGCGCCTCGGCGAGAAACCGCTCGGCGATGGAGGAGTGGATGGCCAGTTCGGGATGGACGGCCTTCACCGCCACGTCGCGGGCCAGGGTCACGTCGCGGGCCAGGAAGACCACGCCCATGCCGCCGCGGCCGAGCTCCGGACCCAGCGCATACTGGGATCCGAGCGCAGCCTGCAGGCGCTCAGCGAGTCCGGGGCCTGCCTGGGGTTTGGTCACCCGCGGGCTCCACGCGTGAGGAGGATCGTCCGAGACTGGCGGCGGGGCCGGACCGCCGATGGGCTCTTCAAAATACACGTCGGGCCCCTTCCAGACAGGGAGATGTATTGGGTGGGATGCCTGCCGCACGCGAATGGTTGCCCGGCCGGCCCCGCCGCCCCTATTCCGGTTGGACTGCTGTTGAGGGGAGACGCCTAGCGTGGCCCTCACCACACCACTACGGAGCCAGCTCGTGCCTGATTCACTTGCCCAGATTCCGGAGGGGCCGCCCACCATCGCCGCCGTCCTCCTTCCCGCCGAACGGGCCAAGGTGGAGGCCGCCGGCCAGGGGTGTTTCACCCTCCTCCATCGCGACTCGGTGCCGGAGGCGGTCCGTGCCGTTCGGGAGCGGCCGGTGGACGGCATCCTCCTCTCGGTCCACCGCTGTCCCAGCACGGCGGTGCGGGACGTTCGGCGCCTGGTCCAGGATTTTCCCGGCATCCCCACCGTGGCACTCGTCTCGACCCACGACGCCTCGGCGAGCGAAACCCTCCTCCAGCTCGGGGCCACCGGCCTGCGGCAGGTCGTCGACATCACGGGCCCATCGGGCTGGCAGCGCCTCCGGCAGCTCATGGCCGCGCCGGTCACCCGGGCCGCCGCCCGGATCCAGGGCCCGCTCATCCACGCGCTGGGCGACGCGCCGGCGGACCTCCGCTTCTTCTTCGAGATGCTGGTCCGCCTGGCCCCGGATATCACCACCGTCCGCGCCCTCTGCCGGGCCTGCGAGGTGCGGCCGAGCACGCTCATGTCCCGCTTCGCCCGGGCGGGCCTGCCCTCTCCCAAAGGGTATCTGGCCAGCGTGCGGCTCCTCCACGCCGCCCACCTTCTCGAGGCGCCAGGCCGTTCCATCGCGGACGTGGCCTACCGGATGGAATACTCCTCGCCACAGAGCTTCGGCAGGCACATCCGGGCCATGCTCGGCATCACGAGCCTCGAATTCCGGCGCCGGTTCCCCTTCCCCGTCGCGCTGGCACGGTTTCTCGACCTCATGGTCGTTCCCTACGGAGGCGTCTGGCCCGTCTTCCATCCCCTGGAAACAGGGAGCTGGGACAGCGGACACTGTCTGGCGGGTCAGGCCCCTCCTCCTGCGTGACGGGCCCGTTGCGGCGAGAGGCGGCTCGGCTCTAGCTTGGGGCGGCTTCCCTAACCGCGAGGATCCCCGTGCTGCTTCATCGCCTGACCGCCGTGCTGGCCCTGCTCGGCACGACCGCCTGCTCGCGGGACCCCTCCCCCGAGGCGCTGCAGCGCACGCTGAGCGCCCACCCCGAAGTGCTCGTCGGGGCCATCCGGGCGCACCCCACTGAGTTCATGCAGGCCCTCAACGCCGCCTTCCAGGCGTCGCAGGCCGCGCAGCAGCAGGCCGCGGCCGCCAGGATCGACGCGGAATTCCGCGACCCGAAGCGTCCCGACCTGACCGACCGCGTGTCGCTCGGCAGTCCGTCGGCGCCGGTCACCATCGTCGAGTACACCGATTTCGAGTGCCCCTACTGCCGCCAGTCGGTGGCGGTGCTGCACCAGCTGCTCGAGCAGTACCAGGGCAAGGTCCGCCTGGTCGTCAAGCAGACCCCGCTCGAGATGCACCCGAACGCCATGCCGGCCGCGCTGATGTTCGAGGCGCTGGCGCTGCAGGGGGCCGCGCCGGCCTTCAAGTTCTACGAGCTGATGTACGCCGAGCAGGAACAGCTTGAAAAGCGGGGCCAGCAGTTCGTGGCGGAGGCCGCCGGGCGCGTCGGCGCGGACGTGCCGCGTGCGCTGCGCGACCAGCAGAGCGACGCGGTGCGCGCGCGGGTGGCGGCCGACATCGCCGAAGGCCAGGCCTTCGGGTTCACCGGCACCCCCGCGTTCGTGATCAACGGCGTGTCGCTGGAGGGTGCGCAGCCCGCCAGCAGTTTTGTGCCCATCATCGACCGGCACCTGGCCGCCGCGCCCTGACCCATCCTCGCCCTGAATGACGACGACCCTCCGGCATCCTGCCGGAGGGTCGTTTGCTGTGGGCCTGCCTGGGGGACGGGACACCGGGCCAGCCGGCGCCGCCGTCGGCCTCCCTACCGCAACCCCAGCTCCGTGGCAGTGGTCAGCGCCACCACCGCGTGGCCCCGCTCCATGAGGGCGGCGGTGCCGCCCTGCTCGCGATCGACCACGGCCAGCACGCCGAGCACCCTGGCGCCGGCCTCTTCCACCGCGGCGATGGCCTGGATCGCGGAGCCCCCCGAGGTAATGACGTCCTCGACCACCACCACGTGGTCGCCGGCGCGGAAGTTCCCCTCCACCCGGCGCTTCGTGCCATGGCCCTTCGCCTCCTTCCGCACGCTGAAGGCGTCGATGACCGGCGGCGCGCCCCGGCTGGCGAGCGCCACCGCATACGCGACGGGGTCGGCACCCATGGTCAGGCCACCGACGGAGGCCGGTGACCACCCCCGCGCGCGCAGGGCCGCGACGCCAAGCCGGCCGATGAGGTACAGCCCCTCGGCGGACATCGTGGTGGGGCGGGCGTCGATGTAGTAGGTGGAACGGGCGCCGGAGGCGAGCGTGAAGTCGCCGTGGCGGATCGAGCGGTCGTGGAGGAGCTGGAGGAGTGCCGCGTGCTCGTCCACGGTCAATCCTTGCCGAACAGCCCGGAGAGGAAGCCTTTCTTCTTTTCCGGCTCGGCGCGGGCCGCCGCGCAGAATCGCGTGGCAAACTGCTTGACCGTGGCCGGGCGCTTCTTGAGGTCCCGCTCCAGTCCGGCCATCAGCGCGGCCTCCAGGTCGGGGCCGAACTTGGCGTTCTTGGCGACTTCGCTGAGCGGGCGGGGCGTCTGGGTCAGCAACTGCTGGAAGAGCTCCCGCGGCGACTTGCCGGGAAAGGGCAGTTCGCCGGTCAGGAGGTAGTAGGCGATGGT
>DAOLIZ010000186.1:0-1491 GCA_035328285.1 Gemmatimonadales bacterium
CCCCGGGCCTTTTCCCAGTCGCTCTCGAAGGTCACGAGGACCGGGAGTTCGGTCCAGATGAAGGCGAAGCCGTGGGTGTAGTTGGCGATGGGACTCGTAAAGAGCAGGGCGTTCGGCACATGGATGATGCGGCCGGTCGATTGATCGGCCTCGACCCAGTTGCCGATTTCCAGCAGGGTGAACTGAAAGAGCCGGATGTCCACCACGTCGCCGGCGTTTTCGCCCAGCTGCACCCGGTCACCGACCTCGAAGGGGCGGCGCCAGAGGATGAAGAGCCAGGCGGCGAGATTGGCGAGCGGGTCCTTCAGCGCAATGGCCAGGCCGGCGGAGAGGAGGCCGAGATAGGTGGCGGCCCCAGCGAAATCCACCAGCCAGATGCGGACGACGGCCAGGATGCTGATGACACCGACCGTGTAGTTGGCCCCCTTGTGCCACCGGTAGCGGGTGTGCAGGTCGGTCACCCGGCGGTGCACGCCCTTCAGGACCATCCACCGTACCAGCAACAGGCCGAGGATGACCCCGACGGTGGTCAGGAGGCGGACCTGCGTCGTGGGGCTGAGGCCGAGCGCCCCGCTGGCCCAGGAGCTCAATGACTGCATCAGCGCCCCTCGCCGCTGGTCTGGACGGTGATCGGCGGCGCGGCCACCAGTTCGTAAGTCGCGGAGGCAAGCTGCACGCGGTCGTTCGACGCGTCGACCAGGTCCATGATGCCGTTGAAGAGGGCGTCCTGCACGCCGCGGCGTCGTCGGTAGTCCACCACGTACCGCAGGGTGTACTGCAGCCAGTTGTCCGTGGCCACCAGCGTCAGCATCGGCGCGACGCTCGCGTCCTCGATGCGGTACTTCCGGACCATCCCCTTCCAGGCGACCGCCGAGGTCCTGGCGTACTCCCCCACGACCCGATCGGCCACCTGCTGGATGATGGCCCGCGCCTCCGCGCGGTCGCTGCCGAAGCGGATCGGGATCCGGATCTCGTCCCAGAGGAAGGGGAAGTCGCCGGAGTAGTTGAAGACGGGTGCCTTGAACACGAAGCTGTTGGCCACCCGGACGATGCGGCCGTTGTAGAGGTCGCCATCCACCCACTGACCCACTTCCATGAGGGTCGTGCGGAGGACCCCGATGTCGATGACATCGCCCTTGATGCCGCCCAGCTCCACGCGGTCGCCCGGGTGATAGAAGTTCGAGAAGGTGAGCGCGAGCCACCCGGCGATGCTGGCGATCACCTCCTGCAGGGCGAAGGCAATGCCGGCTCCCGCGACGCCAAACGCGACCGTGAGCCCGCCCAGCTTGTCGCTGAAGAGGGCAGCCAGGAAGAGAAACGCGAGGACATACCCCGAGAAGCCGACCGCCTTGCGCACCCGGTAGCGGGTGTCGGTGTCCTCGATCCGGCCGACCAATGCGCGCTGCGCGGCACGCACCAGCGCCACGATGACCGCCAGCCCGAGGATGGTGGCCACGAGGCGGCCGATGTTGGCGTCGAAGAGCCAGGCCT
>DAOLIZ010000186.1:1591-3730 GCA_035328285.1 Gemmatimonadales bacterium
CAGGCGCTGCTCGCAGGCCAGTACACCCTCGAGCGCGAGCTCGGCCGGGGCGGGATGGGGGTCGTGTACCTGGCCCGGGATGTTCGCCTCGACCGGCCGGTGGCCATCAAGGTGCTCCCCCGCGCGCTGGCGGCCGATCCCGAACTGCGCGAACGGTTTCTCCGCGAGGCGCGCACCTCGGCCCAGCTCTCCCATCCCAACATCGTGCCGATCTACCGGGCCGACGAGATCGACGGCGTGGCCTTCTTTGCCATGGGCTTTGTCGATGGCGAGAACCTGGCCGAGCGGCTGCGCGCACGGGGCCCGCTCCCCCCGGCCGAGGCGGTGCGCGTACTGCGGGAAGCCGCGTGGGCGCTGGCCTACGCCCACGCGCGCGGCGTCGTCCACCGCGACGTGAAGCCGGAGAACATCATGATCGAGCGCGGGTCCAGCCGCGCCATCGTGACGGATTTTGGCATCGCGCAAAATCAACTGGCCACCCCGCTGACGCAGGGTGGCATGGTCCTCGGCTCGGTGCATTACATGAGCCCGGAGCAGGCCGCGGGCGACAAGCTCGACGGCCGGAGCGATCTCTACTCCCTCGGCGTCGTCGGCTTCCAGATCCTCAGCGGCCGCCTCCCGTTCGACGCCGCCGAAGCCGCGACCGTCATGGCCCAGCAGGTGACGCGCCCGGCGCCGTCCCTGTCAGCCGTCGCGCCCAACCTGCCCCCGGGGCTGGTGGCGGTGATCGACCGGAGCCTCAGCAAATCGCCGGGGGACCGCTATCCGACCGGCGAGGCGTTCGCCGACGCGCTGGAGACCGCCCTGCAATCGGCGGCGCTGCCCGCGGTGGCGGGCTCACTGGCGGAGGTGGTGAGCACCGACCAGGCGCGGGCCATCTGGCTCCGCGCCGCGCAGCTGCAGGCGGAGGCCACCACGCGCCTGCAGGCGCGCTACCGGGAGCCTTCGTCGGACGACACCCCCGCCGACCCCCTGCCGAGCGGCGGCTATCGTCTGCAGGACGTGGAACAGGCGGCCTCCGAGGCCGGCATCGCGGCGGAGTTCGTCGCCATGGCCATCGCGGAGCGGCCGGTCGGCACGGCGGTGGCCGCCTCGAACCTGTCAGACCGGGAGGAGCGGACCCTCACCCGGATGCTCGGCACCCGCGAGCGGAGCATTGCATCCTCCCGGGTGATCCGGGCCGCACCGAAGGAGGTCCTGGAAGCCATCGGCCGGGTGCTGACCGCGCCGCCGTATGGGCTCAAGCTGCGCGACACCGTCGGCGGGCATCCCCTCGACGGGGGCGTCCTCGTGTTCGACGTCTCGTTGCTGCGGAACGTGATCGTCGCCTTCGACGGCGTGCTCAGCATGTTCCGCTACCGCATGACGCAGATCGAGGTGGAGCAGCTGCATGTCGCGCTCAAGCCGCTGGGGGCGCCCACGAGTCGGTGCGAGGTCACCGTGTCCGGGGACCTGCGCGCCGGCCTCAAGAAGAACTGGACGTTTGACCGGTGGCTGAGTGGTGGTCTGGGCGCGATCGGCGGCGTCATCGGGGCGGTGGTCGGCGTGGCCCTCCCACTCGGGCCGCTCGCCGCGGTGGTAGCGGCAGGTGGAGCGACCCTCTTCGGCGGGACAACGCTCGCGATGTACCGGTGGAGCTACCGCCATGCCCTGCGGAAAGCGCGGGAGGAACTGGAGGGCATGCTGGTGGCGGTGGAGGGCAATCTGCGCGCCGCATCGGTGTTCGGCACGCCGCCGCCGGCTGCCTCGCCTCGTCTCCCACCCGGATCCGGCGACCCGAACGCGCTGCTGGGCGGCTCCTGACGGGCCGAGAGTCTACTCCGCGGCGGGCAGGCCATCAAAGAAGTCCACTTCGCCGGTCTCCAGGGAATATTCGGCGCCTACCACCAGGAGTCCCTCCTCACGCACCAGCTGCTCGAGGACGGCCGAGCCGTGCCGCAGGTGGTCGGCCGACGCCCGGATGTTGAGCCGCACCGCCTGCTCGATGATCGCGTCCCGGTCGTGCTTCAGGCCGGTGGCGAGCAGGCTTTCCACGGAGGGACGGACACGGTCCACGATCGAGCGGAGGTTGCGGGACTGGTTCGCGGTCGGTCGCTGCAGCTCGTCGAGGGTGGCGGTGACGGCCCCGCACTTCGAGTG
>DAOLIZ010000187.1:0-3646 GCA_035328285.1 Gemmatimonadales bacterium
CCGGTCACGGGGCGGGCGCAGCGTCGGCAGGGCGCGGAGCCGCGCGACCCGCTGGTGCAGGCGGTCAAGTTCCGCCGCACACGCGGCGCAGACCTGCACGTGGGCCTGGCTGTCCGCGCTGCCGGGCTCGCTGCCGGCGTCGCGGAGGGCCACCAGCTGTTCCATCGTCAGATGACTCATGCCCGTGCCTCCTCGCCGAGCCAGACCCGCAGCTTGGCATGCGCACGCGACAACTGCGACTTGGAGAAGCTCGGCGTCCGGTCCATCATGTCGGCGATTTCTTCGTGGGTATATCCCTCGACGTCGTGGAGCCACACCACGGCGCGCGAGGTTTCCGGCAGGCGCTCCAGCGCCGCCTCCAGGTCCATCCGCAGCGGCGTGTCTTCC
Organism: Gemmatimonadales bacterium; assembly: GCA_035328285.1. GTDB lineage: Bacteria > Gemmatimonadota > Gemmatimonadetes > Gemmatimonadales > GWC2-71-9 > SPDF01. Next base: position 388 of record DAOLIZ010000187.1, read on the forward strand.
CGGCGCATGGCGTGCGACTCGTCGAAGAGCTCGTCCGTTTCGCGATACTTGTTCCGCCGCAGGCGCATTAGCGCCTTGCTGGAGGCGACGCGGCGGACCCAGCCCCACAGCGGTCCGTCGCCCCGGTACTGGCCGATGCTGCGGTAGACTTCGAAAAAGGTCTCCTGCAGCACGTCTTCGGCGTCTTCCACCGTGCGGCAGATGCGCCGCGCCAGATTGAAGACGGGGGCCTCGTAGGCGCGGTAGAGGATCTCCAACGCGGCCGGATCGCCCACCCGCACCCGCGCGACGACCGATTCGGCGTCGCCTGCGAGATAGGAGTCCACTGCCAGGGCCTTTGTCATAGGTCCCTTAAAGATGCGGGGATGGCCCCGATGGTTGCAGGGGGGAGGAGGGCGGGGCCGGAAAGCGGCGGCGCAGTAGGGCAGCGGCAAGGAGACACCGGCCATAACGCCATGCAGGGCAAGGACTTGATGGCAAGGCAACGCATCTCTGCGGGTTCCTTCCTTACCCCCAGCCCAGCGCCAGGCCAAATCCCGGAAGCGCTCGTGGCCCCTTTGCGCAGGTCATTTCGCGTTTCGTCAATGGGCTCAAGCCATCCGCAACCGCTCACCCGCCCCGCTTCACCGCCGCCGCCCGGGGGAGTGCCTCCCTGGATGGCATGATGCAGCCGTCACCAGGACGACCTTGAGCACGGCCGGTTGGCATCGGTCACCGTACGACGGAGACACCATGGCTGTCGCATCCCGCACCCGCCGATGGCTCGGTGCCGCATTGCTGGTTCTCCCGGCGCTCCTCATTCCGACGAGGTCCGGCGCTCAGCAATTGCGGCCTCTGCCGAATCGTCATCCGCCGTTCATCGAGTCCCCAAATACCATTGGCGCCGCCCGGGCGCCGCGCGTGATCCGGGGGTCACGGCAGATCTCACTGGCCACCGTCACCGAGTCCGAGCCAAACGATTCCCTCTCCGAGGCGACCCTGGTCACGCTCGGCGATACGATTTCCGGGGTCGTGAATCCGTACGGAGACGTCGACTGGTACGCCGTGGACCTGACGGCCGGCACCACCGTGCAGTTCAGTATAGACGCGGAGGGAATCGGGTCGTCTTTACTCCCTTCTCTCGGGTTGTACTATGCGGACGACGTGAACGGGCTGGTCGAACCCAGATACAACGATGAGAGTCAGGGCTGGGACCATGTCTATTGGATAACGATTCCCGTCACCGGCAGATACTACGCGATGGTGGAGGCATCGTGGTGGGAACCAGGTGGCGGCCTGGACTACTTCTACACGCTGAGTGTCGTGCCCATTCAGCCGCCACCCCTGGGCCCGGGCGATCCGACAACACTGTACGCCGGAGGACTGAGTGACCCGCTTGGCATGGCCGCCGCCGGTAACGGCGACCTCTTCGTGGCGGACAATGGCCTGAAGAGCATTCTCCGGGTCGATCCGGCCGGCACGGTCTCCACCTTTGCAACCGGGTTTCCAACGCCGTTCGACGTCGTGGTCGACGGATTCGGCGCCCTGCTCGTCGCCGACCCCAGTACGGGTGTCATACGGATCACGCCAACCGGCGTGCGCTCGATCTTCGCCTCCAACTTCACCGCGGTCTCCGTCACAGTCGACCGATTGGGAGATGTGTGGGTCGGCGGGGGATCCACCTCGAGCCTCGAGGTCCGGCGCTACAGTTCAAGCGGCACGCTGCTGGCAACCATTCCGCTCTTTGAAGCGGAGGGTGGAGGGCTGACTGCCAGCGGAATCGCGGTATCTCCCACGGGCGACGTTTACGTCGATAACGCTTACAACGGCATCTATCGGGTCACCGGGGGCCCCGTGACCCGCGTAATTACGACGCCGGTCTACTGCCTGTGGGACCTCGCCTTCGACCAGGACGGCTACCTGTACGTGACGAGCTGCCTGGGCAAGGTGATGCTCTACGACCCGGCATTTCAGCCCGTCGCGACGCCCTTTGCCCGGACCGTCGGGGGGCCTCTCGTATTCGGCCGCGATGCGGATGGTGGGATGACCTCACGACTCTTTGTAGGCACCGACGCCCTCAGCACCCTTCCGCCGTTCGCCGGCGGCATCGTGGAGTTGAATCCCGCGGCGATGCGGGCACCGGGATTGCGAGTCGGCGTAGATCTGCTGCGGATGGCCACCACCGCGCTTCGCCCCGGCTGGGTAGAGGTACCCTATGCGGACACCCTGCGACTCGCCGACGCCCCCGGCCCCGTCACCTGGAGCATCTCGGCCGGTGCGCTCCCTGCGGGGCTCGTGCTCGACCCGTCCACGGGCGTGGTTTCGGGGCGGGCCCAACGAGCGGGCACCAAGACCGTCGCTGTCACCGGAAGCAGCGGCGACAAGGTTGGGTTGGGGACATTTTCGGTGTTGATCGGAAACATCAACACGACCCCCGCTGCAGCGGCGAATGCCGCTCTTGGCCAGAGTGGCGCCGTGAGTCCCGAGGTGGAGCGCCTCCTCGATCTGGTGGGCAACGGCAACGGCCGCCTTGATGTCGCCGACTTCCGTGCCTACCTGCAGTCCATCGGAAAGGTCGCTCCGGCCGGGAGAGCCACACCATGAGACACGCACCTCTGCTCCGACTCGGCGCCGTGGGAAGCGTGCTGGTGCTCGGCATTCCGGGATGCGGCAGCGATGAACCCACGACCCCCTCCTCGGGTGAGCCGGTCTCGGTCACGGTCTCGCTTGCCACACCAAACGTGGACGACGGCGCACTCCTGATCGTCGTCCGAGGGGCCGGGCCCCCGTCAATCCAACCGGTGTCGAACACCTACCAGGTGTACTGGCGCCTGGCGAAAGCCGGCGAGACGCGCGTGATCGTCGTGGGGCACATCACTGCCGGACCGCTCTTCACGGCTGGGGCAGGACCCGGTGCCTCGGCCGCAGAGATCACCGCGAGCGTCGAGGAAGTGGCGACACGAACCAACGAACTCCGTGCATCGACGACCGGATACATCCTGACGCTTTCACGCTAGCCCCCATCCCGGACGGGAGGACCGAGGGCAGAGGACGGTGTCCGCGGTCCTCCGACCTCTTATCTTTGTGCCCATGCCCACCGCCGCCCCCAAGATCTGGCTCCACCACCTGGCCGATGAGGCCGACGCCGCGTTCCTGTATCAGGAACTCGCCCGTGGCGAACCCGACCCGGAGCGCTCCGCGATCTACACCAGGCTGGCCGGGGTCGAGCACCGGCATGTGGCCGCCTGGCAGAAGCTCCTCCGGGAACATGGCCACGAGG
>DAOLIZ010000188.1:0-3636 GCA_035328285.1 Gemmatimonadales bacterium
CTCCTTGCCGTGACAAGTCTCGCAGCGCCCGGACAGCGGGCGGTAGCGCAACGGTTCCGTGGGGGGGGCCGCCGGGTCGCGCACGTGGCACTGCGCGCAGGGAACGGTCTCGTGCGCGCCCTTGAGCGCGAACGATGCATCGGTGTCGTGGTTGAACTTCTCCGCGGGCACGAAGGCGTCTGCCGTGTGGCAGGCGGCGCAGCCACCCTTGGCGTCCCACGCGGCAAACTGGTCGCCATGCGGCGTCTTGTGACAGTCGACGCAGGCGCGGTTCGTCTCGAACCGCAGCGCGCCGACATGCGCGCCACCCAGCAGCAGGCTGGATTCGGGCTGTTTCGCGGCGATCCGTTTGAGTTCCTCGTGACACGCCGAGCAGGCCGTCGCCCGGTGCGCACCCTCCAGGGGGAAGTCGAAGAGGGCATGCACGGACACGGTGGTCGTCGAGGGACGGAAGACCCGGGTGCTGTGGCAGGTGGGGCATCCCGCCGCCTGCGCCCGGGCCCCGCCGCTCGCAAATCGGCCGCCGTGGGGATCCAGGTGGCACGCCGCGCAGTCGATCTCGGCGAGCTGGAACCGGAAATTGGCCTTCCCGAGCGCCGCGCTGGCGGCGATCGGCGGCAGTCCGGGGCGCCCCACCCCATGGCACGCCACGCAGTCGATTTCCTGGTGGCGCCCGTCGAGGGGCAGTTTGGTCTTCGCATGCGCCGCGCTGTCGAAGGTGGTCGGCGTCCAGCCCGTCACGCGGTGACAACTGGCGCATTCGCCCTGATTGGCGCTCGCCTTCAGCTGGCCGCCGTGGTCGTCGGCATGGCAATCGAGGCAACGGGCGAATTTCGGGCGCATGACCACCTTGGCGCTGCCCAGCGTCTTCGCCGCGGCCGTCGCCGTGCTCCGGGTATGGCACAAGGCGCACTTGACCGCCAGGTGCTTTCCTTCCAGCGGGTAGGCGGTCGTGGCGTGGCTTGCGGTCGTGTACGTCGACGTGGCGAATCCGTTGACCGAGTGGCACGACGCGCAATCGACCGGCTTGCCGGCCAACGTGGCGGTGCCGTTATGGGCGTCCGTGTGACAGTCGGTGCAGGCGGCGAACACCGGCTTCTTCTGCGCCGGCGTCGAGAAGTCCTTGTGACAGCTCGCACAGGGGGTGGTGACATGCCTGCCGCGGAGCGGATACTTGGTGCGGTCATGGTCGAACCGGTTCTTGTCGATGACGGCGAAACCCTTCGTGCTGTGGCAATCGGCGCACTTCGGCCCGAGCCCGCCGCTATGCGGGTCCGCGTGGCAATCCGCGCACGATTCGAACGGCACCGGCGTGTACACCGGCACCAGATGGCCCTTTCCGTCGCTCCGGGGCGAAAGCCGGGCGTCGAGATGGCACTTGTCGCACTTCACCTCGGCGTGCTTGTCGGTGAGGGCGTATGCGGTCGTGTCGTGGTTGAACCCCGGCGTGACCGTCCACGACCCGGCGTCATGGCACACGGTGCAGTCCTGCTTGAGGGCACCCCGGTGGATGTCCTCGTGGCAGGTCGTGCAGGCGGTGTCCAGGCCGGTGTACCCCTGCCCCGTCTTTCGGACCGAGAGATCCTTGACGCCCGGCACCTGGAACTTCTCGGTGTGACAATCCTCGCACGCGGCCTCGGCGTGCTTCTGCGCAAGCGCCCATCCCGCGCGCTTGTGGTCGAAGCGCTTCGCACTGCCGTCGGGCCACTTGATCATGTCGAAATCCTTCCCCGCGTGATCCGGGTGGCAGGAGGCGCAGGGCGTCCCCTTGACCGTCGTGCTCCCGTGAAAGCCGCGACCCTGGTCGAGCAGCCGGCCGATGTCCTTGTGACAGGACGCGCACTGCCCGGTCATCGCGTCGCGGCGATTGCCGTGACAGATCGTGCATTGCGTCGGCCCCTCCAGCGTCGCATGCGGCGCGGCGAGGGGGCCCGGCGAGATCTGTCCGGCCAGTGGCGAGGACATCAGCAGTCCCCAGCCGAGGGCCAGGAATCCAGCGCGCACCAGTCCACGGAGGACATCCTTGGCACGCTTCCCTACCGGAACCACGTGGCGCCCAACGACACGACCACCACGACGTGAATGACGACCGCCACCAGTGCCGTGATGGCCAGGGGGCGGTGGGCGACATGCCAGAACCGGAGAATGTTCTGTGTCGCGCCGAGCATGCGGGCCTGCTGCACCAGGGCCATTTCACGATTCGCGAGGCGAAGGACTTCCTTCAGCACGGCCGCGTCGCTGCGCCGCTGCATCGGCCGCCGGAGCTTGATCTGGCGGCGCAGGCTGGCGGCCGCGCGTCGCCGACCGAGGTCGTCGGCAATCATTCGCCGCATCGTCTGCCACAACCCGAGGCCGGCCGTCGGGGCCGGGTCGGGAGCCAGCACCGCTTCGACCTCCTTCACCTCGAGCCCCGAAAGTCCGGCGATGTCGTCGAGCAACTGCTGGCGTTGCGCAGCGATTTCCTCGATGGTCAGTTCCACGCCGGCCTGGCTGCGCGGAATCCGGGCATAGATGTACCGTCCGACGATGCCGCTCAGCCAGACGATCATCATCGACCAGAACCCCAGGCCGATCACGCCACCGAACTGCCAGGTGGCGTGCGCCGCCACCAGGAGGGGCAAGCCGAGTGCGGCCAACGCGTGTACGTTCAGCCACTTGGAAATGGAGCCGGTGAAGGCGAGCCACCGAAACTTCTTGCGCAGCGGGTACAGCCACAGGAAGAGGAAGATCAGGAGCGCCAGTACCCCGGCGCTCTGGCCCAGGTAGCCGGAGGGACGCAGCCAGACGTGCAGGGGATCCCGGACCTGTTCGGCGCGTGGGAGCAGGTAGTACCGCATGCCGAAGAGATTGAAGGCCACGAGGATGAGACCGAAGACCAGCGCGGCGGTCGTCGCCGGCGAACGCTTCGGCGTCGGGACGGCTCGGCGCGGCACATGGACCCGGGCGGCCGGTGCGCCGCCCGTGAGGACGGCAGGGTTGCGTTCCACCGAGGTGGGGGCCCGGGGGGATGGGGCCAGATTCGAAGAAGGCATCGAGCTTTCGTTGGTATGGTTGACGGCCAATCTGCTCCCCCAACCCCCGCTTGGCGGGAGTGGCATGGTGGAGTTGTGATTGAGGGGCCGTAAGAGTACGGAGGCATGTTCCGCAAGGATCCTACCCAGAGCACAGGCGCATGAAGAAATTGTACAAGATGTTGCTGTACTTGATGTTAGCTGATTGACGGTGATCTCGGACAGGGAAGGCCCTGGAACGATTCATTGCAATTGCATCGGCGTGTTTCAAGGGAGGGATGCGAAACGCGGTATCACGGGGGAATCCCCGATACCGGCCCATGTGGATGGCCAGGTCCGGCCTCAGGAACGGCGCAAACGGTGCGTCAAGAGGTCCGGAGCCAGGCCGTTCGTTGGCCTTGCGTGACGTACCTCACGTGCAGTCTGCCCGTGCCGTTTGCACCCTGCATCGGCGTTCGACCCCATACTGCTGAGCGACAATGGACCTGCTGATCTACGCCATCTTCGGCCTCTTCCTCGTCGGCCCGCTGGTGATCCACATCCGGAAGACCCGCCGCCGGGAACGCGCCGCGCTCGCGGCCGCCGAACGCGGCAAGCTCCATTCGAGCGGGCCGCGGGCGCAGCA
>DAOLIZ010000189.1:0-3634 GCA_035328285.1 Gemmatimonadales bacterium
CCGCCGTGTCGTACCGCGTGGGCAGGTGGCAGGTGGCGCAGACGGCGTTGCCCGTCACCCGGGTGGTGCTGCGGTGCGGGTCGTGGCAATCGCTGCAGGTGACACCGGCGCGGTACATCTTGCTCTGCACGAAGGAGCCGTACTCGTATACCTCGTCCTGCTGCTGGCCGTCCGCGAAATAGAGCCCCTCGTCAAGCAGTGCCACACGCTGGGTCTGCGCCAGGATCTGCCCCGCGCCGGAATCCGGCCAGACCTGTCCCCGCCGCGCGTGGCAGAGACCGCAGGTCTCGACTTCCATCCGGTTGGCCCGCGGTGCCGTGCGTCGCGCGATCCCGGTGGCCGGGTCCATGACCCAGGCCGCCGCCGTCGTGTCGTGGAAGGAGACCGTCAACCCGGTGTTCCCGCTCCACGCCCCCTCCTGGCCGGCGCGCGCCTCGGCGAGCGCCACGTGGGTGCTGCCCGGACCGTGGCAGGCCTCGCACGACACGTCGATCTCCGACCAGGTCGTGGCGTAGCTGTCCGCCGCCTCGCTGTAGCCCTTCTGCAGGTTGGTGGAGTGGCACTGCGCGCACATGAAGTTCCAGTTCTGCAGCACGCCGGTCCAGTGGAGGACGTCGCGGTGGTCGACCTTCTCCCCCGGATAGAGGTGGTACCAGCGCTGGCCGCCCTCGGCCTTCGTGCGCGTGTCCCACGCGATGCCGAGCGCCTGGTACCGTCCCCGTGGAAAGGCGATGAGATACTGCTGCAGGGGGTAGACGCCGAAGGTGTAGCTGATGGGGTAGTCGACCAGCGTGCCGTCGGGGCCCTCCGTGTTGACCCAGTACTGGCCGTCGCGCCGGTAGAACCTCGAGGTGAGGCCGTTGTAGGTGTAGGTGGCGTTCTCGAAGTTGCCGAGGACGGTGGTGCTGTCGGCGACGGCCATGGCCTGGGCGTGGTGGGAGCCCTGCCACAGCGAGTCCTGGACCTCGTGGCAGGCGGCGCACGCGGTGCGGCCGACAAACTCCGGCTTGGGCGCTGGCTGGGGAGCGCAGGCGGCGAACGTCAGGATACAAACCGCCCCGGCCATGGCCAGGAGGCCACGCCGGGGCGACTTGAGGAAACTGCTGCTGATCACTGCACCGGGACGAGGGGGATCTCGGACGCCATCCCAGCCTGGACGATCAGGTCGAGACGATACTCGATCTGGTAGAAACGAATGGTGCCCTTGGCGCCGAGGACGGGCTGAAACTTCTTCACCCACGCGCCCTGAAGCTCGGCGTAGTCCTCGCCCGCCTTGACCCACGTGGTGAGGAAGTTCTCGAGCTCCTTGTCGGTCGCCGTGTCGCCGGCCGTCGGGGTCATGATCGCGTTGATACGCTGGTCGACGATTTTGCCGACGGCCGCGCGATACTCCTGGTACATCGGCCAGAACTTGGCGGCCTGGGCCTCGGTCAGCGGCAGGTTCTGGGCGACGATCGCCTGGCGATCGGCCTGGATCTGCTGGCGGGTGACGGCAAGGTCGGTCGAGACCTGCGCGGAGGCCACGGCGGGAACGGCCAGAAGGGCCGAGAGGGTGAGCAGTGCGGCAGCGCGACGCATGAGACAATCTCCGAAAGGGAAACGCAAGGGAGGACGGGGGGAAACATAGTGCAATGCGGGCGGGGGGCAATCGGGCGGGGTCACCCCGGCGAACCCCGCCGACGGGCGATTTCCGCCGCTACCCTGGCCTCGAGCATCTGGATGGCGATGGTGTTCCGGCCCCCTTCCGGGACAATGATGTCGGCGTAGCGCTTCGAGGGTTCCACGAATTCGAGGTGCATCGGGCGGACGGTCCCGAGGTACTGGGCAATGACCGAATCCACCGACCGACCCCGCTCCGAGACGTCGCGCTGCATGCGGCGGATGAAGCGCAGGTCGTCGGCCACGTCCACGAACACCTTGACGTCGAACAGCCGGCGGAGGCGGGCGTCGGCGAAGATGAGGATGCCGTCCACGAGGATGACGTCGCGGGGTTCCACCCGGATGGTGCCCGGCGCGCGCGTGTGCTGCGCGAAGTCGTAGGTGGGCTTGTCGATCGGCTGGCCCGACGCCAGGGCTTCCAGGTGCGCCACCATGAGGTCGGTGTCGAGCGCATCCGGATGGTCGAAGTTGGTCCGGATGCGCTCCTCGAGGGGAAGGTGCCCGAGGTCCGCGTAATAGGCATCCTGGTCGAGGAAGACGGCGTCCACGCCGAGCCGGCCGTGGATGGCCATCGCGACGGTGGTCTTCCCCGAGCCGGATCCCCCGGCGACGCCGATGATCAACGGGCGCATCACGGTCCCCCGGGCACGGCGTGGGCGGGGGCGGCAGCCTGCATGGGGAGGGGGCCGTCGACGGGGAGGATGAACCAGAAGGTGCTGCCCCGACCGAAGATCGATTCCGCCCCGATGGTTCCCCCATGCAATTCGACGAAGCGCTTGCTCAGGGCCAGACCGAGACCCGTGCCCTGCTGCTGCCGGCTCGCGGAACTGTCGACCTGGCTGAACTCGAGAAAGAGCCGCGCGGCGTCCTCGGGGCGGAACCCGATGCCCGTGTCGCTGACCGAGATCCAGATGGCGTCACGCGACAGCAGGCGCGTGGCTTCACCGTCGTCGCCGGTGGGCACGGGCAGCGGTGCCCGTGTCCGGACCACCGAGAGACGGATCTCGCCTGCCTCCGGGGTGAACTTGGAGGCGTTCGACAGCAGGTTGATCAGCACCTGCTTGACTCGGAGCTCGTCGGCCACGGCGACGAGCGCCCCGTCCTCGACCTCGACCGTGCAGCCCTGGCGGCGGACGGTGCGGAGGCTCGCCGTGTCCGACACGGCGGCGGTCACCGCCTCCCGGAGGTCGGTGGGGCCGAGCTGCAGGGTCATGGCGCCGGCCTCGATCTTGGAGAGGTCGAGCACGCTGTTGATCATCTCCAGCAGGTGCCGGCCGTTGCGGAGCACCGCCTCGAGAAACTCCCGCTGCTCGGCGTTGACCGGCCCGACCGCCTCGGTCAGCAGGAGGTCGGAAAACCCGTTGATGGCGTTGAGGGGGGTGCGCAACTCGTGGGACATGTTCGCCAGGAACTGGCTCTTGAGCTGGGTGGCCCGGACAAGTTCGCGGTTCTTCCGGTCGAGCGCGTGCTCGTTGCGGCGGCTCTCCTCCAGCACGTTGGTGCGGTCGATGGCGACGACCACCTGGTCGCCCAGCGTCTGGAGCAGCTGGATCGCGTCGTCGTCGTACTGGCGGCCGTCCCGGCGGTTGTGGACGCTGATCGTGCCGATGACGAGCCCGGCGGAGCGCAGCGGGACGAGCGCTGCCGAACGGAGGGAGGCGGGCGTCCCGTCGGGGCGAAAGCTCCTGGGGTCGGCGTCCATGTTCTCGCTGATCAGGGACTGGTCGTTCACCACCACCCATCCGGACAGCGAGTGGTCCATGGGGAGGAGCTGGCCGATCACCGGTGCCAGCGGGCCGCTGCCGGCGGCGATCCTGAGGAAGCGGCCCTCCTCGACCACCAGGGCCACGAGCGCGGCCTCGCTTTCCAGGAGGTCGGCGGCCGCCTGCGTGACTTCCGTGAGAATGTCCTCGAGCCGGCGCCCGGCGAGGAGGCTGGCGGCGAGCCGGCGGAGCCGCTCGAGCTCCCGGTTCCT
>DAOLIZ010000190.1:0-3578 GCA_035328285.1 Gemmatimonadales bacterium
ACAACGGCTTAGGCGCTTGCCTGGGCCGTTGCTGTTTCCGGCCCTGTGAGAACCGTCACCGCGCAGTGTCAGGTGACTGACAAATTGATGGTGTAGGATTGAGCAAGTCTGCCGGACTTCAGCATTCACCAAGCAAGGATGCATCATATGCACTGGAATCACCGATGGTCGGCCGTGGGGGTCTTGGCCGTGCTCGCCGCCTGCTCATCCAGCGACCCGAATAGCGCCGCGGGCCCGAACTCGCTTGCGAACCAGAACGTCACCATGGACGTCGCCATGGTCGCCACGGAACTGGGCGCGCAGGATGTGGAAGCGATGCATGGGCCGGGGGGCGGGTTCGGGTTCGGCCTCCGCCCCGACCTCGGCCGGTTCAGTTGCGACTCGCTGGTCCGTGAGGGGCTGACCGTCGTCCGGACCTGCACCTACACAGACTCCGACGGCGTCACCCAGGACGCGTACGATTCCAGCACCACGGCCACCGTGACGGTGCACACCGAGATCAGCGGTGCGTTTGGCCGGGATCGCTGGAGCGCGACCATGAACCGGACGAGTGACCTCGTCGTCTCTGGGCTCGCCGGCGCCAATACGACCATGACCTGGAACGGGACCAGTTCCGGGGCCGCCAGCCGCGTGCGGCAGGTGGACAGCGCCGAGACCCGCGAGTACGACATGACCTTTTCGGGCTCGATCACGGACGTGGTCATTCCGGTGCCACCCACCGACAGCAGCTGGCCCTTGTCCGGCGTCATTGCCCGGGACGTGTCGGTTACCTTCATCGGTGGCCCTCGCGACGGCACCACCGTCACGCGCAGCACGACGCTGGAGTTTAACGGCACGCAGTACGCGACCCTGACCGTGAACGGCGAGACCTTCCAGGTCGACCTCGCGCGCCGCAGCTGCGAGCGCGACGACCACCATGACGGTCACGAAGGCGGCCACGGGGAAGGGGACCACGACGGGCGGTAGGACGATTCGCCATCCGATGTGCGGAGACGGCCTCGCCCTGCGGCGGGGCCGTTGTCGCATGGAGGTTGTGCGGCCCCGACCCACCGGTAACTTCCCCCCTCAAGGCCACGTCCGAGACCACCCTCCATCGAGGGCCACACCCGATGCTCAAGCCCCTTGTCGCCCTCGTCGCGTCCGCACTGTTCGCGCTGCCGGCCTTCACCATCGCGCAATACCCGGTCGGTCGCATCCAGACCGACAAGGGCGAGATTCTCTTCTATCTCTACCCGCAGACGCCGAACCACCAGGCGAGCTTCATCCGGCTCGCCAACGCCCACTACTTCGATTCGCTCACGTTCAACCGGGTCATCAAGAACTTCGTGGCGCAGGGCGGCTGTCCAGACACCCCCGAAGGGTTCGCGGGCTCTCCATACAACCTGGCGCCCGAGTTCAACGACAGCCTGCGGCATGTGTACGGGGCCGTCGGCGCCGGCCGCGACGACAACCCCGAGAAGCTCTCGGCCGGCTGCCAGCTGTATATCGTGGCGAACAAGAACGGCCTGCCCCGGCTCGACGGCAACTACACGGTCTACGGCCAGGTGATCAAGGGGATGGACGTGGTGGAGGCGATCGTGTCGGTGCCCACGGACTCGCTGGACGCGCCGCTGGTGCCGATCACGCTCCACGTCGACGTCGTGGAGATGACGGCAGCCCAGTTGGCCGGATATGGATTCCCGGTGAAGTAGCCCGGCGCTATCTGCTGAACACCGCCCCGTGCGGCACCGCCTTGGCGTTGCCGCCGTGCGGCCACGACTTGTTGTCCATGCGGAACCCCGGGATCGAATCCCCCTGCTCATGAAACCGCTCGTCGAGTGCCAGCGCTCCGGTTGCCGGGTCGAAGCGGAGCAGTACCACCCTGTTCTTCAGTGCACCGTAGCCGGTAAGGACAACACGCCGATGATCGGGTGACAACGAGATCCAGTGCGGCACGTCCGCCGAGTCGAGGCTGACCCGGCTCACCTCGCGGGGATGAGCGGGATCGCTGATATCCAGGCTCACCACCGCGCTCCACGCCGGCACCGTCACCAGGTAATAGTCTCCGGCGATGACGGGAATGGCGCAGTAGGTCTCCGGCTTCTGCGGAAAGGTCGCGACCAGCCGGGCCGACGGTGTTTCTCCCTCCAGCCCAACCATCAGGTACAGTCCGCAGTTGAAGGTGGACACCAGCACCGTCGTCCCATCCTGCAGGAGCCGCGGCTCCGCCGTCAGCATGCCCTCGTTCCCCGCCGGGCCGTTGGGGAGGGTGACCGTGTGCAGCAGCGAAAGGTCGGACAGCCTCCAGATCTGGACCTGGTTGCTCCCGGGGTAGTCGACCTCCATGTCGGTGGTGGTCGACACGATCCGATCGAGCGACGGAACCGGGGCGGCGCTGTAGACCCGCAGGTCGCGCTGCCCCCCCTCAGGGTCGGCGGCGCTCGTGCGCAGTGGCTTCCCCATCGGCGTCAGTTCGGCCAGCCCGCCCGCCCCCATCCCTGCGGAGTCATGGCGCATCTGGAAGGTGGCGAGGACGTTGCCGTCCGGGAGCCGCACGAAGGAGTGCGGGTGCGTGTACCCGTCAACCGCTCCGAACTGCCCGGCGATCCTCGGCGCCGTCGGCGTCGTGAGATCGAAGATGAAGGTCTGGCCCGACGCGAAGCCGTTGGCGAAAAGGAGTCCGTCCGCCGGCATCTCGTGCTCGGTATGGTGCGGTCCGTTCCGGCGGCCCGGCACCGGCATCGTGGTGACGAGCCGGCCGTACCGCACCGAGTCCTCCGTCACGTCGAGCACGGCGAGGAAGTCCGGCTTGGTCGAGTCGGTCGAGGCAGACCAGACGAAGAGGTACTCTGCCGGAGCCGCGCGCTCGGCACGGGGGCTGCACGCGGCCAAGAGAAGAAGCAGTGCCAGCAGGCCGCGAATTGTCGGGAGCATCTCACCTCCACGGGTCCATGCCGAGGACGCTTGTTGATCAGGGGAGCATCTGAATCTAAGGCAACGCCTGACGTCGGAAGTACCCCCAGCGAGCTCTGGCGCCCTCATCCTCGAGACGATAGGTTGCCGGAGGTTTCGACGCCCTCCTCTCTACCCCTACGCCGGAGCTGCCTCATGCACCCTCGTCTCCTCCCAGCGATCTCCCTGTCCACCCTGCTCGTCCTGTGTGCATGCACCGGGGAGCCCACGGCTCCCGCGGCATCCACGCCGCAGGCGATCGAGGTCCCCGGCACGTTCCTGGCCGCCGCCCTCCAGCAGAGTACCCAGTTGCCGGGGCGATACATCGTCTCCCTCAACGGCTCCGGGTCCGCGGCGCTGAGGGCCAAGGTGGAGAAGCTGGGCGGAACTGTGGAGTGGGCATCGGACGGTGCCGGGTTGGCAGCGGTCAGCGGCCTCGACGCGGCTGGGGCGCTGCAGATCGGCAAGCTGAAGGGGGTGTCTGCGGTCGATGCCGACGAGGCGGTGTCCCTAGAGGTCCCGCAGATGGATGCAGTGGTTGAGGCCGCCGTCGGGGGCACGGAGAGCCAGTCGAACCCCGCCGCCTCCTTCTTCTATCCCCGCCAGTGGAACATGCGGGCGGTGGGGGCGGATCTCGCCTGGGCGGC
>DAOLIZ010000191.1:0-3555 GCA_035328285.1 Gemmatimonadales bacterium
AGAATGGCCCGGCGGGTCGGGTCGGCGAGGGCCTTGAAGGTCTGGTCGATCACAACAATAAGATATCTGCCTAAATATCTAAGTCAAGCGTTCGGCGTCACCCCTGCCCCCCTGCCCCGCGGCCCTGCGGCCCCGCTGCCTTGCCCCTCTCCCCCTCCCCTACGACTTTTCTACGATGCCCCGCCCCGATCCCGCCGTCGAGGAGCGCACCCGCCTGGTGCGGCGTGTCCTGCTGGGCGTCCTCCTTGCCAACCTCGCCGTGGTCGTCGTGAAGTTCCTGGTCGGTTTCGGCATCGGGTCGCTCGCGGTGGTCGGCGACGCCGTGCATTCCTCGGTCGACGCGATCAACAACCTCTTCGGCCTCGCGGTGGTGCGCTTCGCCTCCAAGGGGCCCGACGCCGAGCACCCCTACGGCCACGCCAAGTTCGAGAGCCTGGGCGCGTTGCTGATCGTCGTCTTCCTCAGCCTCTCGGTGTTCGAGCTGCTGCGCGGCGCCTGGGACCGCCTGGTCGGGGGCGCCCCCGCGCTGGTCATCAGTTCGCTGCAGGTGATCCTCCTCCTCTTCACCCTGCTCATCAATCTCTGGGTCGTCTGGTACGAGACGCGCGCCGGCCGCCGCCTCAAGAGCCCCATCCTCCTCGCCGACGCCTCGCACACCCGGGTCGACGTCTTCATCACCATCGCCGTCCTCGGCGGGCTCTACCTGACCCACCTCGGCTACCCGATCGCCGACCCGATCCTGGCCATCGTCGTCGCCTTCCTCGTGGTGCGGGTCGGCTGGGAAATCGTGGGCCACTCGCTCCCGACGCTGGTGGACGGCGCCGCGGTGGACGAGCCCTCGATCCGGACGGCGGCCGAGGAGGTCCCGGGGGTGCGCTCGGCCTACGCCATCCGCTCGCGGACCGCGGCCGCGCTCTCCTTCGCCGAGGTGACGATCGCGGTGGACGGCGCGCAGAACGTGACGGCGGCGCATGCGATCGCCGACGCGGTCGAGGACAAGCTGCGCGACGAGCTCGGCTTCAACCACGTCCAGGTGCACGTCGAGCCATGCTGACGCTCGAGCAGGTCCGGCAGCAGCGCCGCCGGCGGTCCCCGCCGTCGCTCAAGCAGCAGTACCAGGAATTCGTCATGCAGCGGGTCGAGGCGTTCAAGAACTCGATGTCGCGCGAGGAGCTGCTCCGGCTCGGCGACGAGGCGGTCTCCGAGATGGAGGCCACCATCCAGGGCCAGTTCATGCTGACCGAGGTGCTGATGGTGGACCAGGTGGACCGCCTGATCATCAAGCGCCTGCGGCTGCGCTCCTACGCCAAGTGGCGGGAGCAGTACCTGACGCTGCGGGC
This sequence comes from Gemmatimonadales bacterium, assembly GCA_035328285.1. Lineage (GTDB taxonomy): Bacteria > Gemmatimonadota > Gemmatimonadetes > Gemmatimonadales > GWC2-71-9 > SPDF01. The sequence goes on from DAOLIZ010000191.1 coordinate 1,341, forward strand.
GGCGCAGCGGGAGCCGATGCACTGGGGGATCGACCCGGGCAGTCCGGTGGCGCGGATCCTCCCGCGGCTCGAGCCGGGCGATTCCGCGCTGGTCTTCGGCACCGGGGCCGAACCGATCACCTACCTGCTCGCCGCGCACGACGTCGAGGTCACCTTCGTGGCCGGGAATATCGGGACGGTGGAGCGGGTCGAGTCGCGGATGGCCTCGGAGTCGCTCGGCAGCCAGTTCGAGGCGTACGTGGTGCCGACCGGCGGGCGGCTGGCCGGCTTCGTCCCGCGGGTCAACCTGGTGGTCATCGACGCCGGCGAGCTGATCCCGCTCGACCCGGATGGGCGGCGCGGGGTGATCGAGCAGGTGCAGTGGCTCACCGAGCCGGGAGGAGTGCACGCGGTCCTGCCGACGCGGAGCCTCGCGCCGCACGCCTTCCGGACGCTGTACGAGGGGTGGACCGAGGAGGAGGCGGAGCGGGTGGGCGGGGGCCGGGGACGTCGCGAGGGACTGATCTTCTGCAGGGAACCGGGTCGAATCGACACAAGGTGACCAATCCCGGCGTGTCACTTGGACACGGACCAATCGATAGCAATTTCCTAAAACAAATCCCTGCAAAGACTTACGGAAGAGCGCCACACGGCACGGCTGCTGCACCTTGCTGGTGGTCCCGGCACGAGGCCGGGAATCACCACCGCAAGGAAGTGCCAGATGACCAGCCTCCCCGTCCTGCTCGATGAGTCGACTGTCGGCATCGTGATCCGCACCCCGCACGCGGCCCCGCGGCCCGTCCGGTTCTGGGCCTACCTGTGGGCCACCGACGAGGCGACCGAAGGCCGTCCCTGGCATGAGCGGGTTCCGGTGGAGCGCGTCGCCGCCGCCTGATTGATTTGCTCGGATCAGAAATTAGAAAGGCCCCCGGTTTGGGGGCCTTTTGATTTGCGAGATTGCTTCGTCGGCCCCTCCGGGGCCTCCTCGCAATGACAGAAGTGTACCTACGGCGTCACCACCGTCCCCATCCGCACCACCTCGAAGTCGCTTCCCTTCACGTTGCGGAAGGCGTCGAAGATCGCGGGGTCCCACCGGGTGTCCGAGACGCCGGAGACGTACCAGTTGGAGCCGTTGTCGGCCAGGATCATTCCGTACTTCTTGAGCGCGTCGAGCACGACGCGCGCATCGTGGGGATACCCGCTCGTATCGAAGGTGGACTTGAGCCGGACCCGCATCCCCATTGGCGGGCGGGCGGGATCAGTGGATGAGCTGGCCCAATGCCGCGCCGGGTGCACGTAGGCCTGGCGCGTCTGGGCCGCGGTGAACCGCAGCGCGTGGTTGATGGCACCGGCCGCGACCTCATCGTAGCGAGCGAGCCCCGGGAAGATCGGGAGGCCGGCGGCATCGGCGGAAGTCCAGCCGGCGGGACGGAGTGCGTTGGAATTCAGGTCGAAGATGGCGCCAGAGCCGGCCCGCCACCCCTGCCCGCCCGAAGGCGGGTAAGCGGCGTAGAGCTCGTAGAGGATCCAGTTGTCACGATCGATGATGAGGATGTGCCGGTCTCCCGAGCTCCCGGCCCCACCCTCGATCGGCGCGTTCGCGGGGATCGGGTAGGGACCGGCATCGCTTTCGTCGGCGTAGTCGAAGGCGACCGACACCTTCGGCGTGCTTCCGGCGACGACGATGTAGGGGATGCCGTAGTACGTCTCGGTTGTTCCCCAGTCGGGATGCAGGCTTGTGTTCAGGCCGATGCTGGCGATGAGGAGATCCGACGCCGGATCGACCGACGCCGTGTCAATCCGGAGATTCCAGGCGTTGTCGGATGGGAACGGCACGCGTCCGTTGAGGGAGGCGTTCACGCCGAGGTCGGTGGAGCCGGGTGGTGGTTCGACGCCGGTGGGTCCGGCGTCGCTGCCGCACGCAGCAAGACCGCAGAGGCAGAATGCCGCGATGGCTGCGCGAGAAATGGCCGGAATGTTCATGGCTGGCATGGGCCCGCACAATCCGGACCTCTCAGGATGCGACGATTCGCGATGTGACGGGGAGCACGTCGTGGTGCGGAGGGAAACGCATGGGGCCGGCGGCTGGCCGGCCCCGTTGCATCCGGTGGAGCTACTTGCCCTTCTTCGCCGGTGCCTTCTTCTTCGCGGGCGCCTTCTTCTTGGCAGGGGCCTTCTTCGCGGCCTTCTTGGCTGCCTTCTTCGCGGGCGCCTTCTTGGCCGCCTTCTTCGCTGC
>DAOLIZ010000192.1:0-3492 GCA_035328285.1 Gemmatimonadales bacterium
CCCGCGGACAGCATGGTGTTCAAGGTGCCCAGCCTGCGCAACATCGCGATGACCGGACCGTACTTCAATTCCGGGAGCATCGCCTCGCTGGATGAGGGCGTGCGCCTGATGGCGCGCCACCAGCTCGGCACGGAACTGAGCCCCGAGGAGGTGGCCTCGATCCTGACCTATCTCGGCGCGCTGACCGGCGACGTCCCGGCACGGTTCGTCGTTCCCCCGCCGCCGGTGATCGGCACGCGGGCGTTCTAGCCGTACCGGACACCACGCTCCAGTGGTGGGGGGAGGGGGCGGGTCGCCAGGCGACTCGCCCCCTGGTTGCATTCGCTGTCAAATCCGGTGCGACGGGTTATTCTACGCGGAATGCTCGACCCACCATGGAGGGGTACGTGTCCCGCATCTCCTTGATCGCCGCGATCGCGTACCTGCCGCTGGTTGCGCCGCTCTCCGCGCAGTCCTGGTGCGCCCCGCATCAGGCCGATACCGGGTACGTCGCCCTGACCGGGGTGACGCTCTGGGATGGCACCGGGGCCCCGGCGCGGGCCGGGACGACCATTCTCCTCCACGGTGAGCGGATCGCCGGCGTCTTTGCGGACGGCGCCCGGCCGCTGCCGGCCGGGAGTACGGTACGAGCGCTCGCCGGCAAGTTTGTTATCCCGGGGCTGATCGACACCCACGTGCACGTCGGGAGCGATGTCTCGGGGGAGGATACGCGGGTGCGGGCCGACCGGCGGCTCTGCCGGGCCCTGTTGGGTGGCATCACCGCGGTGCGCGACATGGCCGGCGACACTCGCGCCCTCGCCTCCCTGAAGCGCGACGCCAAGGTCGGGGATATCGCGGCGCCCGACATCTACTTCGCCGCGCTCTTTGCGGGGCCGGCGTTCTTCGGTGATCCCCGCACGGCGCAGGCGAGTGCGGGTGAGACACCGGGCTCGCTGCCCGGAATGCGCGCCGTCGATTCGACGACCGACCTCCGGCAGGTGGTCGCCGAGGCCCGGGGCACCGGGGCCACCGCCATCAAGCTCTACGCCGCGCTGTCCCCCGCGCTGGTCGGGACGGTGACCGCCGAGGCCCGGCGGCAGGGCATGCAGGTCTGGGCGCACGCGGCGATGGCGGAGGTGTCCCCCATGGAGATGGTGGAGGCGGGGGTGGAGGTGCTCTCGCACGGCTCGCTCGTGGCACGCCAGCTCGGACGGGAGGGGTATGCCGCGCTGGTGAAAGACTCGAACGCCACGGCACTCCGCACGCTCGACGGGCCTCGCTTCGACTCGCTGTACGCGGCCATGCGCCGGCGAGGGACCATCCTCGAACCCACCCTCTTCATCTACTCCGATGAGCGGGCGTCCCTGCAGCGGATCGCGGCTACGATCACGGCACGGGCGCACGCGCGCGGGGTGACGCTCGTGGCCGGGACCGATTCCCTCGGGAGCGGCGACGAGGGCCCCTGGCAGCCGCCCAACCTCCATGAGGAACTGCGGCAGCTGGTCAGGCTGGCGGGGCTGTCGAGCACCGACGCCCTCGCGGCGGCCACCCGAAACGCGGCGCAAGCCCTTGGCGCCCTGGCGGACCGGGGGACTGTGGAACCCGGGAAGCTGGCCGATCTGGTGGTCCTCGGCGCAGATCCGATTGCGGACATCGGCAATACCGGAACCTCCGTGTGGGTGGTCAAGCGGGGGGCGGTCTATCCGGGCGGAGCGGCCCTCGGGCGGTAGCACAGGGGGTGTGCAGTTGCGGCGGCCTGAGGCGTCTCCCCCTTTGATAGGCATCGACCGCGCTCGGGACCCGATCACGCCGTCGATCGACGCCCTTGCGGCCGCCGGGGAGCAGGCCATATTTGAGTCTGAGAAGGCAGATCCACCGCATCCTCTTCTTCACCCAATTCCGAGGGATTCCCCCGATGCTCAAGACCCGACTCGTTGCCGCCAGCCTTGCCCTCGCCTTTGGGGCGATGCTCGTTGGCGCCAATGACGCGGCCGCCCAGAAGGTCGCCACGAACTACGACACCAAGACCGATTTCACGCAGTTCAAGACCTACAAGTGGGTCGACATCACCGGTGCCACGTATCCCAACCAGCTCATGGACATGCAGATCCGGCAGGCCATCGATTCCGCGCTCGCCACCAAGGGCATGACGAAGGCGGACGGCGACAGCGCAAGCGTGTACGTCGCCTACCAGATCAGCGTGCAGCAGTCCACCCAGTACAACACCTTCGGCACCGGCCCGGGCATGGCGGGCGGCTGGGGCTGGGGCGGCGGCATGAGCACCACCACGCCGCAGACCATCAACACCGGTACCCTCGTGGTCGATCTCTATAACCCGGCCACGAAGCAGCTGGTCTGGCAGAGCACCGCCAGCAAGCAGATGAACCCGAGCTCGGACGCCGCCAAGAACCAGGCGAACCTGCAGAAGGCCGTGGACAAGATGTTCAAGGACTACCCGCCGGGCGCCGACAAGAAGTAGTCGCCAGCCGCAGTCGTCTGGCAGTACCCTTGAAGACGGGATCAGGCTCTGGCCTGGTCCCGTTTTCGCTTTGCCCGAGGAGACCCGATGTCGTTTCGATTCCGCCCCGCCGCCACCGCCCTGCTGCTGGTCCTCACCGCGGGATTCGCCGGTGACCCGGCCCCCGTCGACTGGGCGATGATGGCGAAGATCCGCACCGAGGGGCTGCAGCACTCGCAGGTCATGAATTTCGAGAGCTACATGACCGATGTCCTGGGCGCGCGGCTGACTCTCTCGCGCGACATGCAGCGGGCGCAGCAGTGGGCCATGGGCCAGATGCGAAGTCTCGGGCTGACCAATGTGGCGCCGGAACCGTTCATGGACTTCGGCGTGACGTGGGACAACGAGTTCGTGTCGCTGCACATGCTCGAGCCGGACTACCAGCCGATGGTCGGCTATCCGCTGGCCCACACTCGTGGCACCGACGGTCCCGTGGTGGCGCCGGCACAGATCGTCGAACTGCAGTTGCGGCGCGACCTCGACCAGTATCGCGGTACGCTCAGGGGCAAGGCGGTGCTGGTGACGCCGCCGGTACCGATCGACCTGGCGCCCCTCACCAACGGCGTCCCGCGCCGGAGCCAGGCAAACCTGGACTCGCTGCAGCGCACCGTCATCGCCCCGACCCGCCCCGCCCCGAACCGGCCGCCGCCCAACCCCGAGCTCCTCAGCTCCGAGGAGAAGATGGCCTTCTTCGCGGCCGAAGGGGTGGCGGCCGTGATGCAATCGGAGGGCGGCTGGCTTGGCGCAGTGCGCGGCTTCTCGCGTCCTGGCGCGTGGCGGGACCGGTGGTCCCGGGAAGGGATGCTGGCCGGGCCGGTCATCGTGGCCATCACGCCGGAGCACTACAACCGGATGTACCGGATCCTGCAGCGGGGCATCCCGGTGACGGTGCAGGTCGACGTGCGGAACCGGATCGGCGACGTGGTCGAGCAGGCGGTCAACATCACCGGGGAAATCCAGGGCACCGACCTCAAGGACGAGGTCGTGATGATCGG
>DAOLIZ010000193.1:0-3462 GCA_035328285.1 Gemmatimonadales bacterium
CAATTTCTCGACGAACTGCACCACCTGCCACGGCCTGGTGTCCGGGTGGCTCGGCGCCACGTTCAACCATCCGACCTCGCCGATCGCGTTGACCGGCGCGCACAGCGCCAATCTGGTCAACTGTTCGCAGTGTCACACGAGCATGCCGTACTCGACCGTGAAGCAGACCTGCGACGGCTGCCACCATGCGGATTATGCGGCGACGACCAACCCGAACCACACGGCCGCCGGGTATTCGACCGACTGCTCGACCTGCCACCAGGTAGTGGCCAACTGGGCCGGGGCGAGCGTCAATCACCCGACCACGCCCATTGCGCTCACCGGGGTGCACAGCAGCACCGCCGTGCAGTGCACCCAGTGCCACACCACGATGCCGTATTCCACGGTCAAGCAGACCTGTGACGGTTGCCACCATGCGGAGTTTGTGGGCACGACGGATCCGAACCACGCCGCCGCCAGCTTCTCGCTCACCTGCACCACCTGCCACTCGCTAGTGGCCAATTGGGCGGGGGCACGCTTCACCGCGCACGACGGCAGCATCTCGCAATTCCGCATCTACAGCGGGAAGCACAACGGCAAGTGGGGCCAGTGCTCGGAATGCCACAAGCTCGGCCAGCCGTACGCGGCCACTCCGCAGCTGTTGTGTCTGAATTGCCACGCGAAGGTGCAAACGGACAAGCACAGGGGGAAGAACTACACCCCCAGCGATTGCGTGCGGTCCGGCTGCCACGCCAACGGATCGACACCGTGAACACTGCATTCGAAGGCTCGGGACGAGTTGGGCGCCTGCTCGCACTCCTCCTCTGCTCCGTGATCGGAGCCGGGGCGGCCCAGGCGCAGGGGTTCGCGCGGGACTCCGCCCCACTTGGCGCCCAGGCGCTGGTCGGGCCCGCCGTGGTGTACCTCCGCGAGGGCGGCACCATCCGCGGGACGCTGCTGGCCGACAACGGGCCGAACGGCGTCCGGATTCGGAGCCAGAAGTCCGGCGCCACATTCGTGGTACCAGCCGCGAACATCGACAGCGTGGTGCGGGGTCCGTTCGATGCTTCCGCCAGTCCAGAGCCGAAGACCGTCTCGGCGCCGGTGCAGGCCCCCACGCCTGTGCCCGCCAGAAATTCGGGCGCGGCGGTGGCCCTGACACTCAGCGCAGTCAGGCCCGCCCCGGCGACATCGAAGGCGCCGCCACCGGCCGACGTGGCGATGTCCACGCCGCCTCCGGCAGCGCCCACGACCATCTCGCTGGCGGCGGCCCCTGCTCCGGTTCCGGTGAAGCCGCAGGCGTCCGCCACCCCGGTGCCAACACGTGTGGCTGAGTCCACACCCGCGTCGCCGCCGGCCGCTCCTGCGCCGGTCGTGGCCAAGCCGCAGGCGGTCGCCATCCCGGCGCCAACACCAGTCGCTGCGCCCACGACCACGTTGCCACCGGCCACCTCTGCACCGGAGCCGGCTCCCGCCGCCTCGACCACGCTCCAGGCCGGACTCGATGTGCCACCAACGACCATCGAGATCCCCGCCGCCGACGTCGCACTGCCTGCCGCAGCGCCGGACACCCTGCCTTCCGCGCCGGACACGGCCGCCGTCATCTCGAGCATCAGCTTCATCTCCGGCACCGAGATCTACATCGCGGCCGGACGAATGGACGGGCTGGTGGAAGGCTCGGAGGTGGAGGTCGTACGGGGAGACAGTGCGGTGGCGACGTTGCGCGTGAAGTTCCTCGCCTCGCACAAGTCGAACACCGAGCTGGTCAAGGGGACTCCGGAGCTTGCCCTCGGCGACACCGTCCGGTTCCATCGCCACGTCGCCACGCAGCAGATCGCCATGGGCGCCCCGCTGGCCGCGCCGCGGCCCCGCCGCTTGAGCGGACAGGGGCTCCATGGTCGCATCGGGAGTCGCTATCTCCGCGCCACGACAAGCACGGTCGCGGCCGGGCAGGAGGCCGGGAGCAACGGCTTCAACCAGCCATCGCTTGATGCCCGGCTGTACGGCCTCGCGATCGGCGGCACGCCGCTCGGCGTCGCGATCGACCTGCGCGCCCGACAGACGACCACTTCGTCCGCCGGCGGCACTAACGTGGACGGCCACACGCGTGCGTACCAGGCAGTCCTGTTCTGGAATGCGCCCGACGCGAAGTTCCGCATGGCTGCCGGGCGACAGTACCTCATGTACATCAGTTCCATCGGCCTGTTCGACGGCGGCCTGGTCGAACTCAATGGACAGCATCTCTCCTTTGGCGCCTTCGCTGGCTGGGAGCCGGATGCCGCCACCCTCCGGTATTCCAGCGCGGTGCACGACTACGGCGCCTACCTGACCCTGCACAACGCGCCGGGGGGCCTGACGTCCCGCGCGTTCACGATCGGCGCCGTCGGCTCCTACGAGGGAAGTGTGGAGCGCCGGGAGTGGGGCATTGCCCAGGCGAACGTCAGCAATCGGTATGTGTCGCTGTACCTGCTGCAGGAGGTCGACTACTACCGGCCCTGGAAGCTCGAAGGTCCCAATGCCGAGTCGAGCGCGGTCTCCTTCACGAGCCAGTTCGCAAACGTGTCCGTGCGGCCGAAGCCATGGCTTGCGATCAACGCCACGTACGACAAGCGCCGCAACGTGCGTCTTATCCGGGACTTCACCAATCCCGAAACCAACTTCGACGACGCCTATCGCGAGGGCTACGGCGGCGGCCTGCAGTACTCCGGGCGGCACTTCTACCTGGGCGGCGACTGGCGGCGGAGCACCGGCGCGACGGTCCTGGGCGCCAATTCCTACACGGCGACGTTCGGGGCCAACCGGGTGGCACCGCTTGGCCTCGGATTCTCCGTGCGTGCCACCTGGTACCAGAACCAGAACGATTCGAGCTCCATCAACCCGGGCTCGGTCCAGACCAACGGGCACCTCTACTCCGGCCACGTGAATTTCGACCCCACCAACGCCGTGCATGTCGACCTGAACGGCGGCGTCCGGCAGGAGGACAATCCGGCGTTCGTCGAGCGCCAGAAGTCCACCTGGTACGGGGTGGATCTGGACGTCGCCCTGGCCCGGCAGTGGTACCTGAACCTCTCCGGCCTGCGGCAGAAGGATCCCGCCAACCCGGGCACCAGCCAACTGACCCAGATTTACAGTGGACTGACCTGGCGGTTCTAGGCCTGAACAGTATGGGGCGGCTGCTCGCCGCCCCCCGTTTTCTTCCCAACCGGGCCCATGGTTCTTCGAACCAGCCGACCCAGCCGAACCAGCCGCACCAGACGGCTGGCGCAGGCGTCGGCACCAACTCCAGTCTGCGGGGGGCCGATTTGGCGGTTCCGAAGCATGAAAAAAACGGGGCGGCCACTGGCCGCCCCGCTGTCGTTCCCATCTTGTGCAGCGAATCCTAGAACAACCCGAACCCCACGATCGGTGCCGGCGCCGGCGGAGCCTCATCCTCGCCGCCCAGCTGCACCGGCTCGATGTCGAGCGAATGGTCCTCCGGGATCT
>DAOLIZ010000194.1:0-3454 GCA_035328285.1 Gemmatimonadales bacterium
CGTCGTAGTAGGTGTAATCGCCGACCACGATGTTCGGTCGGGTGATGAAGCGCTTCAGAAACCCCGTTCGCGTGACATTTGGGATGGGGTGGGGCGATTCGGGCGAAGGACCGTGTTTCATGGGAGCTGCGCCTCACAGAGAGTGGAAACGGAATTGCCATGCGGAGGGGCGGGGCCGGTCGCATCGGGGAGCAGCGCGCCCGCTCCGGTGACCCCCGATTCGCCCTTGCCACCCTGCAAGAAGTCACGGCTTCAGGAAGGCGCCGTCCATGCGGTTCAGGAACCGGGTCGAACTGAATGTGGTGCTGTTCACCATCACCACGGATGCGAGGCCCCTCGTCGGATAGAGCCGCATCTCGGCATGGAAGCCACCGCCGCCGCCCTCCTTGAACAAGTAGCCGACGCCGCCTGTCTCGCCAATGTGCCACCCAAGCGTCATCGGGACCGGCTCACCACCGCCCGTCACCTGTTGTGTCTCCAGCAACCGCCTGGTTTCCGGACGAAACAGCACCGACTCCGACCGCAGTTGGTCCTGGAGAAGTCGCGCGAAGCTGCGCGCCGTCCCGACCAGCCCACCAAATGCCAGGCCGTCAAGGTGGTGACTCCTCACCCGCAGCCACCGGCCCTCATATTCACCCCAAAAACCGCTGTCGGTGACGAATCCCTTGACCAGGTTCAGGAGCGAGCACCTGGCGAGGTACCCGTTCGCGTGGCGAGCTGGATCGGGAATGACAAAGGCCATCTCCTGCGGCGACAGGTGCAGTGGCACGAGGACGTTCGCCGCTACATTATCCTCGTAGGCGTGTCCCGTCGCCCGCTCGACGATCTTGCCGAGGAGCCAGTAGCCGATATTGGAGTAGGCGAACTTTTCGCCCGGATCAAACGCAAGCTTCGGGTGTTCGCGCAGCACCCTGGCGAGCGCCTCGGCCTCGTCAAAACCGCGGTCTGCTTCCGCCAGGTGCGCCCAGCGAAGGGGGATCGGATTGGGAAGGCCGGCCGTATGGGCAAGCAGCTGACGGATCGTGATGTGCCGTCCCCGATAAGGGGTATCCGGCAGATAGCGGTCGATCTCATCGTCAAGCCCCACAGCCCCCTTGTCCACCAGTTGGAGGACGACCATCGCGGTGACCACCTTGGTCATCGAGTACGCCATCAGCGTCGTCGCTGGCGTCATCGCTTTCCGGTGCTTGATGTCGGCCCAGCCACCTGCATACTCGAACACCACCCCACCGGAATCCACCACAATGTATTGCAAGCCGGGGACTCGTGATCGGGTGTACTGCTCCAGCACGACCGGCACATCACCCTTGGAGGTGGGGTGGCGCATCCACGTTGCTCCTCGCAAGAGGACGGCGCCCAGGATGAGCCCTCCGAGCACCGCATAGGTGATTGCGTGCGTACCGTAGCCAGGTCGCCGCCGTTCCCGGTCCTGCTGCGGCAAGGGTGAGCCGACTGCATTCATGGCGTCCCGTCCGGGCATGGCTCACCCTCCCAGGAGTGACTGCACCAGCAGATCAAGTGCCGCTTCCCAGACCAGCGGATGGCCCGGGAGGTCGTCCCGCCGCTGCGACTGAAGTGCGCGAATGTCGTCGTCACGGAGCAGCGCTTGTGCCCCGAACCCGCTCATGACGAGGTCGGTACGCCGCGCCAGGAGCCCCTCAGCACCGATCCGAAGCGCCCGGCCCTCGGGATTGACCAACGCACCCGTGAGCTGCAGTACCTCCACCGGTGCCTCAAGCGATGTGAGCCATGGAACGGGCTGCACCAGTCCGGTCCCCAGCCGCACTTCCTTCGCCCCAAGCGCATTGCGCTGCTGTACCCAGTACTGCCCGACTTCAAGCGTAATGACGAGCACGGCATCGACACCTGACGCGCCCGCCCGCTCCCGCAGCGCGGTAATCCACTTGCCGGACGATCGGGTCACGGCGAGCCGTAGCTGCACGGCATAGGGGTCCGCCGGGTCGATCAGGACGCACTCGCCGGTCGCGTCAAGCTCGCAACCCAAGGAGACATCGGGGCCCGCGCCGGGCAATGCCGGACCCTCCAGGGTAACCACTCCCTCCATGGCGGAGAGGCGCGCGTTCATTCCTGCGACCAGCGTGTCCAGCGGCGAGTCACCGCCACTGCGTGCTTCGAAGAAGTTGCCAAGCTGAATGGCGACCGGCAAGGCGCCCACCGGCAGGGCGCGCCCGTTGGGCGTGCCTGCGTAGTAGGGTGGCTGTACAAAAAACCTGTCGCCGACGCCACTCCCTACGGTCGAACCGGCGCAGCCAGCCATGGCGGCCGACAACGCGAGGATACCCAGGACGGCCCGTTTCATCGCACGAACCATCCCGGCCGACTGAGCGTCGCGGGCATGTCGGTGCGGCGCACCAGTCGCGTGCCATCAGCCCAGATGGTGAAGAGCTGCTCGGGAGTTCCCTCGTGGCCGGATACGAACGCGATCAGCCGGCCATCGGGTGACCACGCGGGCGCGCGCTGGTTGAAGGGAAGCGACATCAGCAGGCGCGGGCTGCCTCCCCCCGCAGGTACGAGATAGAGATCGCCGTAGATACCACCACCAGAACGCTGGAAGGCAATCGTGAGGCCGTCGGGTGACCAGGCGGGCTCCGCGTCCGAGAAACCACCGAACGTGATCTGGCGGGCGTCGCTGCCGTCCGCCGCCATCGTCCAGACGCTGCCAACCGCGTTGACGATACGGACGAAGGCGATGCGACTCCCTTGCGGCGACCACGCCGGCTCGTGTTCACCTGCCGCCCCGTGCCCTTCCGTCAGGTTCACGGGCAGAGGATCGCCCCAGGTGTTCACGACCCAGAGGTCGGCGTCGCCACCACCCTGCCAATCCCAGCGACGGTACACGAGCCGCCCTCCGTCGGGGGACCAGCTCGGCTGGTCGTGACGGGCGGTGCCCCATGTCACGTAGCGCGGACTCGATCCATCACGGGCCGCCACGACAATTGCCGAATTCCCGCCGGCATACCACTCAATGTACGCGACGCGCTGCCCGTCGGGTGACAGCACGGCGTTTGCCGCCCCAGCGGGCCCCAACAGCCGGGGCTCGACGCCCGGGATGCGCAAGTCAAGGGCAAGTAACTCCGTGCCTGTCCCGCCCGCACGCTCGAAGGTGAGATCAAACGGGTACGTCGCCGAGACGGTGACCGTCGCAGTTGCCCTCTGGCCGTCGATGCGCACCGTGATGGTGGCGGCGCCTGGCCGGAGCGCCGTCACGATCCCCGCACCGATCGGCGTGACGGCCACGATGGTCGGCGCGCTCGAGGACCAGAGCGCGACCCGGCCCGGGACAAGCTGGCCCAACGAGTCGAGCGGCGTCGCGACGAGTGTCCGTTCCTCGCCCTCCTCGAGGTTGACGAGACTCCAGTTCAACTCCACCTTTGCGACCACGCCGCCAGGCGGCGGCGGCGGCGGCGGCGGCGGAGGAGGAGGAGGAGGAGGA
>DAOLIZ010000195.1:0-3429 GCA_035328285.1 Gemmatimonadales bacterium
GAAGCTCACGCCGAAGGAGCGGGCCATCCACGAAATCGCGGCCTGTGGAGTGCTGAAGGATTTGCATGACGAGCTCGACCGGCTGGTGGCCGAGGCGTACGGCTGGCCCTGGCCGATGGAGAAGGAGGAGATCCTGGAGCGGCTGGTGGCGCTGCACGACGAGCGGGTGGAGGAGGAAAAGCGGGGACTGATCCGCTGGCTCCGGCCGGAGTACCAGATTCCCCGCTTTGCCCCGAAGCACCGGGCGGCTGCCCTCGACCTGCCCGAGGCCGCTCCGAAGCCGGCGGTCGTTCCCGCCGCCGCGAAGATCCCCTGGCCCGCCACGGCAGTGGAACAGCTGGCGGCGCTGGGCGGAATGATTGCCCGGGGGCCGGTGAGCGCCGACGCGGCCGCGGCGGCGTTCGACGGCGCCAGCCGCAAGCTGGTCGGGCGACACCTGGAGACCCTGGCGCTGCTCGGTGAGGCGTCGGTGGACGGGGAAGGGCGGTACGCGAAGGCGGTGCGGGTGGGGTAGGCACGGCGCCAGATGACCTGAAGTTCGGCGAGAGGGGGCGTGCATGGACTTTCAAGACCTGGGCAAAGAGGTCGGCGCTGTGGGATTGGGCCTCGACTGCAGCGGTGCCATTTACCTCGGCCTCAGCATGCTCCGCTCCCCAATGTATGCCGCCTCGGTCCTCTTCAGCGATGAACTCCACCCAGGTCTCAAGGGCAAGATCTCGACGCTCTCCGTCGACGAGACGGCGATGTCAATGCTGCAGGCGCGGGCCGGTGTTGCCCTGCTTCTCCTCGGCTTCTTGCTGCAGCTTGTCGGGTCAGTACTTCCCGCCCAACAAAATCATTGGGGTCCGGCCATCGTTGCCGCGGGTGCGGCAGTTCTCATAGCGCGCTTCGTATGTAACCGTTGGATCGACCGCAATCTCACACTGTTGCGTGAAGCCATCTGGGCCTCACCGCGTGTCACGATCTTGGTGGATAGGGAGGCGATGCGACGGCGGCCATCAACCGGGGCAACGTGGCAGGAGTCCCGGTGGGTCATATGGCTTCGGGTCCGGTTTCAGCCCTCCGACTATCGGCATGGCTAACGGTTGCCTCAGCCCGCCCCGCCGAACTTCACCGAACTCCGCCGCCGCTGAGGGACCTGCATTCTCAGAATCGCCCCATTTGCTCGATACTTCCCGTCCACTTGCACCACGATTCCCATCTGGATCAGTTCGTCGAGGTCCCGCCGGAGCGTCCTGGGAGAAAGCACCGCGTACGCGCGCCCGACCTCCGGGCTCAGGCTCAGGATCTGCGCCTCCGGGAGCGATGCGTCCATCGGAAGCGTCAGCGCGAGCAGCCGCTGCCGGTTGTAGACGGTCTTCTTGGTGTACTTCTTCTCGGCGAAGCGATCGTAGATGAGCTTGCGCCAGGTGATCTCGAACTGACTCCCCTGAATCGTCTTCAAGGTGCGCAGGAGGCCATCCCGGAATCCTTGCACCGCGTACTCGATGAACCCGGACAGGTCCTGCTTTCTAAATGCGAGATCGATCTGTCGGTAGTACTCCGACCGCGTCTCGTTGTAAAAGTTCGACAGGATATGGGAGGCGATGTCGGGATTGCCGGCGCGGAGGAGGATATAGAACTCCACCAGGCGGCCCGTCCTGCCGTTTCCATCGCCAAACGGGTGGATCCACTCAATGTAGACGTGGGTGACGATAGCCTGGGTGACAGCCTCCGCGAATGTCTGGTCGGCGCCGAATCGGAACTCCCGGCGCAGCCACTCGCACAACCGGCCCACGAGCTCTTCGACGTCCTGATGGGCGGGCGTCCGGTACGGGCCGACGGTGCGGTCGTCCTTCCGGAATTGCCCAGGCACGGCGTCGAAATGCTCCCCCAGACCCTTCCCGATCATCGCGTGAAACCGCAGCAGCAGCTCGCGCGAGATCGTCTCGACGTGGTCGTTGGCGGCGACATCCTGGAGGAGCGCGTTGTATGCCTCCAGGATGTTGCGGACTTCGATTTCCTGGTACTCCTTGCTCGCCGGCAGGGAGTGCCCGGCGGCGACGGCCTGCACCTCTTCCTCTGTCAGGGTATTCCCCTCGATGGCGGTCGTGGCCTGGGCGCCCTTACTCAGGGACACGCCGAGCAGCTGGCTGTGGTAGGCGGGCAGCAAGGGGGTATTGGAGATCGCCTGGATAATGGCGTCACATTGCCCGAGCTCGTACCGCGCCTTTCCGGTGATCTCCCAGTGCCGTCGAAACAGGAGGTGCGGGTAATCGCGCATCGCGAGCTCCCTCCGGGACAAATAATGTCACTTATTTGTCCATTTATTTGGCAGTGCTAAATAGCTTATTAGTAAACTGATACGTGCAATCTGTCTCACTATCTGTCACATGTCAATGGATAATGCCCCACTCGGGGCCTCGCTGGCAACACCGCGACGTGGCGGCCCCAACACCCCCCGCCTTCCGGGCGGATCGAGGCCGGACTCCGGGGGGGGGGGACGGTGGAGTACTGCTGCGGTGTGGGCAATGGAAGCCATTCTGCCCGGTCGGCGATAACCGAATTCACCCGCCGGAGGCCGTTTCCCTGCTCAACGATTTGCCATACATTGACTTAGATGGAATGAGCCTTGAGAGTCGAATCCTCCGTTCGCCCGGGGGTCGAGAGGACCCGGGGACGACCGACCGGAGGGTGTGAGCCGAAATCCTCATGGAGGGCATCATGCCGCAACAGGTCAAGGTGATACGCGAGGGACTGCTGGTTGGGCTGATCGCCTACGCCGCGGTGGCGGTGTTCTATGCCGCGTTCGATTTCCTGGCGGCGCGGGGGCCGCTCTTCACCGTGAACCTCCTCGGCCTGGCGGTGTTCGAGGGAGTGCGCGACCCCAGCATCCTGCAGCGTCCCATCCCGCTGGACCTTGCCGCCATCTTCTGGTACAACGCGCTGCATCTGGTGTTCTCGCTCGTCATCGGGTTCGTGGTGGTGCGGTTGATCGCGCAGGCGCAGGGGCACCCGGCCCAGGCCAAGGCGATGCTGTTCACGATCGTGGCGGGGTTCGTGGTGACGATCCTCGCGGTGGCGCAGCTCACCGAGGCGATCCGCCGGCTCCTGCCCTTCTGGTCGATCGTGGTGGCGAACTCGTTGGCGGTCGTCATTGCGGCGCGGTTCCTGGTGCGCCGTCACCCGGGCATCGGGCGGGCGCTGGTGGCGTCGTAGCGGGCGGCAATTGCGTGGTGGGAAAACGTCGATCGTGGCAGGCGGATGGATCGGGGTGGGCATATGCCCACCCCTATTTTGTGGGATTCAACCCAATGTGCCGGATGAGCGGATCATTCCGGTTGATTGGCGCCGTCAGAGTGCTTGACAGTCCGGGGCGTGCATCGCACATTCGGCCCCGCTTCCCCGCTTCCCCGCTTCCCCGCTTCCCCGCTTCCCCGCTTCCCCGCT
>DAOLIZ010000196.1:0-3426 GCA_035328285.1 Gemmatimonadales bacterium
GGGTGCGGGAGCCGCGGGCGGCGGGTCGTCGGAGGCGTCCCGCACGGTCTCGTACAGGCTATTCCGTTCCACCGGGCGGCGGCCAGCGTCGCGGATGAGCGTGACGAGCTGGGGATAGGTCATCGCCATCTCGGTGTGCGCCCCTGCCTCGTGGTAGACGCGCTCGAAGACCACCGTCCCCTCCACGTCGTCGCACCCGAAGCTCAGCGCAATCTGCGAGAGCGCCGGCGTGACCATCGGCCAGTGGGTCTTCACGTGGGGGATGTTGTCGAGGAAGAGCCGCCCGATCGCGATGTTCTTCAGGTCCTCGAACCCGGAGGTGGCCGTCCCGACCCGCCCGAGCTCCTCACCGAGCTCGTTGTGGTCGGGGTGATAGGCCAGCGGGATGTACGTCAGGAACCCGCCGGTCTCGTCCTGCAGCTCGCGCAGCATCGCCAGGTGCTGGAGCCGGTCGTCGGCGGATTCCACGTGCCCGTAGAGCATGGTGCAGTTGGTGGGGATGCCGAGCTCGTGCGCCGTCCGATGGACCCGGATCCACTCCTCGCCCGTCAGCTTCCGCTCTGCAATGGTCGCCCGCACGGCGGTGCTGAACACCTCCGCGCCGCCGCCCGGCAGGCTGGTGAGCCCCGCCGCCTTCAGCGCCAGGAGCACCTCGCGCTCGGACACCTTCTCGATGCGCGCCAGGTGCGCGATCTCCACCGCCGTCAGCGCCTTGATGTGCACCGTGGGGTGCCGTTCCTTCAGCCCGCGCAGCATGTCGGTGTAGTAGGCGAGCCGCAGCTTGGGGTGGAGGCCCCCGACGATGTGAAACTCCGTGGTCGGCGCGCCGCGGGCCTGCTCGGCCTCGGCGTACACCTCGTCCAGCGAGCGGGTATAAGCCCCATCCTCCTTCGGCGTCCGCGCGAACGAACAGAAGGTGCAGGTGGCGCGCAGGATGCAGACGTTGGTGGGATTGAGGTGCTGGTTGGCCGAGAAGAACACCCGGTCGCCATTCCGGCGGCGATTGGCGAAGTCGGCGAGGGCGCCGAGGCCCAGCAGGTCGTTCGTCGCGTAGAGCGCCAGCCCGTCGGCGTGATCCAGCCGCTGGCCACGCTGCACTTTCTCCCCGATCGGCCTGAGCGCCGGGTCTCGGAGCACGGCGAGGTCGAGGGTGGGCGGCATGCATATCTCCTTGAGCGGTGGTCGATTACCTGAACAATCTACCCCGGTCCGGTCCGGTGGTGCCAGATGACGCTCCCGGAAGCGACAAGACCCCGGGAGCGGGCTGCCGGGGTCTCGTGGACAATCCGGGCCGATCCCGGCCGGTCACTCCTTCCAGGACCGCACCGCGAGCGTGACGTTGTGTCCCCCGAACCCGAAGCTGTTGGACAGCGCCACGTCGATTTCCCGCTCGACCGCCGTGTTCGGCGCGCAGTCGAGGTCGCACTCGGGGTCGGGCGTGACCTGGTTGATGGTCGGCGGAATCTTCCCGTCCCGCGCGGCGAGCAGGCAGACGGCAAACTCCAGCCCGCCCGCGGCGCCCAGCAGATGGCCCGTCATCGACTTGGTCGACCCGAAGATCAGCTCCTTCGCGTGCTTCCCGAAGACCGCCTTGACCGCCGCGGTCTCGGCGATGTCCCCCTGGGAGGTACTGGTGCCGTGGGCGTTGATATAGCCGACGCTCTCGATCCCGACGCCGGCGTCGGCCAGGCAGTCGCGCATGGCGCGCTGGGCCCCTTCGCCCGACGGCGCGGGCGAGGTGATGTGGTACGCGTCGCCGCTCAGGCCGTAGCCGAGCACCTCGCCGAGGATGGTGGCGCCGCGGGCCTGGGCGTGTTCGAGGCTCTCGAGCATGACCATCGCGGCCCCGTCGCCCAGCACGAAGCCGTCGCGCTCCTTGTCGAAGGGGCGACTGGCCTCCTCGGGGGCATCGTTCCGCGTCGAGAGGGCCCGCATGTTCTGGAACCCCGCGATGGCGAGCTCGCTGATGGCAGCCTCGGTCCCCCCGGTCAGCATCGCGTCGGCGTGGCCGGACTTGATGAGCTCGAACGACTGGCCGATGGCGTGCGCCGACGAGGCGCAGGCCGACACGGTCGCGTAGTTGGCGCCCTTGAGTCCGTAGCGAATGGACACCAGTCCGGCGGCGATGTCGGGAATGAACATCGGGATGAAGAAGGGGGAGACGCGGTCCGGGCCCTGGGTGATCAGGAGCTTGGTCTGCTCCTGGAACGTCACCATGCCGCCGATGCCGCTGCCGATGATGACCCCGGTCCGCTCGGGCACCGGGAACTTCCCTTCCAGCCCCGCCTGGGTCACGGCCTCATGGGCCGCGCCGAGCGCAAACTGCACGAAGAGGTCGTAGCGGCGCGCTTCCTTCTTGTCGATGTACTGCAGCGCGTCGAAGCCCTTCACCTCGCAGGCAAACCGCACCTGGAAGGCCGCCGGATCGAACTTGGTGATGGGCGCAGCGCCAGACCGGCCTGCAAGCAGGCCGGCCCACGAGTCCTCGACATTGTTGCCGAGCGGGGTCACCAGGCCGAGGCCGGTGACGACGACACGACGCCCCAAGCTACTTCCCGGTCTTTTCGTGCAGGTACTTGAGGGCTTCACCGACCGTCCGGAGCTTTTCCGCGTCCTCGTCCGGGATGTCGATGTCGAATTCCTTCTCGAAGGCCATGACCAGCTCGACGGTGTCGAGGCTGTCAGCGCCAAGGTCTTCCATGAAACTGGCTTCGGGAGTCAGCTTCTCGCGCTCCACGCCCAGTTCCTCGGCGATGATATCCTTGACCTTCTCTTCCACGTTGCTCATGTCGTCCTCGAAAAGGAGTAGGGGGTCGGGCTAGATGACCATCCCGCCGTCCACCACCAGCACCTGGCCGGTGATGTAGGACGCGAGATCTGATGCCAGGAAGAGCACGGCGGCGGCAATATCCTCTGGCCTGCCGAGACGCCCCAGCGCAATGTCCTCTAATAATGCCGCCCGCGCCTCAGAGGGCAAGGCGGCAGTCATATCCGTCTCGATGAAGCCCGGGGCGACGCAGTTGGCGAGGACCCCGCGGGCGGCGTACTCCTTGGCCACCGACTTGGTCAGGCCGATCAGCCCCGCCTTGCTGGCGGCATAGTTGGCCTGGCCCTTGTTGCCGGTGAGTCCCACCACGCTGGTGATGTTGATGATGCGCCCGGAGCGCCGCTTCATCATCCCCTTGATGACCGCGCGGATGGTGAAGAACGCCCCCTTGAGGTTGGCGTCCAGCACGACATCCCAGTCCTCGTCGCTCAACCGCAGCAGGATGTTGTCCCGCGTCAGCCCGGCGTTGTTGACCAGGATGTCGATCGGTCCCAGCGCCGCCTCGGCCGCGGCCAGGGCGGCTTCCACCTGGGCGCGATCAGCCACATCGCACCCGACACCGGCGGCGCGCTCGCCGAGCCCGGCGGCCACGTCCCGGG
>DAOLIZ010000197.1:0-3396 GCA_035328285.1 Gemmatimonadales bacterium
AGGGTGTAGAACGGCGCCTCGCCGCACCACTCGAGCTGCTTGTCCATGTTCTCCTTGATGAGGTGCATCGGCACGTGGCCGGGGCCCTCGTTCATCACCTGCACGTCGTGCTTCCACGCGATCTTGTTCAGCTCCCCCTGCACCTTGAGTTCGGCGAACTGCCCCTCGTCGTTCGCGTCCCTGATGGAGCCGGGACGGAGCCCGTCACCCAGCGAGAAGGAGACGTCGTACGCCGCCATGATCTCGCAGATTTCCTCGAAATGGGTGTAGAGGAAGTTCTCCTTGTGATGCGAGAGGCACCACTTGGCCATGATCGACCCGCCGCGGCTGACGATGCCGGTCAGCCGCTTTGCCGTCATGGGCACGAAGCGGAGCAGCACGCCGGCGTGGACGGTGAAGTAGTCCACCCCCTGCTCCGCCTGCTCGATCAGGGTGTCGCGGTACGCCTCCCAGGTCAGGTCCTCGGCGATGCCACCGACCTTTTCCAGCGCCTGGTAGATCGGCACCGTGCCGATGGGGACCGCGCTGTTCCGGAGGATCCACTGCCGGGTCTCGTGGATGTTCTTGCCGGTGGAGAGGTCCATGACCGTGTCGGCGCCCCAGAGGGTGGCCCAGCGGAGCTTCTCGACCTCGTCCTCGATGACGCTCTTGACGGCGGAATTGCCGATATTGGCGTTGATCTTCACCGCGAAGCCGCGGCCGATGATCATCGGCTCGATTTCGGGGTGGTTGATGTTGGCCGGGATGATGGCGCGCCCGCGGGCGACCTCGCTGCGGACGAACTCGGGGCTCATGCCCTCGCGGAGGGCGACGAATTCCATTTCAGGCGTGACGTCGCCGCGGCGGGCGTAGTGCAGCTGGGTCACCGGCCCCCTGCCCCGATACACCGGCCTTTGCAGCGAGGGCGGGATCAGGTCATTCTGGACCCCGGCTTGCGCCGGGGTGACGGACGTCAGCGGGGCAGGGTGGCCGGGCGGCAGGGAGGCCGCACGCTCCACATCGCGCTCCATGATCCAGGGGAGGCGCGGGGTCGGAAGGCCCTGACGGACGTCGAAGCCCTGCGGGCCGCTGGTGTCATAGACCCGAAGCGGAGGCTCGCCATCGGAGAGGAGGATCTCCCGGACCGGCACGTGAATGCCGCGGCTCCCCTCGAGGGTGACCTTGCGGGAGTTGGGAAAGGCGTCTGAAAAAGAGGTGGCAGTCATGCCGCACTCCCTTCGCCGGTATGAGCCGGATCAGGTTCCAAGGGTATCGTCTCAATCCGTCGCGCCGACGTGCGCGGGGATGCCCCTGGCGGAGAAGGAAAGGTACTAGGCCGGGCGGCAGGGAGGCAGGGAGGCAGGGAGGCAGATTCCGCCGCGCACTTCTCAACCCGTCACCCTGGCGAAAGCCGGGGTCCAGGCTCGGCGGAGCGGTGCATGCCCATGCGCCCTGCCATCCACCTCACCCCCTGTCCCCCTCTCCATGATATGGAGAGGGGGAACGGCCGGCACGGAGCCGTCCCCGGTCCACCTTGCCGAGGTGCGTCCGCGGGAAATCCGCCAGGAACACGATCTCGCGCGGCGCCTTGTAGGCCTCCAGCCGCTCCCGAACGAACGCCTTCAGCTCCTCGTCGAGGCCGGGCGTCCGTGTGTTCGCGATCACGAAGGCATGCGGCTTGGTGAGTCCCTGCCCGTCTACCACGCCCACCACCGCGGCCTCCTTCACCGCGGGGTGCTGGAGGAGGCAGTTCTCCACCTCCTGCGGCGCCAGCCAGCGGCCACCCACCTTGAGCATGTCGTCGCCGCGGCCGCAGTAGGTGAAGTACCCGTCGGCGTCGCGGCGGATCATGTCACCCGACACGTACCACTCCCCCTGGAACGCCTGCGCGGTCTTCTCCATCTGCTGCCAGTAGCCGATGGCGCGGGCATTCCCCCGCACCCGGAGCCAGCCGACCTCTCCGTCAGGAAGGAGATTGCCCTCGTCGTCCGTCACCTGCACCTCGAACCCCTCGACCACCGTGCCCATGGTCCCGGGCCGCACCGCGCCGGGCCGCGCGGAGATGAAGATGTGCCACATCTCCGCCGTCCCCAGCCCGTCGAGCAGTTCCACCCCGAACAGCTCCTGCCACCGGGTGTACAGCTCGGCCGGCAGCGCCTCCCCCGCCGAGGTGGCGAGGCGGAGCGAGGAGAGATCGGCCTCGGCGGCGGCGGGGTGCGTCACCATGTGGTTGACCATGGTGGGGACGTTGACCAGCACGGTGGGCCGGTGCTTCCGGATCTCCTCGAAGAGCAGTTCGGGCGTCGGCTTGTCGGGAAAGAGGACGCTCCGGGCGCCGACCGAGAAGGGGAAGAAGAGGTTGGTGCCCATGGCATAGCCGAAGAAGAGCTTCGGGACCGAGATGGTGACGTCGTCCTCGGTGAGGCCCAGGACCCCCTGGCCGTAGCAGGCGGTGGTGTGCGCGAAGCTCCAGTGGCTCTGCTGCACCGCCTTCGGCTGGCCGGTGGTGCCGCCGGAGAAGAGCCAGATGCAGGCGTCGTCGCGATGACTGGGGAAGGCCTCCAGCTCCAGCGACTGCGCCTCGAGGCGGCGGTCGAGAGTCTCGCTTCCGGCCACCATCAACTCGGCCAGGAGCGGCGCCCCGGCGCGGGCCGCCTCGAAGGCGTCGCGGTTGCCCTGGTGGACGAAGGCGACGCGGGCGCGGGTGTACTGATAGAAATAGGTGATGGCGTCGGGCTTGAGGTCCGGGTTGACCATCACCACCACTGCCCCGATCTTCAAGATGCCGAACAGCGCCGCCACGAACTCCGGCCCGTCGGGCAGGGCGATGATGACCCGCTGCTCCGGCATCACCCCCGCCTCCCTGAGCAGGTTGCCGTAGCGGTTGGCCAGGTCCTGCACGTCCCGATAGCTCCAGGTCCGCTGATCGGTCACCAGCGCCACGCGCGACCCCCGCCCCTCGCGGATGCGCGCATCGAGCAGGTGATCGGCGATATTGAAGCGCTCCGGCGGTGCAAACGTCACGGGCGGACTCCCGGATGGAACGAGGTTCGGATGACGGTGTGCTGGCTCGCCACTGCAACATATGAAGAAGTCACAGCGCTGGACCGCGCGCGCGCGGTGGCCATCGTGCCGCTCGGCGCCACCGAGGCGCACGGCCCCCACCTGCCGCTCTCGACCGACGTGATCATCGTCGAGGCGATGGCCCGCGCCGGCGCCGAGCGGCTGTCGCGGCAGGGGGCGACGGTGCTGGTGCTGCCCACCGTGGCGCTCACCCCCGCCCCGTTCGCGGCGGATTTCGCCGGCACGCTCTCCACCCGGCCCGCCACGCTGGTGGCGCTCCTTGAAGATGTCGCCGACGCCCTCGCGGCCCAAGGGTTCACCCGCCTGGCGTTCATCAGCGCGCACCTCGACCCC
>DAOLIZ010000198.1:0-3354 GCA_035328285.1 Gemmatimonadales bacterium
GCGAGACTGGCTCATTCCCGACAGAGGCGCAGGGCGATGCGGTGGCGACCGCCCGGCGGCTGGCCACGAAGTACCGTGACATGGTGCCAGCGCTCCAGGATTCGCGATGAATCACGGCGGGTAGTCCCCAAGTGCAGGTTCCCGACGTCGAAGCGATTGGCTGCCCGTCATTGGGGGAAGGGAGTGGAAAAGCGCGGGTCGACAAGAAACGCCTGGTCCGTCAGGGTTGCGAGAAACGCCTCGAGGGCGTCGAATTGGTCCGGAGTGAGGTTCAGTCGCTTCGGGCTGCCATCGGGATTCCGCAGGCGTGTATCGAGTTCCGGATCGGGTTGAACGCCGTGGTCGTAGAAGTCGAGCACTTCCCGGATCGAGGCGAACCGGCCGTCGTGCATGTACCGTCCACGCACCGTTGCGTTCCGGAGAGAGGGGGCCTTGAACCGGCCGTTGCCGGCTCCCTCGTCGCTCCGCACCGCATCCAGGCCGATGTTCCGCGCGGCGTCACTAACCTGGGTGTTCGTGTGATGGCAGGCCCCGCACCCCGCGGTCCCGACGAACAGCTCGCGACCGGCCTGTTCCTCGGCCGTCAGTCGCGAGTAGTCTGGTGGGCCACCCCCGAGGAAGACGGAATCGAAGCGCGACTGGGTCGAGAGGAGCGACCGGACAAACTGGGCCAGCGCCCGTGCGATACGGTCCGGGGTGACTTCGTGTGTCCCGAAGGCCGCCTGGAAGAGCGGGGGGTAGTAGGGGGTCACGGCGACCTTCAGCACCACCTCATCGAGCGGGGTACCCAGTTCATGGGCATCCTGGATCGGCAGCAGGACCTGCGCCTCGAGCGTGGGTGCGCGCTCGTCCCAGAAATAGCTCCCCTCCTGATAGAACCGGTTGTTGGTGAGCGCCATCGCGTGGCGCCGCATCCGGCTCCCGTCGATGCCGCGGCTGAACCGTGCGCTGTCGCTGAAGCCCATGGCCTGCTGGTGACAACTCGCGCACGCCATCCGGTCGTCGCGGGAAAGCCGGGTGTCATAGAAGAGCACTCGCCCCAGCGTCGCCCCGGCGTCGGTCGTGAAGTTGTCCAAGGGGGTGTTGTCGATACCGGCCAGGGAGGCGGTGGTGCCTCGCCAGAAGTAGTCCGGCACCGGGGCGCGCAGGTCCGAATAGGGGTATGGGAACGTTGGCAGGAGCGGTGCGGGGAGGCCTCCGGCGAACACGACGATCCGAAATTGCTGGCTCGCCGAGACGCCGCCCCGTGTGGTGGCAGTGAGAGTGGCCAGCACGACGCCGGGAGCCGTGGGCACCCCCTCGATCCTGCCAGCGGACGTGGCGAGCCCGAGGCCGCCCGGGGCGAGCGTCGTGACGTACGTCAGTCCACGGCCAGTCGGGTCGGCGAACGCCGTCTCCCCGAGCGTCGCGTCGAAGCTGAACGGTGTCCCGACGGCCGCCACCTGGGTGGTGAGCGGGGTGTGCACGACTGGCGCGACCTGCTCTCCGGGCGCCGGTGCCGTCCCCCCCTCCGCGGTGCATGCCGCGAGGAGCAGGAGCGCGCTGGCCTGCCGACAGATGCCGAGGCGCATCCGCACCGCCTATGGCTCGACCGTGGTGATGAGCCGCATGGTGCTGGAGTCGTTGCCGATGATCGCGTACGTCGTGGCCTTGCCGACCTCCGGCGTGACACGAAACCGGAAGTATTCGTGCCCGGGGTGGCCTGGCACAAGGACGAAGGACTCCGGGTCCACTATCACGATATCCCACTCTCCGGAGCCGAGGTGCAGATAGGGGCTGATGGCCCCGAGATCGAAATAGCAGAAGAGGGGGAAATCATCGATCGGTGCCCCCGCCGGGAGCACGTAGATGTTGTTGCCGATGTAGCTCTTTGCGTACCAGCTGGTCATGACCAGGCGCACCAGCGCGGTGTCGGCAGGGACAGCGGGGGCCTCATCCCACACCGGGATGATGGCGCTGGCTGTGCCCTGTGTGATGGACGCGTAGCTCGTGGCGTAGAGCGTCAGGCTCCTGGACGGCGGGATGACGCCGGCAAACTCCGGCGTGGGCCACCCAGCGCTGGCACCACCGAGTCCATCGATACTCACCTGGAGCGTACCTGACCCAATGGCTTGCTCCTGGCCCTCTCCCCAGTTCAGGGTGACCGACGATCCCTTCGATGGTTGCACAGCCAGCGGTCCGATGTCATCCCCGCCGTATACGTACCGGACACCTGCAGGGAGCCCCGACGGGATGCTTGACCCAGACAGGTAGAGTTCGCCCGTCACACCGCCGACAGAGGCCGTGATGATGGTAAACTGGCCCTCGCCGCCTGGGAGCGCCGTCGCCCAGCCACTTGGGCTGATGCTGATCACCGCGGGGTTTGAGCTGGCCCAGGTCACCGCACTCTGGATCGGACCGGGGGGACCCATCGGGTAGTCACCCTTCAATCTCGCGATTATATGCAAGCTGTCCCCGACCGTCAGGTTCACTCCGTAGGGAAACAGTGCGAGGCCGATCGCGGTCGTGGAGACGAGCACCGAGTCGCTCACCGTGTTCACCCGTGCGGTGATGGTGGCCTGGCCGATGCCCACCGCCGTGGCGATCCCGTCGTCATTGATGGCCACAACTGCCGCGCGTGAGGAACTCCAGGTTGGGATGATGTTTGGCAATAGTACCCCGGCGGAGTTGCGGGCCTCCGCCACCAGCCTTGCTTGCGTTCCAAACGCCAGGGGGGCGGCCAGTGGCACGATCGTCACGGAGGCGACCAGACTATCCTGATTCCCGCCATTGCCGCCGCCCCCAGTGCCTCCGGAGTCCACGGCCAACGGCACGGAGGCGCTCGCACCCGCCGCCTGGGCGGTGATGCTGACCTTCCCGACCGCGCGAGCGGTGACCGTTCCCCGACGCGGGCTCTGGCCCCCAACTGTGGCAATCGTGGAATCGCTGGTCGACCAGACGACGGTCTGGACATCATCGAGGTCGGAACCATCTGGGCCCCTCACGGTGGCCGTGAGGACGGTCTGGCTCCCGATCGCGAGGCTCGCGGGCGGAGTGCTCAGCGTGATGGTGACCTCGCCGGACGGGCCACCGGGGTCCGCCGTGCTGGTGGGATCCTGGGAACAGCCCGCCAACAGCGGACAGAGGCAAAGCGAGAGGGTCGCAATTCCGCGGCGCATCGAGGACCTCCGACAGGGGGTTCCCCAATAGCTAGCGGGAGCCTGTGAGCACGCCGTGAGCCAACCGTGAGCCGGGCGGCTTCGGGACCTGCCGCGTCCGGTCCGGATTGGCAGCAGCCCGCAACCGGTTATCTTGGAACACGTTCGGGGCGTAGCTTAGCCTGGTAGAGCGCCTGCTTTGGGAGCAGGAGGTCCC
>DAOLIZ010000199.1:0-3338 GCA_035328285.1 Gemmatimonadales bacterium
AACAAGCCGGACGCGATCGCCGCGCTGCGTGGCGCCCTCCCTGCCGACCTCGACGTCACGATCCTGCCCCTGACGGTGAAGTATCCGCAGGGCGCCGAGAAGATGCTGATCCAGGCGGTCACCGGGGTCGAGGTGCCGTCCGGCAAGTTGCCGGTGACCGTCGGCGTGGTGGTACAAAACGTGGGCTCGGTCGCCGCGATCGCGGAGGTGTTCGAAACGGGACTCCCGCTGATCGAGCGGATCGTGACCGTCTCGGGGCATGGCCTGTTGCGGCCGGCCAACCTCATCGTGCCGGTGGGCACCAAGCTGCGGGACCTGCTGGACTACTGCGGCGGGCTGGCGCCCGACGCCGCGGAAGTGATCATCGGCGGGCCGATGATGGGACAGGCGCAGGCCAACCTCGACGCCCCGGTCCTGAAGGGCACGACGGGCGTGGTGGTGCTGCAGCGGCACGAGACGCGCCTCGAGAAGGTGTACCCCTGCATCCACTGCGGACGCTGCCTCGACGCATGCCCGGTGTTCCTCAATCCGTCGCTGCTCGGGGACCTGGCCCGGGTCGGCCGGTATGACGAGATGACCGACGCCCATCTGGCGGACTGCATGCTCTGCGGCTCCTGCTCCTACGTGTGCCCCTCGAACATCCCGCTCTCGCAGCTCTTCCAGGCGAGCAAGGTCGCGCTCCGGCGCGCCGCCGCGGGGGCGGCATGAACGCGCCTCGTCAACCCGGCCTGGTCATCACGGCGTCGCCGCATGTGCGGTCCCAGGATTCGACGCCGGTCATCATGTGGAACGTCGTGGGGACGCTGGTGCCGGTCATCGGCGCGGCGGCGTGGTACTTCGGCATCAGCGCCCTGCTGGTGATCTCGGCCGCTGCGCTCGGCGCCCTGGCGACCGAGCGGCTGTTTGGCCGGGGCGGTTCGCTCGCCGACGGATCGGCGGTCATCACCGGCCTCCTGCTCGGGCTCACCCTGCCCGCCGGCATGCCCCTCTGGATGGCGGCCCTCGGCGGGGCGTTCGGGATCGGGTTCGGGAAGATCGTCTGGGGCGGCCTCGGGCAGAACGTCTTCAACCCCGCCCTGGTGGGCCGCGCCTTCCTGCAGGCGGCGTTCCCCGTCGCCATCACCACCTGGCCCACCGGAGGCGGGTCGTTCTGGGCCTTGCGGGGCGACCTTTTCGCGCTGCCGTTCATGCATCCCGTCACCGACGCCATCACCTCCGCCACGCCGCTCGGGCTGCTCAAGTTCGAGGGCAAGGGCACCGACCTGGCGCACCTGGTCATGGGCAACACCGGCGGATCGCTGGGTGAGACCGCGGCCATCGTGATCCTGGCCTGCGGCGCCTACCTGGCCTTCCGCGGCTACCTCAACTGGCGGATTCCCGTCAGCATCTTCGCGACCGTGGCCGCGCTCAGCACCGTGATCCACCTGGTGGACGCCCAGCGGCCGGACGCCCTCTTCATGCTCTTTTCCGGCGGGCTCATGCTCGGCGCGGTGTATATGGCGACCGACATGGTCACGTCGCCGGTCACGAACCGGGGCCGCTGGGTGTTCGGCGCCGGGGTCGGTGTGCTGGTGGTGGTGATCCGGCTTTGGGGCGGCCTCCCCGAGGGCGTCATGTACGCGATCCTGTTCATGAACGCGCTCGTGCCGTTCATCAATCGCGCCACACAGCCCCGGGTGTTCGGCACCGCGCGGAAGGAGGCGGCATGACCATGCCGCATTCCCACGGCGCCCCGCCCACCGCCGCGCCGCGCGCCAGCACGCCGGCCTGGCGCCTGGTGACCACGCTGGCCGTGGCCGGCGCCATGTCCGGGCTGATGGTCTCCTCGGTGTACCAGTGGACCCTGCCCGCCATCGAACAGCATGCGGCCGAGCGGGAAAAGGCGGCGGTGTACGAAGTGCTCGGCGCACCCGCCCGGTGGGACACGCTCTACCTGGTCAATGACGCGCTGACCCGGACGGCCCCCGCCACGAAGGGGGTCGCACGCGCGCCCCGGGCGTTCGTCGGCTTCGATGCGGACGGGAAGGAGCTGGGGGTGGCCATCACCGGCACCGAGCCCGGCTTCCAGGACAACGTGACCATCATGATCGGGTTCCGGCCGTCCACCGGCGAGCTCATCGGCTTCCGCGTGCTGGAGCAGAAGGAAACGCCGGGGCTGGGCGACAAGATCGAGAGCGACACGACGTTCACCACCCAATTTGCCGGGCGGATGCCCCCGTTGCGGGGGGTGAAGGGCGCCACCAGCGGCGGGAAGGACGAAGTCCAGACCATCACCGGCGCCACGATCTCCTCGCGCGCGGTGGTGCGGATCATCAACAACGCCATCGCCAGGTGGAGCCCGCTCCTTGCCGCCTGGGAAGAGGGAGGTGCCCAGTGACCGCCGGCGCGTCCGCCACCCCCGCCAGTCCGCCGGAGTTCGTTCCCGGCGCCCCACCCCCGGCTGCGTTCAGCGCGGACGTGTGGCGGGGCATCGGGCGGGAAAACCCCGTGCTGATCCAGATGCTCGGGCTCTGTCCGTCCATGGCGGTCACCAACACCCTGGCCAATGGCCTCGCGATGGGCGCGGCCACGCTCCTGGTGCTCGTGGGCTCGGAGGTGTTCGTCTCGCTGTTCCGCAAGGTGATCCCGGGCGAGGTCCGCATCACGTCCTACGTCCTGATCATCGCCACGTTCGTGACCGTCGTGGACCTGGCGCTGGCCGCCACCTTTCCGGACATCAGCAAGGCGCTGGGGCCGTTCATGCCGCTGATCGTCGTCAACTGCATCGTCCTCGGGCGCGCCGAGGCGTTCGCCGCGAAGGTCCGGCCGGTGCGTGCCCTGGCCGACGGCATCGGCATGGGCCTGGGCTTCACGCTGACGCTCGTCGTCATCAGCGGCATCCGCGAGCTGCTCGGCCGCGGTTCGCTCCTGAACGTCAACGTCTTCGGTCCGCACTTCGAACCCTGGGTGTTCATGGTGATGCCGCCGGGCGGGTTCCTGACCCTCGGCATCCTGATGCTCGGCCTCGCCTGGTTCGCGGAGGCGCGCCGGCGGCGCGCGAAGGCGGTTGCATGAGCAACCTGGCCTGGATCTTCGTCTCGACGCTGCTGGTCAGCAACTTCACCCTGGCAATGTTCCTGGGGCTCTGCCCCTTCTTCGGAGTCACC
This sequence comes from Gemmatimonadales bacterium, assembly GCA_035328285.1. Lineage (GTDB taxonomy): Bacteria > Gemmatimonadota > Gemmatimonadetes > Gemmatimonadales > GWC2-71-9 > SPDF01. The sequence continues at coordinate 3,147 of DAOLIZ010000199.1, forward strand.
TCGAAGATCGACACCGCCTGGCGGCTGGGCGCGGCCAACACCTTCGTGATGCTGCTGACCGCGCTCGGGGCCTGGACCCTCAACACCTACGTGCTCACCCAGGTGCCGTTCCTCCGCACCATCGCGTTCATCGTGGTCATCGCCTCCGGCGTCCAGATCGTGGAGATGGCGATCAAGAAGTTCTCGCCCACG
>DAOLIZ010000200.1:0-3329 GCA_035328285.1 Gemmatimonadales bacterium
CGGTCTTCACCGCCGCCTGGCCGACCCTCGACCGGGGCGGCGCACTGCCGGCGGCGCTCACTGCCGGCGCGCTGGCGTTCGGGAGCCTGCTCGACTGGATGGTGGCCGAGCGACTGGGATTAGGGCGGGCGGTGCGGCGGCTGGACGATCGCATCCCGGCGTTGAAGGGCCGGTACAGCTGGGGGACGCTGCTGTTCGTGGCGGCCGCGCTCACATTCCATCTCGCCTGGTTGCGCTGGCCGCTCTGGGTGCTCTCTTGGCAACCCACCGGCTTCGGCATCGCCGTGCTGGGGTTGGGATGGGCGGCGGCGGTCCGTCGCCCGTCGCTCGCGCTGGCCGCCGTCGCCCTGGCGGCGACGCTGGCACAACCCGAGGTCATCATCGGCGGATGGCTGGTGCTCGCCGCCGCCGCGTTCGGCAACCAGTCGCGGCCGCGGGTCATTGCGCTTGGCGCCGCGCTCGGCGCCTGCCTGGTCTGGCCCGCCCTGCTGGAGCAGGAAGTCCTCTTCACCGTCCTGCTGACCGCCGCCGCGACGGCCCTGCTCGCCCAATGTGCGTGCCAGGCCGACGCGGACGCGGATGCGCCGCGTTGACCCTCATCCGGAGGCGGCCCATATTACGAGGCTCAAGCCCGACCTAGTCGCTCGCCAATACCAGGAGCCTGACCATGACATTCGCACTGCCCCCCCTCCCATACGATTACACCGCCCTCGAACCCCATATTGACGAAGCCACGATGCGGATCCATCACGACAAGCATCACGCCGGCTACGTCAACAACCTGAACGCCGCGGTGGGAAGCGAAGCCAGCCTCAGCGGCAAGAGCGTCGAGGCGCTCCTCTCCGATCTCGATCTCGTGCCCGAAGGGATCCGGATGGCCGTCCGCAACAACGGCGGTGGTCACTACAACCACACCATCTTCTGGGACATGATGACGCCTGGCGGCGCCAAGGAACCGGGGGGCGCGCTCGGGAAGGCCATCACCGACACCTTCGGATCGTTCGCGGCCTTCAAGGAGCAGTTCGCCAAGGCCGGCGCCACCCGGTTCGGTTCGGGCTGGGCCTGGCTGTCCATGGACAAGGCCGGCAAGCTGGTGGTGGAGAGCACGCCGAACCAGGACACTCCGCTATCCGCCGGCCGTACGCCCCTCCTCGGCTGCGACGTCTGGGAGCACGCCTACTATCTGAAGTACCAGAACCGGCGGCCGGACTACATGACCGCGTGGTGGAACGTCGTCAACTGGGATGTGGTCGCCGCGCGATACGGCAAGTAGCCCGACGCGGGGACCGGGGGCCGGGGGCTGAGCGGGGACTGCGCTCGGCACCCGGTCCTTTCCATCTTCAGGCCGTGAGGCGTCCAGCCATGGTGTCATCCATCCGGCGAGTGGTGGTGGTCGCGCAGGCAGGCGCCGTCGACGAGATGCGCGCGTTCGTCGGCGCCATGCCGGGCATCCATGCGCGCGTCGTCACCGCGCTCGATCAGGTGCCGTGGCCCGACACCGATTGCCTCTGGCTGCATGACGTTTCCCCGGTCTCGCCCGATATCCTCCCCTGGCTCCGCTCCGGCGGCCGCCTGCTGGCCACCCTCGGCGCCGTCGGGACGCCCGTCGCGCTCGGCATCGAGTCGGTGACCCCCAACGACATCCGCGACACGCTCTGGGAGGCGGAGCCCGCCGACACGGCGCCGCGCGGCCTGGCCTGCTTCGGCCCGCACCCCCTTGTCGCCGGGCTGCCGCCTGGTACCTGCACATGGCTTCCCCGGGCCGGGGAGCCGTATCGTTGGGCGACCCATCTCGCGACCCGCCCGGCTGCGGCCAATATCGTGGCGGTGGAGATGATCGGGCTTGCCCTCAACCCGGCGCGCATCGTCGCCTGGGAGTACGCCGTCGGGGAGGGCGGCATCCTGTGCATCGGCAGCGGGATCCAGCCCTCGGCCTCCGACGCTCCGTGCGCGCCGCAACTCCGGACCCTCCTCCGCAACGCGCTTGCGGGGCAGGGGATTCCACATCGCGACCGCCTCCTCGCCGCCCCAGGCTGGCCCGCACCCGGAACGCGGGTGCTGCGCCAGGACCTTCGGGCCGTCCCGGAACTGCCGGGATTCCGGGGCGAGTGGCCGAATGGCTCGGCCACGCCATTCACTGAACTCGCAGCCGATTCGCCGCATCGCTGGCGCTTCACCGGACGCCGCGCGTCGCTCGCTGGAGGCATCGGACATGGCCTCGGTGAGGCGTGGGTCCACCCCTGTGCCGTCGCACGCGATGCCACCGTCGCCGTGTCCGGGACGCCACTTGCCGGTGCGAATGCCCGTGTGTCACCGACGGAGGTCATCCGTCGGTCGGTGGCGGGGGGAGCCACGGTAACCGAACGATGGACGGCCGCTCTCGAGCATCCCGTGGTGTACTGGGAGGTGGCCGCGGACGGGAATGCTCCCATCCACATCGTGTGGACCACGGACCTTCGGCGCGCCTGGCCCTATCCCGCCGGCAGCGGCGGCGATCTCGAGCTGACGTTGCCCGCCGGCGGACACCAGGCGGCGCTGCGCGCCGTGGGCGATTCCTTCCAGCTGCTCATCGACGCCGACGGCGGCACCCTCGAGGCGGCAGCCACCGACGGGCCGGCGGTGCGGTTCTCGCTGCGCGGGGCGGGCCGCTGCCGGATCCGGTTCACCGGTGCCGCCGACGCCGGCGACCTCGAGCGCTCCCGCGTCATGCTGGCGCGCCGGGAATTCGCCGGGGTGCGGAAGCAGCGCGCGGATCACGCGCGGGAACTCGCGACATATGCCACTTCGATCGATTCGCCGGAGCCGGCGCTGGGGGAGGCCTTTGAATGGGCCAAGATGGAGATGGACGGCGGACTGGCGGGGACGCCGGGTGTGGGCCGCTGCCTGGCGCTGCCGTCGGCAGGTCCGGACCGTCCGGGCGGCGCCTGGTACGACGGGCCGGCGGCGTCGCGCCGTGCCATGGCACAGCTCGCCAGCGGCGACCGCAACGCGCCGCGTGATACGCTGAAGTTCCTGTCGCTCACGCAGGACGTGGATGGGCGAATCGTCGAGGGGTGCTCGACCGGCGGCCTCTGCCGCTTCGGGACCACCCCTGCCATTCCGCTGTATCTCCTCCTCGCCGCGCGCTACGCGAACTGGACGGGGGAGCTCGATTTCCTGGCGCAGCGGTGGGCGGCGCTGCGGCGGGCGTACGCGGTCGGCATGGCCGGTCGTCCCTGGCACGAGGCCCCCGCGGAGGCGGCACTCTGGGCGTCGGCCTTCGAGGCGGTGCAGCCGCTCGCTGAGGCGCTCGGCCACCCCGAGGCCGCCGAGGAGATCGGGTCCGTGGC
>DAOLIZ010000201.1:0-3328 GCA_035328285.1 Gemmatimonadales bacterium
CAAGCCGGCCCCCGCGGCTGTTGCTCCTCCCATTCCCGCTTCCCCGCCTCCGGCGCCCAGCGGGCCGGAGACTGCCGACGAGCGGCTGCGCCGGAAGAGCACTCCCCTGGTCCGCAAGATGGCCGCGGAGCACAACCTCGACATCGGCGCCATTCCGGGGAGCGGCCACGCCGGCCGCGTCACCAAGAGTGACGTTCTCTCCTACCTCGAGACTGCCCCGCAGCCCCGCGGCCCCGCTGACCAGCCGACGGCCCCGCAGCCCCGCAGCCCCGCGGCCCCGCCCAGTCGCGGAGCGACTGTTCTCATCGAAGTGCCCTCGCCCGTCGTGGAGCCGTGGGAAGGGGACCGCGTCGAGCCGTGGAGCAAGATCCGCAAGCTCACCGCCGACCACATGATCATGTCGCGCCGGGTGTCAGCGCACGTGAACAGCCTCTTCGAGATCGACTTCACCCGGGTCGCGCAGGTGCGGGCCGCGCGGAAGAAGGAGTACGCCGAGCGGGGGGTGAACCTGACCTTCCTCGCCTTCATCGTGAAGGCGGTGGCCGACACCATCCGGAAGCACCCGGTCGTCAACGCCGCCGTCATGGGCGACGCCACCGTCTATCGGCGCGACATCAACATCGGCATCGCGGTGGCGCTCGACTGGGGCCTCATCGTGCCGGTCATCAAGCGCGCCGACGAGCTCTCCCTCCTCGGCGTCGCCCGGGCCATCAACGATCTCGGCGAGCGGGCGCGGGCCAAGAAGCTCACGCCGGACGAAGTGCAGCGCGGCACCTTCACCATCACCAACCCCGGCGGCTTCGGCTCCTTTGCCGGCACGCCGATCATCAACCAGCCCCAGGTGGCGATCCTGGGCATCGGGGCCATCGAGAAGCGGCCCCACGTGGTGACGGCGCCGGACGGGACCGACGCCCTGGCGATCCGGACCAAGGGGATGTTCACCATGGCGTACGACCATCGCATCGTCGACGGCGCCGACGCCGACCGGTTCCTGGCCGACCTGAAGACCGCCCTGCAGACGTTCCCCGACACCGGCGCCTGACCGGTGGCCCGGGCCCTGGCCGTCGCCCGGGTGAGCGTGCCGACGGCGCGCGAAGGGGAGTACCTCGCCCTGGCCGGCCGGCTCGCCGCGCTCCTCGAGGCGCGCGGCCAGCACCTCTGGGTGTTCCGTCATCCCGATCGTCCCGGTCACTTCCTGGAGTTCCGGGAGTCGGCGGACGGCGCGGCGCACCCGGCGCTCGCGCCGACACCGGACGAGGCCGGCCTGATCGGTGCCCTCAAGGGCATCGCCTCCTATGGTCCCGCCGCCGACGACCTGTGGCTCGAAGTTTCTCTGCCCGACTGAGGTTTCCATGCCCGCACGCACCATCGAGGTAGACGGCACGACGTGGACAGTGACCCCGAGCGGTCGTGTCACGCAGTTCACCCGCGACGAGTTCACCATGCTCTTCACCAGGGGAACCGGGCCCGACCGCGAGCAGCGTGTGGTCAAGTACTCCCCGCTCGGCGCCCGGAGCCGCGAGCTCTCGCTCAACGAACTGACGGAGCCGCAGCTTCGCGAGCTCTTCGCCCGCTCGCAGCCCTCGTGGACTTCTCCTGATACGGGATATCGACGCTGACGCCTCCGCGCTTCATCGACCTGCACATGCACTCCACCGCATCGGACGGCGCCCTCTCGCCAGCCGAGGTGGTGGCGTGCGCCAGGTCGGCGGAGCTCACCGCCATTGCCCTCACCGACCATGATTCGGTGGCCGGGGTGGCGGAGGCGGTCACCGCGGGGAATGCGGCGGGTATCCGGGTCATCGCCGGCTGCGAATTCTCCGCCGCCTCCCCCTGGGGCGAGGTCCACATCCTGGGCTACTTCCTGCCGGTGGGTGACGAGCGGGTCGAGGCCTTTCTCGACCGCTGTCGCGCCGACCGGCGGCGCCGGGCCGAAGTGATGTGCGGCCGTCTGCAGGACCTGGGGCTTGCGGTCACCTTCGACGCGGTGCTGGCGGAGGCGGCCGGCGGCGCCATCGGGCGGCCCCACGTCGCCCGCGCGGTGGTCCAGGCCGGCGGGGCGGACGACGTGAACGCGGCGTTCGATCTCTATCTCGGGCGCAACAAGCCGGCCTACGCCGACAAGGTCCTTCCCACCTTCGCGGAAGTGGCGGACCTGGTGCACGCGGCCGGCGGCGTCGTGTCGGCCGCGCACCTGCGCGACCGCGCCACCCGGCCCTACCTGGCGCGGCTGAAGCAGGAGGGGCTCGACGCCGTCGAGGTCCGGCACCCGCGCCACGCCGCCGAGACGCGGTCCCGGATCGCCGGGTTGGCGACGGCGCTCGACCTGGCGCGTACGGGGGGCAGCGACTGGCATGGCGACATCGGTCCCGGCGAGGGGCATGGTTCCCTCGGCTCGCAGACGGTGCCGGAAGAGTGGCTGGAGCGGCTGGAGTCGCGCCGGCCGACGCCAAAGTGACGGAGCTTCCCATGACGACGGAATGGAATTTCAGCGGCAAGGTCGTGCTGGTGACCGGCGTGGCGCGGGTCGGCCAGATCGGCCACGCCGTGGCGCTGGCCTTCGGGAAGGCCGGGGCGAAGCTGGTGCTCTGTGACCGGAACGCGGTCGAAGCGGCGGCGCGGGCCCGGGAGTTTGCCGCCGAGGGAATCGAGGCGCGTCCCACCGCGGGCGACCTGACCGAGCCGGACATTGCCCGGCTGGCCGTCGAGACCGCCCTCAAGCACTACGGGCGTCTCGATGTGGTGGTCAACGTCGCGGGCGGGCTGACCACCTATGGTCCGATCGAGGGGACGACGGGCGCCGATTTCGACAGGGAAATCGCCATCAACCTCAAGACGGCGTTCCTGGTGTCGCAGGCGGCAGTCGGGGCGCTGGCCGAATCCCGCGGCGTCGTCATCAACTTCGCCTCGGTGGCGTTCTTCCGGCCGCAGGATCAGATGGCGGTCTACGCCGCGGCCAAGTCCGCCGTGGCGGCGTTCACCCAGAGCCTGGCGCTCGAGGTGCGTGACCGCGGTGTCCGGGTCAACGCCGTGGCGCCCGGCATGGTCCGCACCGGCGACAATGTGTCCTCGGTCGACGATGCCGCCGTGCGCTGGGTCGAGATGAGGCAAATCACCGATGGAGTACTCTTCCTCGCGAGCGACGCCGCCTCCGCCATCACCGGGCACGTCCTCCCCATCACCAACGGCGCGCTCTGAGCCGATCGCGGTCCACGAATTTGTTGTCGTGGGTGGCGGCTGCTACGGGACGTTCTACGCCCGCCAGCTCGCGCGCGCCAAGGCGCGCGGCGTCCTCGACTACGCGCGGGTGCTCGTGGTGGACCGGGAT
>DAOLIZ010000202.1:0-1158 GCA_035328285.1 Gemmatimonadales bacterium
GGGTGCGGCAGTACATCCTCGCGGGCGACATCTTTCAGGCCAACATGTCGCAGCGCTTCTCGGCCCCGTGGACCGACGAGCCGTTCGACTTCTACCGGCGCCTCATCGCGGCGAACCCCGCTCCATTCTCCGCCTACTTCCAGGGAGACGGGTTCGCCGTGGCCAGCGCATCGCCGGAGCGGTTTCTCTCGGTGGACGCGGCGGGCCACGTCGAGACACGCCCGATCAAGGGGACCCGGCCCCGCGGCGCGACACCCGCGGAGGATCGACGGCTCGCCAACGAACTGCTGGCGAGCGCCAAGGACCGCGCCGAGAACGTGATGATCGTGGATTTGCTGCGGAACGACCTGTCGAAGGTCTGCCGGCCGGGCTCGGTGGAGGTTCCCGCGCTCTGTGCCCTGGAGAGCCATCCCACCGTGCATCATCTCGAGTCGATCGTGACGGGGCGCCTGGAACCGGGGCGGACTGCGGCCGACCTGCTCCGCGCGGCGTTTCCGGGGGGATCGATCACCGGGGCGCCCAAGGTGCGCGCCATGGAGATCCTGGCCGAGCTCGAGCCGGTGGCGCGTGGAGTGTACTGTGGCACGATCGGGTGGCTCGGCCTGACCGGCGCCATGGACTGCAGCATCGCGATCCGGACGGTGACGCTGCGGGAGGGCTGTGCCTATTTCCACGCCGGCGGAGGCATCGTCGCCGACTCGGATCCCGCAATGGAATACCAGGAAACGCTCGACAAGGCCGCCGGCATCCGGCGCGCGTTCGGGACGACGGCGTGATCCTCCTCCTCGACAACTACGACTCCTTCGTCTGGAACCTGGCCCGGTATGTCCGCGAACTCGGCCGGGAGCCGCTGGTCCGCCGGAACGATGCGATCACGCTCGAGGAAATCGCCGCCCTGGCGCCCACGCACATCATCATCTCCCCGGGGCCGTGCACCCCGTCCGAGGCGGGCATTTCGGTGGCGACGATCCGACGGTTCGGTTCCGCCGTCCCGGTGCTCGGCGTCTGCCTGGGGCACCAGGCGATCGGCGCCGCATACGGGGCACGGGTGGTCCGTGCCGGCCGCCCGATGCATGGCAAGACCTCGGAGGTTTCTCATGACGGGACCGGACTCTTTGCCGGGCTGCCGAATCCCTTCACGGCAACGCGCTATCACTC
>DAOLIZ010000202.1:1258-3318 GCA_035328285.1 Gemmatimonadales bacterium
TCGCACACCCGCGCGATGTCGAAGGGGATCTCCGGCAGCAGGACGATGTCGGCGCTCGCCGAGACGGCACTGTTCAGCGCGATCCATCCGGTGTCCCGGCCCATCAACTCGACGACCATCACCCGGTCGTGGCTCTCCGCGGTGGTGTGGAGCTTGTCGATGGCCTCGGTGGCCGTCGTCACCGCGCTGTCAAATCCGAAGGTGACCAGGGTGCCCTCGACGTCGTTGTCGATCGTCTTCGGCACGCCGACCACCGGCAGCCCCTGTTGCCAGAGGTCGTGCGCAATCTTCAGGCTGCCGTCACCGCCGATCGAAACGAGCGCGTCGAACCCGCTGGCGCGGAACGCGGCCACGAGGTCCTCGGACCGGTCCACCTCGGCAAGCGACCCGTCTGCCTGCGGAGTGGCCCACCGGAACGGGTTGCCACGATTGGTGGTCCCGAGGATCGTCCCGCCCAGGTGGGTGATGCCGCGGACGGCGGCACGGTTGAGCGTCATGATCCCGTCGTTGCCGAGCAGGCCGCCGAAGCCTCGCCGGATGCCGTAGCACTGCCACCCGCGCTGGTGCGCCGCCAGGACCACGGCGCGGATGACCGCGTTGAGGCCTGGCGCGTCGCCGCCGCCGGTCGAGATGGCGATGCGCATGCTGCTCAGCCCTGCGCCTCGCGCGCCAGGCGAAGCACCTCGCCCGGCTCGGCGTGGCGCTTCAGCGCCTTCTTGGAGTAGATCAGACGCCCGTCCATGGTCACCTCAAACACGCCACCGGACGACTCGATGAGGTCCACGCTGGCTCCGGGAAACGCCTGCTGCAGCTCGGCCGCCAAACTGGCGGCCCTGGGCTGGTAGTTTCAAACGACGCAAAACTGGATCGTGAATTTCACGGAATCCTCCCCTGGCCTGGGTGACGGAGCAACCAGTCTCTCCGTCAATCGTAGCGCGGCGCCGGGTGCTTTCCAAGCCGCGCACGCTTGCCCCGCTCCCGTTCCGCCCGTATCTATGATGCCAATGACGACTCCCCGCATTCGCGCCCTGGCGCTCACGGCCCTGCTCATCCTCCTTGCCACGCCGCTCCGTGCACAGCGGCGCCAGTACCTCCTGGAACTCGGTGCGGCAGGGGCCGTCACCTCGTTCGCCTCGGTCACCGACCTCGACGCCGGGTTCGGCGGCGCGCTGCGCATCGGGTTCTGGCTGCCGATGAACCTGGGGATCGAGCTCGAGGGGTTGACCTCCAACCCGAAGGCAGCGAACGGCTCCTCCACGAACGTGCTCTCCGGGACCGCGTCGCTGCTGTACAACATCCGGGCGGGGGAGTCGAGTTCGCTCTTCCTCAAGGCGGGGCTCGGCTCGACCAAGTACGGCGACAGCTGCCCGGTCGTGTCCGTCCCCGGCTCGGGCCCGTGCGGCTCGGCCTCGGAGTTCGTGTTCGGCGGCGGGTTCCGGGCCGCGCTCTCCCCCACGATCATGATCCGCGGCGAAGTGGACTACCAGCGCAACAGCGACCTCACCTCCTTCGACAACTTCGTCGGCAGCCTGGGCCTGGCCTTCATGGTCGGCAGCCGGCCGCTGATCGACAGCGACCGCGACGGCGTGTTCGACCGGAAGGACAAGTGCCCCGACACCCCCACGGGGGCCATCGTCAACAAGCAGGGGTGTCCCTCCGACACCGACGGCGACGGCGTGCCCGACGGGCTCGACCGCTGCCCGAACACCCCCGCCGGGGCGACCGTGGATGCCGCTGGCTGCCCCAGCGATTCTGACAAGGACGGCGTGGTGGACGGCGTGGATCAGTGCCCGGACACGCCGGCAGGTTCGCAGGTGGATGCGACCGGATGCCCCACCGACGCGGATGCCGACGGCGTGCCGGACGGCCTCGACCGCTGCCCCGCCACCCCGACCGGCGCGACGGTGGACGCCCTGGGTTGTCCCGGCGACTCGGACAACGACAAGGTGCCCGACGGGATCGACCAGTGCCCGAACACGCCGGTGGGCGAGACGGTCAACAGTTTCGGCTGCCCCCCCACCGCCACGCCCCAGCCCGCAGGGGCCGGCGCCGCGGCGGGC
>DAOLIZ010000203.1:0-3292 GCA_035328285.1 Gemmatimonadales bacterium
CTCGACGCCGCCGAGCAGCTGTTCGCCCGGCAGGGGTTCCGGCCAACGACCATCAAGGCCATCGCCGGCGCGGCCGGGGTCAACACCGCCCTCCTCTACTACTACTTCCCCGACAAGCAGGGGCTGTATCACGCCGTGCTCGAGCGGGCCTTCGGCGGGCTGATCGATGAGGGGCAGGACCGGCTCACAGGTGACGCCGATCCAGAGCAGGCCGTACGAGGGTTCATTGCGCTCCAGGCCTCCTATTTCGGCCGCCATCCCAACCGGCCCCACCTCTTCGTCCGCGAACTGCTCGATCATGGGGCGGAACATGCCGCGGGCCAGTTGACCCGCCTGGCGGCCACCCTCTTCCGCCGCCTCTGCGGCATCATCGAGCAGGGCCAGGCCACTGGGCAGTTCCGCCCCGACCTGGATCCGCGCCGGGCCGCCATTTCCGTCATCAGCCAGGTCGCCTGGTTCCAGGTGGCCAGGCCTGCCATCGGCATCCTGGTGGGTTCCGGCACCGCCGGCCCGCCACCCGAATGGGCGGACGCCTTCCCCGCCCATGCCGCCGACTTCGCCATCTCGGCACTTCGATCCTCGAGGGCCCCATCATGAGACTTGCACGCCACCTGGCGCTCGCCACTGCCGCGGTGCTCACCGCCTGTCCCCGAGGCGCACCGCGGGACATCGTCGCGACCGGTACGCTTCAAGTGGATGAAGTCGACATCGGCCCGATCGCTCCGTCGCGTGTGGTCCGGGTGTATGTGGAGGAGGGCGACTCCGTGTTCCCTGGAGACACGCTCGCCACGCTGACGCAGGCCACGCTCGCCCCCGACCTGGCCATCCGGGAGGCCCGGCTGCAGTCGGCCCAGGCACAGCTGCTCGAACTCGAGCGCGGGACCCGCCCCGCCGAGTTGCAGCGCGCGCGGGCGCAGTTGGAGGCCGCCGAGGCCGAGGCGGAGCGAACCGCGGTCGAGCTGCAGCGGGCCAAGAAGCTCATTGCGGCCTCGAACATCAGCCAGCAGCAGCTCGACAATGCCCAGGCGGCCGCGACCACCGCGGCGGCCAGTCGGGATGCGGCCGCGGCCACCCTGCGCCTCCTGCAGGAGGGGGCACGCACCGAGCAGATCCAGGCGGCGCGGGCGGAGGTCGCGAGTGCGCGGGGCGCCGTGGCGGCCGTCGAGGCCTCGGTGGCGGAGCTGGTCCTGATTGCCACGGTGCCGGGCGTGGTCTCCGGGCGGCATGTGCAGCCGGGCGAGGTGGTCGCTGCCGGACAGGCCGCGGTCACGATCGCGCGGGCGCAGCGGCCATGGGCGAGAGTGTATGTCGGCGAGCGGATGCTGCCCTACGTGCACGCCGGCCAGCAGGTCGAGGGCGCGCTCGATGGCGTGGATGGGGCCACCTTCCATGGCACCATCGACCACATCAACACCAGTGCGGAATTCACCCCGCGCGTGGCGCTCACCGAGGAGGAACGCGCCGACCTTGTTTTTGGCGTGAAGATCTTCTTCGCGCCGGATTCGACCGGCCTGCTGAAGGCGGGCCTTCCCATCACCGTCACGATTCCGGTCTCGCCGGGCGCCACCCCATGAGTGAGACCGCCGCCATTCACACGGAGGCGCTCCGCAAGGTGTTCGGGCACCTCGCCGCCGTGGACGGGCTCGACCTCACGGTGCACCGCGGGGAGGTCTTCGGACTCCTGGGTCCGAACGGCTCCGGCAAGACCACCACCATCCGCATGCTCACCGGCCTCATGGCGCCGACGAGCGGGCGCGCCACGGTGGATGGGGTCGACGTGACGGTGGCTCCCGAGCAGGTGCGCCGCCGCATCGGGTACATGTCCCAGCGCTTCGGGCTCTATGACGACCTGACCGTGGAAGAGAACATGCGCTTCTACGCGTCGGTCTACGGCCTCCGGGGAGCGCCTCGCGCCCGGCGCCTCGAGGAACTGGTGACCGAGCTGGGCCTGGGTGGCCGGATCCACCAGATGGCCGGGACGCTGAGCGGCGGGTGGAAGCAGCGGCTGGCGCTCGCCTGTGCCACCGCGCACCGGCCCCAGGTGCTCTTTCTCGACGAGCCGACGGCGGGCGTCGACCCGGCCGCGCGCCGGCAGTTCTGGGAGCTGATCTACGACTTCGCGCAGCGGGGCATCACGATCCTGGTGACGACGCACTACATGGACGAGGCGGAGCGCTGTCATCGGCTGGCATTCCTCTCCCGGGGGCACCTGATCGCGGTGGGGACGGCCGAGGAGGTGCGGCAGCAGTTCGATCAGCCCAGCATCGAGGATGTCTTCATCGAGCTGCAGCGTCGCGACGAGGGGGTGTCGGTATGAGCCTCCGGGAGCGGATCGCCGCGTCCACCGTCTGGCCGATGCTCTGGAAGGAGTTCATCCAGATGCGCCGGGACCGCCTCACGCTCGGGATGATGCTGGGCATTCCGGCCATTCAGCTGGCGATGTTCGGCTACGCCATTCAGACCGAGGTGCGGCACCTGCCCACGGTGGTACTCGATGAATCCCGAAGCGCGGAGAGCCTGGCGCTGGTGGACCAGCTGCGGAACACGGGCAACTTCGACATCGTGCGCTATGTGGCGGACCGGAAGGCGCTGGACGACGAGATCCGCACCGGGCGCGCCATGGCCGGGGTCGTCATTCCCCCGACCTACCTGACCGACCTCCGCCGCGGTCGCGTCGCCGAGGCGCAGGTGATCGTGGACGCCGCCGACCCCCTGGCGTCGAGCGCCGCGATGGGCGGTGCGGCACAGGCGGGGCTCGCGCGTGCCCTCACCATCCTGTCCCGCACGACCGGACGCGGCCCGCCGATCGAAATCCGTGTCCGGCCCTGGTACAATCCCGGACTCCGGAGCGCGGTCTACATCGTGCCCGGCATCATCGGGGTGCTCCTGTCGGTCACCATGATCCTGATCACCTCGATGTCGATCGTGCGCGAGCGCGAGCGCGGCACGCTCGAGCAGCTCATCGTCACACCGATCGACAAGACCAGCCTGATGATCGGCAAGATCGTGCCCTTCATCCTGGTCGGCTACGTCCAGATGACGGTGATCCTGATCCTCGGACGGGTGCTGTTCAACGTCCCGATCCGCGGGAGCCTGCTGCTTCTCTACGCGCTGACCTTCGCCTTCATCGTCGCCAGCCTGGGAATGGGGTTGTTCATTTCGACCATGGTCCGAACCCAGGCGCAGTCGATGCAGCTCGGCTTCTTCTTCCTGCTTCCCAACATCCTGCTGTCGGGATTCATGTTCCCCCGCGAGGCGATGCCGCTGGTGGCGCAGTGGATCGGGCTGGTGC
>DAOLIZ010000204.1:0-3242 GCA_035328285.1 Gemmatimonadales bacterium
CGAAGAGGCACTCGGCGTCCACGTCCCCTTCCACCACCACGGCGACGCGGTAGTTATGGCCATGGAGCGACTCGCACTTGTGGCCGCGGAAGGTGATGAAGTGGGCCGAGGAGAAGGAGAGATAGTCCTTGGCGACGGAAACCCGGTAGGAACGCACGCGCAGAAGTCCTGGTGGAGGGAAACGGTGGGCCCAAAGGTAGGCCGCTGGCGTGCTCGAGTCGAGGGGAACGTGCGCTGCATCACCGGGAATCCCGCTTTCGGTTCGAGGGCGTCCTCCCTCGCGGACAGTTCCGGCCTCGTCGTTTTTGGCTAAGTCCTGCAATGGCAACAGGTTTCGAAGTTGGCACGCACCTCGCCTTTCCGTGTGGCGTCTCCAACAGAGAGGCTCGGAGGTTCCATGTCTGCCAATATTCGTCGGCCCCTGGCCGCGTCATTCTTCGGTTCAGCAATCGCATTCGTCGCCTTGTCCATTTCTCCGGTCCCCGTCGCCGCGCAGGTGTCGGGTGCCGTCGTCATCAACAGCGGCCCCGTGCGGGGCCGGATCGCCGTGGGTGAGCCCGTGTTCGTGCCACGCCCCGTCATCATCTACCAGCCGGTGCGCGGCCGCCGGGTCGAGGTGGCACGGTACGCGCCGCAGGTGGTGTACGTCGAGCGCAGCAAGGGCCGGAACGGTAAGTCCGTCCGATGGTACCAGAAGCATGGGTACCGGCCGGTCACCCTCTTCTACTCGCAGGGCCGCTACTTCACGCAGGTGTATGCGGCGCGCGGCTACCGATATGGCCCGCAGTGGGTGGCGGTGACAGCGTGGGAGCGAGGTGGTCGGTTCTACCTCGCGTCGGGCGGGCAACAGGATCGGTACGGGTACACCAGCAGCTATGACCAGCATTCGTCCCACGGGTATGTGTACCAGGATGTCCGCCCGAACGGCGACGGCCGCGATTGGGACGATTAACCGGGGCCCAACGGCCCCACTTTCCGCCTCCAGAGAGGCGTTGACATAGATGAAGGACCAGGGGGGCGGATTCCGGTGAGGTTGCCGGGGTCCGCCCTCTTGGCGTGGGGCGGGGACCGCGCCAATCTACAGGTTGGTCGGCTCTTCGGCGGACAGCATCAGCGTCATGCGCTCGAGGGCGCTGACACGGATGGCCTGGGTCGCGGGAAAATCCGGATGATTCATCATCGACAGGAACTGCGACTTGGCCTGCCAGCGGACCAGCCAGACCGCGTCCCAATCGTTTGGCGCGGCGCCGATGATCAGGTGCCGAACCGATCCCTTGTAGACAGTGACTCCTCCCGCCGCCTCCATGAGCGGGGTCACCGCAGGGGCATAATCCTGCCAGTATCGACCGGCCCCGTCGGGTCGGGTGAACTTCAGGAGGTTTACCATCACGAACGGAGCGTTGTCGGGGTAGGCGGCGATGAGCGCAATCTGTTCCGGTGTGGGGTCGACGGTGCGGTCAGTGTGCACGTGGGCTCCGCTTCTTTGGTGGCGAGTGGGCCTGCTCGTCCGCCTCGAGTTCCGCCTCGACGGCGCGCAATTCAGTCATGAAGGCCTTGGCAGCCGGCGACAGCGTCCGGTCCTTCAGGTACACGATGCCATAGTTCGTGTGCATCCACGCTGGCCGGTAGTCGATGGCAACGAGTTGTCCGCTCGGGGCGTGCGAACGAATCACCGAGAGCGGCTCAATTCCAAACGCATCGCTGACGGCCACCGCCTCCATCGCCATGTGCAGGGTGTTCACCCGCATGGACGGAATGAACTCCCCGGTGACCGAATCGATCAACCCCGCCCCGGGCGGACCTTTCAAATGCGCAATGGCGCGGGGTGCCAGCTTCGTTCCGGCAAATGGATACTGGAAGATCATCTCGAGGGTCAGGTCGCGCTCCTGGAGCAAGGGGTGTCCGGCCCGACAGAAGAACGCCCCCGGATGCCGAGGCAACGGCTCCAGGGCCAGCCGCTCATCTTCGGCGGGTCCGCTCAGTTCGGCGACGGCGAGGTCGAGCGACGCGGAGAGCACCTGTCCGACCATGTCGCTCCAGTCTCCCGTGACCACTTCGACCTGAAGCCCCGGGTGTTTCGCCGACAATCTACCGAGTGCCTTGCCCACCGAGAGAAACGCCGGGTAGACACCGGCCCCGACCGACAGCTTTCCAACTTCCAGCCCGCGCAGCATGGCGATTTCATGCTCGAGGTGCCCGGACTCCGCCAGTAACAATGCTGCCCGATCCAACACCTGCCGACCAAGCGCGGTAGGGACGGCGCCGGAGCGTCCGCGGTCGAAGAGTCGAACGCCCAGCTCCTTTTCGAGGGCGCTGATTTGCCGGGACAGCGTCGGTGGGGTGATCCCGAGTTCGTCGGCGGCACGGGCATAGTTCCCGTGGCGGGCGACCGCGAGCGCGTGGGACAGTAGGGTGAGATCAATCATCGGTACGCAAAACGTATCATAAAGCTTTTTTAATTGCAATTGACGAAACGTGAATCGCGTGGTATATATCTTGGGAATGGTCGCCACAGGGCGACTTTCGATTTACCCCCCCCTTCACTGCTGGCCGCAGTCGTACCGGCACATTCTCACCCTCTGGAGAAGCTATGCGCATTCCATCCCTTGCGGTCCGAATGGCGGGCCTCGCGCTGGCCGTGACGGCCGTCGCCGGTCCGACGACGCTCTCGGCCCAGCAGCAGGCCAAGAAGCCCAACATCCTCTTCATCATGGGCGACGACATCGGCATCATGAACGTCGGCGCGTACCACCGTGGGCTCATGGTCGGCGAGACGCCGAACATCGACCGCATCGCGCGGGAAGGCACGTTGTTCATGACGGCCTACGCGGAGCAGAGCTGTACCGCCGGGCGCACCTCGTTTATTACCGGGATGAATCCGTTGCGGGCTGGCATGATCATGCCGCAGCTGCCGGGTTCCAGCACGTCCCTGTTGCCCGGCACCCCGGATCTCGCCGTGTTTCTGCGGGATCTCGGCTACAACACGGGCGAGTTCGGCAAGAACCACCTGGGCGACAAGACGAACTCTCTGCCAACCGCCCACGGCTTCCAGGAGTTCTGGGGCTACCTCTACCATCTCGACGCGATGCAGGGCGTGAGCTTCCCGGACATCAACAGCAGCCCCACGGTGCAGGCTGTCGTGCCACCCTGCAAGAACACGCCGGTCCCCGGTCTCTCCGATCCCGTCGGTGCCGTGGATCCGACGACCACGTTGTGCATGACGCCGCCCCGGCCTGTCATCT
>DAOLIZ010000205.1:0-3239 GCA_035328285.1 Gemmatimonadales bacterium
CGCACCGGGCCACGCTGGCGGTTCTCCTCCGGTGGCGCGCTGGTGACGGTGCACTGCGGCTTGCCTGCGCCCGCCACGTACTGGCACGCCGAGGTCGTCGTGGACTTGACCTCTCCCTTGTACGCCACCGCCGTGGTCTGCTGCCACGCGTAGTTGCGCTGTGCCGCCGCGTTGGTGCTCATGGCGGTCTTGATGGCGGCCAGCTCCTGCTGGGCGCCGCCCTGGGCCTGGACGGAAGACACGAACACCACCGATGCGAGTGCCGCGCATGCGGTGTGAATGATGGCGGGAGTGCGCTTCATGAGGCTGCTCCTTCGGGGGATAGGGACCTGCGAAGCGCGAAAGATAACGGGGCCACATCCAAGTGCCACGCAAGCCGGCATGAATCCGGGCTTAGGAGAGTACCGCGCCGAGGCGCTCCATGGCGTCGTCCAGCTGGGCGTCCGACAGGTAGGGCGCCGGCCCGAATCGCAGGGCATCCCCCCGGGCATCGGTCAGGACCCCCCGGGCACGCAGCGCGGCGGAGAGCTCGCCGGCGCGCGGGGCGCGCAGGGCGAGGAACCCCCCGACCCCGCTCAGCGGCACGGTCCGGTCCCGCGTCACGACAGCCGGATCGAGGTCGAGCGCGTCGAACCGGTCGGCGAGCCGGCCCACCTGGTGCTGGCTGACCGCGCGCAGGAACGCCGGGTCAAGCCCCTGCTCGTCGAAGAAGTCGAACACCTCGGCGGCACGGTAGTGGCTGGTCGGGTCATAGGTGGAGCCGGCAAAGCGATCGGCCCCGGTTCCGTAGCGCACCGCGCCGGGCCGTGACTCCGCCAGGGCGCTGAACTCGCTGAACCACCCGGTAATCACCGGCCGGAAGCCACGCCCCGGCGGGATCCGCAGGAAGCAGTTGCCCTCGCCGAGCTGACAGTACTTGTACCCGCCCCCGGTTACGAACGCCCCCTCCAGCCCCTGCTCCCGCACCGACATCGGCACGACGCCGAGCGCATGGTAGCTGTCCACCAGCAGCTCCGCGCCGTGCCGCGCGCACGCCGCCGCAAGGTGGTCGAGGCCGGGAACAATGTGCGCGTTGTGGAAGAACACCGCCGACACGAGGACCGCCGCCGTCCGGTCATCGACCACCGCTGCCAGTCGCTCCGCGACCGTGTCCGCGGGGTCGGCGGCCACCTTCACCACCTCGACGCCCTCTTCCCCGAGCCGGTCGAGCTGCCGCCGGATGGTGCGGAACTCCCCGTCGGTGGTGACCAGCCGCGGATGCTCGCGGATCGGCAGCGCCGAGAGGAAGCGGAGGAGGAGGTCGTGGGTGCTGGGTGCGAGGGCGTACTCGCCGTCTGCGTCATGGAGCAGCGTCGCAAATCCCTGCCGCACCCGGTCGGCCTTGGCGAAGGCCCGCTCCCACTTGTCGTCCACCAGTTCGGCGGCATCGTCCCAGGCACGGAGCTGGCCTTGCCGGGCGCAGTCGGGCCAGGCCTGGTGCGAGTGCCCGGTCAGCAGCAGGCGGTCGGCCACCCGGAAGGCGGCGTAGTGGGGAGCGAGCGCGTTCGGGGCCCGGTAGAGGGCATCAGCCAGCACGCCGGCGCTCCTTGACAGCCCGATAGCTATATGATATCATATCGGTATCACCTTCTCCGTGAGGATGCCGTGATTCGCGAATCCAGGTACAAGGCCTCCAGTGGCCTCTTCTTCCTGATGCTCATCCTGGCCTCCGCCGCCTTCGGTTTATTGCTCGTCACGCGGGGCGCGGCCACCGACCGGCCGCTGATGGCATTTTCCGGTTTTGCTGTCCTCTTCCTGGCCGCGATCAGCCTCGGCGGGCTGTTCGTCGTCAACCCGAACGAGGGGCGCGTCCTGACCCTCTTCGGCAAATATGTCGGCACGGTGAAGGTGCCGGGGCTCTGGTGGGTGAACCCCTTCATGGCCAAGAAGAAGGTGTCGCTCCGCATCCGGAACTTCGAGACGGCCAAGCTGAAGGTCAATGACGCCAACAGCAACCCGATCGAGATCGCGGCGGTGGTGGTCTGGAAGGTGGTGGACACCGCCGAGGCGATGTTCGAGGTGGACGACTACGAGAACTACGTAAAGGTGCAGAGCGAGTCGGCCGTCCGCACCCTCGCCACCGCCTATCCCTACGACGCCCACACCGACGGCGAGGAGGCGCTCAGCACCCACACCGCCGAGGTGTCCAAGCAACTCAACACGGAGGTGCAGGAGCGGCTCGGCAAGGCCGGCGTCGAGGTGACGGAGACCCGGATCAGCCACCTGGCCTACTCGCCGGAAATCGCCTCGGCCATGCTGCAGCGGCAGCAGGCCAGCGCCATCATCGCCGCGCGGCAGAAGATCGTGGAGGGCGCGGTCGGGATGGTCGAGACCGCGCTGGAGATGCTCTCCAGCAAGAAGATCCTCGAACTCGACCCCGAGCGGAAGGCGAACATGGTCAGCAACCTGCTCGTGGTGCTCTGTTCTGAACGTGGCACGCAGCCGGTCGTGAACTCCGGTTCGCTCTACTGACCGCCGCGTGGCTCCGCGCAAGGCGTTCCTGCTTCGACTCGACCCCGCCGTCCACGCCGCGCTGGAGCGGTGGGCGGCGGACGAGTTGCGCAGCCTGAATGGGCAGATCGAGTTTCTGCTTCGGGAAGCGATTCAACGGCGTGGCAGGGGGGCCGCGGGGCGGCGGGGCGGCGAATCCGCTGCTACAGATCCGCCCGGATAGCCCAGAGGTCCGGAAAGAGCGGATGGTTCAGCGTCCGCATCAGGTACTCCGCCCCATCCGACCCGCCGGTCCCGCGCTTCGTCCCGATGGTCCGCTGCACCATCTTCACGTGGCGGTACCGCCACTCCTGGACTCCCTCGTCCAGGTCTACCAGACGCTCGCAGACCTGCGCCGGCAGGCCGCCGGTCCGGTAGACCGACACCAGCACGTCCTGCACGCCGGCCGAGGGCGTGACCGGCTGGGTCACGTCCCGCGTCAGCGCCTCGGCGGGAATGGCCGCGCCCTCCTGGGAGAGGTAGCCGAGGAATCCATCCCAGAGCGTCGAGGCGGCGAACCGGCGCTCGAGAAGCTGCCGGTGCGCGGATCCTTCCGGATAGCGCTCCAGCGCGCTGCGCTGCTTGTGTCCCAGCGCAAACTCGAACTCGCGAAACTGGAACGACTGGAACCCGCTGCCCGATTCGAGCCGGTCGCGGAAGGAGAGGAACTCGAGCGGCGTCATCGTCTCCAGCACGTCGATCTGGGAGAC
>DAOLIZ010000206.1:0-3184 GCA_035328285.1 Gemmatimonadales bacterium
GTGACCGACGTCCTCCCCCGCCTGACCGAGGCCCTGGCCGACCGCTACCGCCTCGAGCGCGAGCTCGGGCAGGGCGGCATGGCCACCGTCTACCTGGCCCAGGACATCCGGCACAACCGGCGCGTGGCGGTCAAGGTGCTGCGGCCGGAACTGGCCGCGGTCATCGGCGCCGAGCGATTCCTCTCCGAAATCACCACCACCGCGAACCTCCAGCATCCGCACATCCTCCCGCTCTTCGACAGCGGCGAGGCCGACGGCTTCCTCTTCTATGTCATGCCCTACGTCGAAGGGGAAACGGTGCGCGACCGGATCAGCCGCGAGAAGCAGCTGCCAGTGGGCGACGCCGTCCGCATCACCACCGAGGTGGCGGCGGCGCTCGACTACGCCCACCGCCACGGCGTGATCCACCGCGACATCAAGCCCGAGAACATCCTGCTGCACGACGGCTCGGCGCTGGTGGCGGATTTCGGCATCGCGCTGGCCGTGAGCACCGCCGGTACGCGCATGACCGAGACCGGCATGTCCCTCGGCACGCCGCACTACATGAGCCCCGAGCAGGCGATGGGGGAGCGGGAGATCACCGCCCGGAGCGACGTCTACGCCCTCGGCTGCGTGCTCTACGAGATGCTCACCGGCGACCCGCCCTTTACCGGCAGCACGGCGCAGGCCATCGTGGCGCGGGTGGTGACCGAGACCCCGCGGCCGATGCTTCCCCAGCGGCAGACCATCCCGCTGCACGTCGAGGCCGCCGTCCTCACCTCGCTCCAGAAGCTCCCCGCCGATCGGTTCAAGACCGCGGCGGAGTTCGCCGAGGCGCTGGCGGACTCGGGCTACACCTCCAAGACGACAGTGATGATGGCAGCGGCAGCGGGGCGCGGACGTTGGTCCGGCCTCGCTATCCCGCTGGCCGTCGTCGCGGCAATCGCCACAATCGCCGCACTCTGGGGATGGATGCGGCCGGAGCCGCCCCGGCCCGTCGCACGGTATGGACTCGGGTTCCCGGATGGCCAGGCCCCGACCCTGCAGATGGCGCTCTCCCCCGACGGGGCTCGATTGGCGTACGTGGGCCCCGGGCCGGATGGGCAAGACCGACTCTGGATCAAGGAACGGGCCCAGTACGCCGGCACACCGCTCGCGGGGACGGAAGCCGTCCTCACGCCGACCTTTTCCCCCGATGGGCAGTGGGTCGCATTCGACCAGCTCGGACAGCTACGGAAGATGCCCATCATTGGGGGGGCGGCGATCACGCTGGCCGATTCGACCCTCTTCCCGCTCGCGGCATGGCTCGATGACGGCACCCTGGTCTTTTCGCGTCAGGATTTCACCCTGGGCAGAGTCTCGGAGGCCGGCGGGACCGTGACCGTCGTCTGGCGCCCGGACTCCGTGCAGGGGTTCCAGCGCGCCCCCGTCTTTCCGACCGCCCTCCCGGGGGCGCGGGGGGTGCTCTTTTCGCTGTGCACCGCCAACTGCGCCCAATCGGAGATCTGGGTGCTCGACCTGAAGTCGGGCGACGCCCACATTCTCGTTCCCAATGCCGTGCGGGGGTGGTATCTCCCGAGCGGGCAGCTCGTGTACGCCCGCGCCGATGGAAGCGTCCTGGCCGCCCCCTTCGACCTGAAACGGCTCGAGATGACTGGCGCGTCCGTCCCGGTACTCGACGACGTGGCCATGCTCTTCGGCGTCTTCCCGAACCTGACGTTCAGCGCCAGCGGCACGATGCTGATGCAGGTGGGCAACGGATCCGGGGAGATCCCGCTGTACGAGATGGCCTGGATCGACCGGACCGGACGAGTGACGCAGCTCGATTCCAGCTGGACCTTCCGTCACTCCCAGTCCAACGGCAACGTCGGCTGGTCGCTCTCTCCCGACGGCCGGCGGCTCGCCATCGGGCTCAACACCAACTCCGGCGACGATATCTGGATCAGGGACCTGGTAAACGGCACTCTCTCCCGGCTCACCTTCGACAGCACCTCCGAAGAACGGCCCCGGTGGACCCCCGACGGGAAGTCGGTCACCTACATCGTCGACGGGCTCGACTTGCTCCGCCAGCGGCCCGCCGACGGGACCGGCAAGGAGCAGGTCCTCATCGAGACCTCGCCACTCATCCTCCTTGAAGGCTCCTGGTCGGCGGACGGCAAGTGGCTGCTGCTGCGGGTCGGCGGCAACGGCCCGACCAAGCAGCGCAACATTCTCGCTTTCCAGCCCGGGGTGGACAGCGCGCCGCAGGAACTGCTTGCCAGTTCGCAGGCCGACGAATCGGCGCCCGCGCTCTCCCCCGATGGCAAGTGGCTTGCCTACGCCTCGGACGAGACTGGCCGGAGCGAGGTGTACATCCGCCCCTTCCCGAACGTCGACGACGGGAAGTGGCAGGTCTCGACCAGCGGCGGTCAGGCGCCGCTCTGGGCCCACAGCGGCCGGGAGCTCTTCTACGTGGACGCCGCCCGCAACATGATGATGGTGCCGGTGCCGGCGGCGGGGCCGTCGCAGATGGGCGCGCGCGTCAAGCTCTTCACGCTCGGGAACGACGTCTTCCTGAGCCCGAATGAGTGGTACACCCCGTTCGATATCTCGCCTGACGACAAGCGATTCCTGATGTCCCGCCTGGTGTCCGCCGGAGCCGCCCAGACCCCGACCTTCCTCCTGGTCGAGAACTGGTTCGAGGAGGTCAAGGCGAAAGTGGGCAAGCAATGAGCAGCTCCCCCCTCCCCCGCCTCACCGAGGCTCTCTCCGACCGCTACCGCCTCGAGCGGGAGCTCGGCGAAGGGGGCATGGCCACCGTTTACCTGGCGCAGGACATCAAGCACAACCGGCGCGTCGCCGTGAAGGTGCTGCGCCCGGAACTGGCGGCCGTCATCGGCGCGGAACGGTTTCTGACCGAGATCACCACCACCGCCAATCTCCAGCATCCGCACATCCTCCCGCTCTTCGACAGCGGCGAGGCCGACGGCTTCCTCTTCTACGTGATGCCGTACGTGGAGGGTGAGACGGTCCGCGACCGGATCAGCCGCGAGAAGCAGCTGCCGGTAGCCGACGCAGTGCGGATCGCCTCCGAGGTGGCCTCCGCGCTGGATTACGCGCACCGGCACGGCGTCATCCACCGCGACATCAAGCCCGAGAACATCCTGCTTCATGACGGCTCCGCCCTCGTGGCCGACTTCGGCATCGCGTTGGCGGCCAGCAAGGC
>DAOLIZ010000207.1:0-3105 GCA_035328285.1 Gemmatimonadales bacterium
GCCGTGCCTTTCGCCGCTCTGAACCTTCATCCGAACCTGCTCAAGGGCATCAAGGAACTCGGATTCACCCGTCCCACCCCCATCCAGGCGGATTCGATCCCCCCGGCGCTCGAAGGGCGGGACCTCCTGGCCTGCGCCATGACCGGGAGCGGCAAGACTGCCGCCTTTGTCCTCCCCATCCTGCAGCGGCTCATGGACACGAAGCGGGGCACCACCCGCGCCCTGATCCTGAGCCCGACGCGCGAGCTGGCACTCCAGATCCTGGACGACATCAACGATCTGGCCGTCCACACGCCCGTTACCGCCGCGGCCGTCTATGGCGGCGTCGGCATGAACCCGCAGGAGCACGCGCTCCGGAGCGGCGTGGACATCGTCGTCGCCACGCCTGGCCGCCTGCTGGACCACATGAAGCAGCCCTACGCCAGGTTCTCCGGGCTCGAGGTGCTCGTGCTCGACGAGGCCGACCGGATGCTCGACATGGGGTTCCTCCCCGACATCAAGCGCATCATGCGCCATATCCCCGCCAAGCGTCAGACGCTGTTCTTCAGCGCCACCATGCCGGGCCCCATCGCCGCCCTGACCCGGGAACTGCTGCACGACCCGGTCCTGATCAACCAGGCCCGGAAGTCGGCCCCGGCCATCGGCATCACGCAGGCGGTCTACCCGGTGCGGCAGGAGCTGAAGGCGGGGCTCTTCCTGGCCCTGCTCGCCAAGGGGGAGATGCGCGAGGCGCTGGTCTTTACCCGGACCAAGCACCGGGCCGACCGCCTGACCAAGCACCTGATCCGCGAGGGCATCAAGGCGGAGCGCATTCACGGCAATCGGTCGCAGGCCCAGCGCACCGAGGCGCTGGCCGGCTTCAAGAGCGGCAAGTACCGGGTGCTGGTGGCCACGGACATCGCCGCGCGCGGTATCGACGTGGAGGCACTTGGCCACGTGGTGAATTTCGACGTGCCGAAGGTGCCGGAGGACTACATCCACCGGGTCGGACGGACGGCACGCGCCGAGGCCACGGGCGACGCCTTCACCTTCGTGTCACCGGAGGAGGAGGGAGACCTCCGCTCCATCGAGCGCGCGGTCGGCAAGCGCCTGCCCCGCGTCACCCTGCCCGACTTCGACTACGCCGCCAAGCAGAGCGTCCAGCTGGAGGTCCCGCTGGCGGAGCGCATTGCCACCATCCGCGCCAAGAAGGCGGAGGACCGGGCGCGGGCCAAGGCCAAGCTGGCCCGTCGGGCCGCACACGAGGCCTCGCAGGGACGCCCCTCGAGCGGGCCGGCCAAGAAGTCGAGCGGTGGCCCGCGGCGTGGCGGCCCCTCACGACCACGCGGCGGGAACGCCCGCTAGCCTCACCGCCGCCACTGCCAGCGGAGGATGACCGCGATGAACTCACGCACAGGAAACCTGGTGGGCGCCGTGCTGCTCCTCGCCTTCTTCGCCTGGCTCGGCGTGCGGAGTTCCCTGGCCGCCGCGGGCGCGGACCTCTCGGGCGGTGCGCGGGCGGTCACCCTGCTGCAGTGGTGGTACGCGGTGCTCGCGGCCCTCGCCATCATCGGTCTCCTCCTCCGGCAGCCAGGCACCCGCCTGGTGCTCTTCGCCTGGGCCGCCATCTTTACCACCCGCAACGCGCTGACCCCGGTCTACCTGGGTGGCAAGGGCGTCGGGCTCGCCATCGCGGGCGGGGCCATCGGCCTCGCCATCTCGGTCGGCGTGCTCTACCTCGCGTTTCGGGCGCTGGACGCGCCCGGGGAGACACCCGCCCCATGACCGCTTCCCCCGACGCCACCCCGATCCCGGTGCGTGTGCGCGCCGCCGACGGTACCGCGCGCGACGACGGCTGGGTGCGCACCGCCCACCGTCCCTTCGCGGCCCGGGTCGGCGAAGGCCTGATGATCGCCGGCGGAGGCACCGCCATCGGCGTGCTGCTCCTGCCCGTCCCCCTGGTGCACATCTTCGGGGTCACCTTCGCCCTCACCACCTGGTGGTTCGCCCTGCAGCGCGTCCGGACCGAGACCGTCGTCGTCAGCGTCGGCGGGACCTGCCCGCACTGCGGCACCACGGGGACCTTCTTCGCCGGCTTCGGCCGCAAGCGATACCGGCTGCCGATCGCCACGTCCTGTCCCGCCTGCTCCCACGCCCTCACCCTCGAGACCCTCTCCGAATGAGCCTGTACCAGATCAAGGTCACGACCATCGACGGCAAGTCGATTCCGATGTCCACCTACAAGGGCCGCGTCCTGCTGATCGTGAACGTGGCCAGCAAGTGCGGCTTCACCCCGCAGTATGCCGGGCTCGACGCCCTCTACCGGAAGTACAAGGGCCGCGGACTGACGGTGCTGGGATTTCCCTGTGACCAGTTCGGGCACCAGGAGCCAGGCGACGAGGCGGCCATCAAGGAATTCTGCTCCCTCACGTATGACGTGACGTTTCCGATGTTCTCCAAGATCGAGGTGAACGGTCCGGGCACCCATCCCCTGTACGCCCACCTCAAGGCCGCGCAGCCAGGCCTCCTCGGCACCGAGGCGATCAAGTGGAACTTCACGAAGTTCCTCGTCGGCCGTGACGGCGCGGTGCTCAAGCGCTACGCGTCCGCCGACACCCCGGACGACATCGAGCCCGACATCGTGGCGCTCCTCCAGTAGCGACCCGAACCGTCAGAAAGGCGGTCGCCCGATGGGGAAGCTCATGGCAGTGGTTGGCACCACGATCGGCAGCGCGCTCGGCTGGTGGCTGGGCGCGCGGGCGGGCGTGATGACCGCCTTCATCTGCAGCATGATCGGGACCGGCATCGGTCTCTATGCGGCCCGCCGCTTCACGCAGGACTACCTGGAGTGAGCGACGGCCACCGCACGGTCCCGCTGACGAGCCTTGCGCTCGTCGCGTTTGCCGGCAACTCCATTCTCTGCCGGATGGCCCTCGGCGGCGCCCGGATCGACCCGGCCGGATTCACGGCGGTGCGTCTCGCGTCGGGCGCCCTCACCCTCTGGTTGCTGCTCGCTGCGCGGGGCGGCGGTCGGCCAAGGCTCGAGGGTCACTGGGCCTCCGCCGCCGCCCTCTTCACCTATGCGGCGGCGTTCAGCCTGGCGTATGTCTCGCTCGATGCCGGCAC
>DAOLIZ010000208.1:0-3087 GCA_035328285.1 Gemmatimonadales bacterium
GCACCGCTGCTCTGGATGCGGGCCGGGAGCCGCGGGAAGAGGATCGACAAGGAACCGAAGGAGGGATGGGGAGTGGTGGATGCGTACGGGCTGCTGACCGACCTCGACCAGGCCACTCCATTCCTCAAGGCCGTTCGGAAGGCGAAGGAGCTGCGGGTCGCGTACATCGTGACCGATGACGAGCGGCGGTTCCAGCGGATCGCCCGGCGCCTGCCGGAAGGAGTCGAGCCGGTGCGGCTCTATGAGAGCTACCTGACCAACTTCTCCTTCGTGAGCGGGGAGGGAGAATGAAGTTCACCCTCAAGGACTACCAGGATGATGCCGTCCGGGACGTCCTGAAGCAGCTCCGGAAGGGCGGGAGCCGCTGGCGTGGGGAACAGGAGCGGAGTGCCTTCTCACTCACCGCCCCCACAGGGGCGGGAAAGACGGTGATGGTCGCGGCCGTCCTCGAGGCGCTCTTCCATGGGGACGACCTGTACGACTTCGACTCAGACAAGGGCGCGGTGGTCCTCTGGTTCTCCGACTCCCCGGACCTCAACGAACAGACCCGGTTCCGGTTGATGGAGTCCTCCGACCGGCTCCGTCACACCGATATGGTGGTGGTGGAGCACCCCTTCAGCCGCCAGCGCTTCGAGGCGGGAAAGATCTATTTCCTCAACACCCAGAAGCTCGGCAAGAAGAGCCTCCTCGTCCGCGGCTTCGACGAGGAGACGGGTGGCGACGCCGAGCCGTTCCCGGGGATGCGACCGGACATGCAGGCGCACACCCTCTGGGACACGATCCGGAACTCCATCGAGGATCCGTCGCTGACGGTGTACCTGGTGCTCGATGAGGCCCACCGCGGGATGGGAAAAGTCAGCACCCAGTCGGCCAACGAGCGGACTACCCTGGTGAAGCGGCTGATCAACGGCGAGAAGGGGGTGCCGGGGATCCCCGTGGTCCTCGGCATCTCCGCCACGGCGGAGCGGTTCAACCAGGCGATGGCGGGGGCAAAGGGGCGGGTCACCCTCGAGAGCGTGGAGGTGGATCCCGAGCGCGTCCGGGAGTCGGGGCTCCTCAAGGACACGCTCCTCCTCGACATTCCGGATGAGAAGGGACAGTTCGAGACTCAGCTCCTGAGGAGGGGAACGGAGAAGCTCCGGGAGGCCACCGAGGAGTGGGCGCGGTACGCCGAGTCACAGGGCGAAGGCGAGAGGGTGACCCCCCTGATGGTCGTGCAGGTGCCGAACACGCCGGCGGAGGCCGACGTCGCCGCGTGGCTGCGGACCATCTTCGAAGCATGGCCGGAGCTCCGTCCCGATTCGGTCGCGAACGTCTTCGGCGAGCACAAAGAAGAGAGCTACGGGCCCTACAGGGTCCCCTACATCGAGCCGCAGCGGGTACAGGAATCCACGTGGGTGCGGGTGCTCCTGGCCAAGGACGCCATCAGCACCGGGTGGGACTGCCCGCGCGCGGAGGTGATGGTCTCGTTCCGGCGCGCGGTGGATGAGACGCATATCCGCCAGTTGCTGGGACGGATGGTCCGTTCCCCCTTGGCGCGACGGATCCCCGGCAATGACCGGCTCAACTCCGTGAGTTGTCTGCTCCCCCACTTCGACAAAGATGCCGTGCAGAAGGTCGTGAAGGCCCTGCAGAGCGGGGAGGCTGGGTCGCTCTCGTTCGGGCGGGCGCTGGTGCATTCGGTGGAGGTGAAGCCGGCGGCCGGCGTGCCGGAGGCGCTCTGGAAGAAGTTCACCTCCCTCCCGACGCAGACCCTCCCGCAGAAGGGGGCCAAGCCCCCCGTGCGTCTCACGGCGCTCGCGCACGAGCTGGCCAGCGATGGGCTGCTGGAGCGGGCGGGGGCGAAAGCCCACCAGGCGATGCACGAGGCGCTGGACGCGTTCGTGAAGTCGCGCGACATCGAGTTCAAGGCGCAGCTGCGGAATGTCCGCACCTTCGAGGGCAGGACGATCGTGGCCGGGGTACACGAAGGCCCCACCCGGGACAAGTCCTTTACGGAGCAGGCGGACCGGGCGGCGCGGGAGGATGCATACCGGGCCGCGGCACGGATCATTTCTCCCGATATCGCGCGTACCTACACCGAGGCTCGCGCGAAGCGCCACCCCGAGGCGGCCGACGACTTCGAGGGGGCGCTGATCGAGGCACGGGAGGAAGTGGCGGCGATCGGGTTGCTGGACGGCCTCGAGCCGGTGGTCTACAAGGCCGCGAAGGAGCTCTCGGACCAGTGGTTCAGGGAATATCGGGAGCGGATCAAGGCACATCCGGATGACCGACAGGAAAGCTATCGGCAGATCGTGGCGCTCTCCCGCCAGCCGCAGGACGTCGATCTGGCGCGTCCCCTCTCGCGGATCGAGCCAGTGCTCTATCGGGACGACAATGGTGTGGAGTCGCGGGTGCCGCTCTGGGACAGCCATCTGCTGGTGGATGAGAACGGCAAGTATCCGGCAGAGTTGAACGGCTGGGAGCGGAAGGTTCTGGCAGCGGAGACGAAGCGGGAAGGGTTCAAGTACTGGTACCGGAATCCGGACCGCCCCGCCCAGGACTCGCTGGGTGTAGCGTACCATATTGACGACCAGACCAGGCTGATGCGCCCCGATTTCCTCTTCTTCGTGGAGGCGGGAAAGGGGAAGTACGAGGTGGACATCGTGGATCCGCACCGGCTCGATTACGCGGATGCGCTCCCGAAACTCCTCGGGCTGGCTCGGTACGCCGAGGACCATCCGGGGGTCTATCGGCGGATCGAGGCGGTGGCGGAGGTAGGCGCTGCGATGAGAGTGCTTGACTTGACGGACGCAACGGTCCGGGAGGCGGTGCGGAAGGCGACGAGCGCGACGGTGGTGTATGGAGAGGTGGGGAAGGCGTATGGGTGAGTGGGGAATAGCCAACATTTCTTGGACTGAGGGCGGTGGTCCCGGTGGCAGGCGCCGGATCAACCTCCCTGTCAGCCATGCATCGATGCCATGTCCGGGTGGGAGTGACCAATGTCAGCGGCTCCAAGGCTGCTGAGCGACCGGGTACTTGACGAACTGAGGCGCGCGCCGGGGCAAAAGGCCTCGGAGCTGGCGCGTGCGCTTGGGTGTGAGCGAC
>DAOLIZ010000209.1:0-3059 GCA_035328285.1 Gemmatimonadales bacterium
AGCAGGTCCTTGTGGTCGGTCAGCAGGACGACCGCCTTGGCGTACGCCTCGTCCAGCAACCGCTTGACCTCGTCGTCCACCATCTCGGCGGTGCGCTCCGACACCTCGCGCCGGTGGCCGAATTCACGTCCGAGGAAGACTTCCTGCTCCCGGTCGCCGACGGCCATGGCCCCGACCCGCTCACTCATGCCGAACTGGGTGACCATCCGCCGGGCAAGCCCGGTGGCGCGTTCGATGTCGTTCCCCGCCCCGGTCGTGACCTTTTCCGGCCCGAAGATGAGTTCCTCGGCGACGCGACCACCGAAGAACATGGCCAGGTTGCCGATCAGCCAGTCCTTGGTGTAGCTGTGCCGGTCGGTCTCGGGAAGCGAGGCGGTCAGGCCGAGTGCCCGTCCGCGCGGCACGATGGTCACCTTGTGAACCGGGTCACTGCCGGGCGTCTTCAGGGCCACGACGGCATGCCCCGCCTCGTGATAGGCCGTCAACTTCCGTTCGTCCTCCGAGAGGACGAGGCTGCGACGCTCGACGCCGAGCATCACCTTGTCCTTCGCATCCTCGAAATCCGACATCGACACCAGCGACTTGTTGGTCCGGGCGGCCAGCAGCGCCGCCTCGTTGACCAGGTTGGCGAGGTCCGCGCCGGCGAGCCCGGGCGTGCCCTTGGCCAGGATGTCGAGACGGACGTCCGCCGCCAGCGGGATCTTCCGGGTGTGCACCCGCAGGATGCCCTCGCGCCCGCGCACGTCCGGCGCGTCGACCACGATCTGGCGGTCGAAGCGGCCGGGACGGAGCAGCGCCGGGTCGAGCACGTCGGGCCGGTTGGTGGCCGCGATCAGGATCACGCCGTCATTTGACTCGAAGCCGTCCATCTCGACCAGGAGCTGGTTCAGGGTCTGCTCCCGCTCGTCGTGACCGCCACCGAGGCCCGCGCCGCGGTGCCGGCCAACCGCGTCGATTTCGTCGATGAAGATGATGCACGGGGCGTTGGCCTTGCCCTGCTCGAAGAGGTCGCGCACGCGGCTGGCGCCCACGCCCACGAACATCTCCACGAAGTCCGAACCCGACATCGAGAAGAAGGGCCGTCCGGCCTCGCCCGCCACCGCCTTGGCCAGCAGTGTCTTGCCGGTGCCCGGCGGGCCGACCAGCAACGCCCCCTTGGGCAGACGCCCGCCAAGCCGCGTGAAGCGCTGCGGATCCTTGAGGAACTCGATGATCTCCTGCAGCTCGACCTTCGCTTCGTCGGCGCCTGCCACGTCGGCAAAGGTCAGCTTCGGGGTGTCGCCCGTGAGCAGCTTGGCCTTCGACTTCCCGAAGGAGAAGGCGCGGTTCCCGCCCGACTGCATCTGGCGGAAGAGGAACACCCAGAGCGCGATGATCAGGATCCAGGGGAGCAGGCCGAGGAGCACGCTGAGGAGCCCGGTCTTGGACTCCTTCGCCTCGATCGTCACGCCGGACTGCTCCAGCCGCGCCTGCAGCTGCTCGCTGTTGGTGAAGGGCAGCAGCACGGTGAATCCCTTGGCCGAGCGGGAATCCTGGAGCACCGGCGTGCGGAACTCCCCCTCGAGGCGCTTCCCGTCGACGACGGTCACCTCCCCGATGTTGCCTGCGTCGAGCTGCGTCAGGAACGACGTGTAGGAAAATTCCTGCGTCGGGTTCTTCTGACGGCTCATGGTGTTGTAGAGCGTCAACGCCAACAGGCCCACGAGCAGCCAGAGCGCGAGGTTCTTGCTCATGCCGGCCCAGTTGGGTCCCGTGGGGCGAGGAGGTATGCGATCAGCCATTCGTCAGTCCAGGTCTACGATATAGGGTAAATGCCGGCAGTCCTCGGCGTGGTCCAGCCCGTAGCCGACCAGGAAGGCCGGCGGGGCGTGGAATCCGACGAATCGGAGTTCCGGGGGAGGCTCCGGGGCGATCTGCTTGTCGAGCAGCGTGCAGATGGCCAGACTGGCCGGGTGCCGGGCGCGGAACAGTTCGACCAGCCGCGCCAGCGTCCTCCCACTGTCAATTATATCCTCAACGACCACAATATGTTTCCCGCCGAGGTCCGTGGCCGGATCGTAGAGGAGGCGGACGTTGCCGCTGGAGACGGTCCCCGCGCCGTAGCTGCTGACGATCAGGAAGTCGACCTGGAGGGGCCGCTCGATCGCCCGGACAAGATCGGCGAGGAAGATGAAGCTCCCCTTGAGGAGTCCCAGGAGCAACAGTTCGCCCTCGGGATAGGCCTCCGTGATTTCCCGGCCCAGCGAGGCCACCCGCTCGGCGATCTGTTCGGCGGTGAAGACCACCGACTTCGCCCTCCGACCCCCGCTCCGACGTCCCAGGTCATCCACTGCTCACCTCGATCATCAGTGCGTTCTCGCCCCCGGCGGGCAGCGCCCCTGCCCCACGACAGATACCCCCGACCCACTCGATGTTGCCCTCGATTTCGAGGATTGGCCACCCCACCCTCCGGCTGCGCTCGATTCGGGCCTCCTGGAGCAGCCGTGCTACGGCCCGACGCCCGGTGCCGCCAAGGGGAACCAGGCGGTCGCCAGGCAGAGGCGCGCGGAGCGTCGCCTCTTCCCCGATGAACCAGCCGACCCAGCCGTCGCGCCGGAGGGTCGCAGGGGCCGGCCCGCGCCGCCAGGACACCCGCCACCCGCCCCAGGATCGCTGGCCCTGCGCGCCGCGCAAGACGATCCGGGCCGGTGTCTCCACCACGCGATGGAAACAGATTCGGCCGAAGGAGAGTTCCGCCCGCCACTCGCCCCCGAGTTCGAGTGTGGCCCCGCTCCGGCCGCCGCGTACCATGGCAAGGAGCCGCTCAGCGCGCTGGGGACCGAGGACGCACCCCGCCCGCCGGGCTGCGGCGCGCAGGAGGGTGCTGGCGAGGGCGGAATCATAGGCGGCCAATGGGAGGGCAGCAACGGAAAGCCGCCCCGCCGAGACCTGCGGGTCGAGCCCGGGGAGGGTGTCCAGCGCCGCCTCCCAGGCGGCCCGGTCGACCGCCGCATGGCGGGCCAGACGGCGGAGCCGCTCGGGGACCTTCGGCTCGCGCTCCGACAGCATCGGGAGCAGCT
>DAOLIZ010000210.1:0-3055 GCA_035328285.1 Gemmatimonadales bacterium
ACTGCTGGGAGGTCGCGCGGCGGCTGCCGCGAGCGCCCTCGCAGCTGATGCGCCATTCGTTAGGTGGACTCGCCGCAGAAATCGACACTCCCGCCGTGGAACGGTGTCCATGAAGCATCTCCACATACTTCTTTCCTTTGCCCTCACCTCCGCATGTACGTCGGAGGCAGTCGCACCTACCGCACCACTCGCCATCTCGACCGCGTCGCTCCCAGAGGCGACCCCCCAAATCCCTTACAACTACGCGCTGGAGGCAACGGGGGGGGCGGGCGCATACACCTGGTCAATCGTGGAGGGTGCACTCCCGGATGGGCTTACGCTTGGCACGTCAAGCGGGACAATCACGGGGATCCCAACCGGCGGGAGCAGCACATTCTCACTCCAAGTCCGAAGCAAAGATGGGCAGGCAGCTGAGGCTGCGCTCAACCTCAAAGTGGCTGTCCTTCTTCAGTCGGTAAGCGCGGGCTTAGAGTTCAGTTGTGGGGTCGCAACGAGCGGAGTCGCTTACTGCTGGGGTTCCAACCAATCGGGGAAGCTCGGGGACGGCACCACCTCGAACAGTAACGTGCCGGTCGTGGTTTCAGGGGGGCTCACGTTTACGTCCGTGAGCGCAGGCGGCAATTCCACCTGCGGGGTCACGATATCGGGCGCCGCGTACTGCTGGGGCAACAACGCCTTCGGTCAGCTCGGCAACGGCACAAATGCGAGTAGCAGTGTGCCAGTTCCGGTCTCAGGGGGGCTCGCGTTCCAGATGGTGAGTACGGGTGAATACCACAGCTGTGGGGTCACGCCGACGGGGGCTGCCTACTGCTGGGGCCAAAATGACTTCGGTGGTCTAGGTGATAGCAGCACCACCCATAGCAACGTGCCTGTCCTTGTCAGTGGCGGCTTCACTTTTCGGTCCGTCAGCGCGGGGGGTGGCGCCAGCTGCGGAGTTACGACTGCCGACATTGCCTATTGCTGGGGCGACAACTATTACGGCGTTCTCGGAAACGACATTTTCGACCGGAGCCTCCTCCCGATGCCGGTCTCTGGCGGGCTCACCTTCGAAGAGGTAAGTACGGATGTTCACCAGAGTTGTGGGCTTACCACTGAAGGCTCCGCCTATTGCTGGGGCTTCCTTGCTGGCAGTACAGTGCCGACCCTTGTCTCGGGTGGCTCCACATTCCAGACGCTGAGCTCGGACAAGTACCACGCCTGTGCGATCACGACCACAGGGGCAAGCTATTGCTGGGGGTGGAGCACCGGGGGCGCGCTCGGCAACGGTACGAACACGGACAGTGAGGCACCCGTGCCAGTCTCGGGTGGGCATCACTTCGCATTCATCAGCGCAGGCGCCACCCACACTTGTGCGGTGACGACTACCCAGGCCGCGTACTGCTGGGGGGACAATGTATATGGCGGCCTGGGAAACGGGACACATACAGATGCCGATGTTCCAGTTCTCGTCGCGTTCCCGTGAGGACCCCCAACACGTTCTCGACTCGATCCCTAGGAAGGCCCGCGGGGCTCAGCCAGTGCTGTTCGTTGACCCCTGAGACCTCCCATGTCCTTGCGGATAGCGTGGGGGCGTGAGGGCCGCCTAACCGGCGCATGCAGCTGTCGAGGGCGCGCTCTATCTGCGGCTGCCGCGAGCGCCCTCGCAGCTGATGCGCCATTCGTTAGGCAGCACCCCATCACACGGAGTTTTCATGCAGCGCTTGAGCCCCGGTTCGTGCAGCATCGCGACACTCGCCACGGCGCTGATCTTCTACGCCATACCGCTTTTCGCCCAAGGGGACTGGACCGACACGCCAATCATCGAGGCCAATGGGACGGTCACCCGGAGCGTGCCTCCAAACTCCGCCTCCATGACGCTTACCTTTTCTGTCGTTGACTCCACCCCTGCTCGGGCGGGCGCACGACTGGCCATACGAGCTGATAGCGTCCGACGAGCACTGGTCGCAATCGGCATTCCGCGCGATTCCTTGATCACGGCAAGCAAGTGGTATTGGTGGCCGCAACGATTGAAACTGGAGTACGGTTCCCATTGCGCGCCCCTTCCCCCGCCTCGCGTCGGTTGCCAGTCAGTCCAAGACAGCCTCTATCGAGCAACGGAGTCAATCGAGGTCCGAGTGAACGACTTGAGCAAGGTCGGGGCAGCAATCGATGCCGCACTTGGGCTGAGGGTTTTTGACATTTCCCCAATTCGCTTCAAGGCCACCGATATTCGGGACGCACAGGACCAGGCGCTGCGGGAGGCAACGACCCGGGCACGGGAACAGGCCGCTATACTGGCATCTGCTGGGGGAGTGAAGCTTGGGCGCACCCTTTCTTTGAGCACGAGGTCAAATGACTACACGAGCCAACTTGTTCTCTCCGCCGGGCCAAGTTCTGGTAACAGCACAGAGATAACATTTCCCTCCGTCCCGGTGACCGTTACTGTCTACGGCCGCTGGGCGATTCAAGGCAACTAGGTTCATGAGTGCCGCCAAATAGACGTTAGACCGCCCCATTTGCCAGGCGGGTGTTGATTGAAGCTCCGTACTCGCATTGCGTTCATCTGTGCCTTCATCGCGCCGAGCGGCGCCTGTATGCAGTTCCATACCGCTCCACCATCGCCGTGCTACCGCCTGACAAAAGGGCCTTGGAGCATTCCGATCCTTCCAGCCTCAGACTCTGCGTTGCATACGCCTCCGCCGTTCGTTCACCTCACCATGCAAGTCGACTCGACGAATGGCTACCGGCGTGTGGCCATAGGGTATTCGACCTCGGACTCCGTCCCAGTCTTCCGAACGGTCGGGACCTGGGGTTGGGCGGCCCGGGACAGCCTGAGACTGGGGTGGGGGGATATGTATTCTGGCGTCGGGATTGATCTGGGAGGCAAACAGGACTCGCTCAGCGGCTTCGCGCACATCTACAGCGACGATTTGAGTGCTCCCTACCTCAAAGCGACGGCTCCGGTGGTGGGAGTCGCCACCCCCTGCCCTGCGGAGTGATAACAGCACCTATTGGGGCGGTCTAACCAGCGCATGCAGCTGACGAGGGCGCGCTAGCTGCGGCAGCCGCCGCGCTT
>DAOLIZ010000211.1:0-3046 GCA_035328285.1 Gemmatimonadales bacterium
CCGACGGGCCCGGCGTGACGACGGCGGGGGTGGATGCAGGCGCTTCCACGGCGGCGGGCGTGCCGACCGGGGCGGCGGTCTGTTGCGCGGCGAGGTGGCCGAGGGGCGCCAGCGCCAACGGCATGGCGACGGCGACCACAAATCGAAACTTCATGCAGGACTCCTTGGGTCTCCGGACCCGTTGATGGAACACACGTTCGGTGACGTTCAGTTCTTTGTCACGCGCTTGACCGACTGGCCGGACCGCAGTTGACTGGTTGCGGCGAGGCCGTTGATGAGTGCCACTTCATCCAGCGAAATGCTCGACGGGTACTGGGCGTTGAACTGCGCCAGCGTCATCGCGCGTGGGAGGCGCTCAACGCGGAGCCGCATCGGCTGCATGGCGAGGGCGACGGGATCGGTGAGGCGATTGAAACTGCCAAGGCTCTGCCGGAATGCCGCCCCATAGCCGGGGTACTTGGCAGCGATGGCGTACGCGGTGAGCTGATAGGTTTCGCCGCCGTATTCGATGAAGGTCGCGATGCCGCGGACGGCGCCGTCGCTGGTCTGGGCAGTGAACTCGCCGCTCAGTCCCGGGAACCCGTGGACGCTCACCTGGGACACGGTCCCGGCCTGGAGGCCTTGCTGGGCGAAGAAGCCCTGCGATGCCTCTGCCGCTGTGCCCCTGGCGGTGCGCAACTCGAGGACGGCATCCTGCCCAGGATTCAGCGCCGTCACCGCCTCCGCCCCGTTGTGGGTCTTCCATCCGTCGGGAAACCTGAACTGGAACCGGAGATCGGGGTGCAGAAAGAGCGGGCCTTCGAAATAGCCCTGTCGCGGGTTGTCGCCGTACACCATCCCATTGGTGAGCTGAAGAAATTCCTCGGCGCCCACCTTATTCACATCCAGGTTTGCCGTCGTGGTGCCAAGCAGCTTGTCGATCGCGGCAATCCGGTTGCCCGGATTCGGGTGGGTGGATTCCCACTCCGGCAACTGGGTGCCACCACTGAGTGCCGTCTGGCGGTCGAGCATCTCGAAGACCGGAACCATCTGTCGGACATCGTAGCCGTCGGTGAGCGCATAGCCGAAGCCGAGTTGGTCGGCCTGTGACTCGTCGCTGCGACTGAACTTGAGAAAGAGGAGGCCGAGTCCTGCCGCCGCCACGCCGCCGTACTGCGCGACGGCAGGGGAGAGGATCGACCCGACACCGAGGCCGAGCTGGGCCAGCTGCGTGCGGCTCATCTGCTGGACGCTGTGCCGCGCCGCGACGTGCCCGCTCTCGTGACCGAGGACGGTGGCCAGCTCGGCCTCGTTGTTGATATGCGTGAGGAGACCGCGGGTGACGAACACGAATCCGCCCGGGAGCGCGAAGGCGTTCACCGACGGGTCGTCCACGACCTGGAATTGCCATGGCAGGCCAGGGCGTTGGGTAACGGCAGCCAGGCTCAGGCCGATGCGACTCGTATAGGCCTGGAGTGCGGCATCGGGGTAGAGGCCGATGCTCCGCGCGACATCCGCTGCACCCTGCCTTCCCATCTCGATTTCCTGGGATTCCGACACCAGCGCCAGCTCGCTCTTGCCAGAGACCGGGTTGGTGGCGCACGCGGCGAGGGAGATCAGGGCGATGGCACTGGCTCGCTGTACGGCCTGGGTGCCGTGGTGCGTGCGTGGAGAACTCATGGTCCCAGCTTTCCGGTTGGAGGGCGTGCGCGGTCATTCCGCTCGCTACCCTCAAGGCTACAGGAGGGGCTGTGGCCGGGCCATCCGTCAATGGGGGGACTTCGGAGCTAGTTCGTTGGGACGATGTCCGTCACCGCTGCCGGCGGTCGAGTGGTGGCGCAACCGACGGAGAGGATGGACGCGCGGAAAGATGACCGGCAACCTCAGGAAGAGTGGCACGTCGGTCAGTGCAACAGTGGTCTCCGCATTGTGGGGGTTGGCTCTGGAGTGTTGGGGACGAGTACCGCGTTGTTGGGATCCCACCAAGGCACCTCGCAACTACTAGGGTGGGGGATGTCTGCGCCCCACCCTGGTCCCCCTTCGCAGTCCAATCCCCGCCTGCTGCAGCAGTTGCAGTCCAAGTTGCGCATGGGGCATTACAGCCTGCGAACGGAGCAGGCCTACGCGGGGTGGGTCGTCCGATTCGTGCGGTTTCACGGCCTGCGGCATCCGCGCGAGATGGGGGAGCGGGAGGTGGCGGCGTTCCTCGCCTGGCTGGCGGACGAGCGGGGCGTGTCGACGTCGACGCAGGTCCAGGCGCAGGCGGCGCTTCTCTACCTGTACAAGGAGGTGGTCGGGCGACCGCTCCAGCTGCAGGGGGTGGTGCCGAGGGGGCGGGGGCCGACCCGGATCCCGGTGGTGCTGGATGCGGGGGAAGTGGGGCGGGTGCTGGGGCAGCTGCGGGGGGTCTACCGGCTGATCGGGCTCATGCTCTACGGGAGCGGCCTCCGGCTGCTGGAGTGCCTGACCCTGCGGGTCAAGGACGTGGACCTGGTGAGGTGTGAACTCCGGGTGCGGCGGGGGAAGGGCCAGAAGGACCGGGTGACGCTCCTGGCCGACGCCGCGGTGGCCCCGCTCGGCGAGCACCTTGCCCGCGTCAAGGTGTTGCACGACAAGGCGTTGGCAGCTGGTACCGGGACCGTCACGCTGCCGGGAGCGCTGGCCCGGAAGTATCCTCGGGCGGATCGGAGTTGGCCCTGGCAGTGGGTGTTCCCGTCCAGCCGGCTATACGCCGACCCGGGAACAGGGGAGCTGCGGCGTCATCATCTGCATCCCTCGGCGATGCAGCGGGCCATGGCCGAGGCGGTGCGGCGGTCGGGGATCGGGAAGCGGGCGAGTTGTCACACGATGCGGCATTCCTTCGCGACGCACCTGCTGGAGGCGGGGTACGACATCCGGACGGTACAGGAACTCCTGGGGCACTCGGATGTCAGCACGACAATGATCTACACCCATGTTCTCCTGAAGGGAGGACGGGGGGTCAAGAGCCCGGCGGACCGGCTTGGAGTAGCCCTCCCCCGCCCTTCAGCCTTTCCAGATTAGGCGGCGGACCGTACCTTGGGAAAGC
>DAOLIZ010000212.1:0-3008 GCA_035328285.1 Gemmatimonadales bacterium
ACGCCGCGAAACTCGGCGACCGCGCCGACGCCATCCGCGCCTACCGGAACTACCTCCGGATGCGGGTGGACCCGGAGCCATCGAAGATTCCGCAGCGCGACAGCGTGCGCGCCGAGCTGGCGAAGATCGGGGACCTGGAGGGGGCGCGGTAGGGTTGAGCGGGATGAGTCGCGCGAGTCCGCCGCTGAAGCGGCGGCTCGGCTAGTGTCGCTAAAGCGACGCGTGGGCTGCCTGAAATCGTCGCGCGCCGTTTCACAGTGGCAGCAAGAGCGCCCCAAGAGGCATCGGCCCTCTTTGACCTGAGCGAGCGTGGAATCCACGTCCCTTCAGGCCTCTGGGATTGTGGGACAGAGTAGCTTCGCGTGCGCAGAGGCTGTTCCCTGCGAGCGAGGGTGGAATCCACGTCGCTTTAGCGACATCAGCCGAGCAGTGGCTTTAGCCACTGGTCGAGCATCGACCCGGAGCGATTCGATTGTCCGACACCCTCACCCGCCTCACCGCCGCCCTCGCCGACAAGTACCGCATCGAGCGGGAAATCGGCGCGGGCGGCATGGCCACGGTGTACCTCGCCGAGGACCTCCGGCACGGCCGCCAGGTGGCGCTCAAGGTGCTGCGGCCCGAGCTGGCCGCCACCCTCGGCAACGAGCGCTTCTTCCGCGAAATCCAGGTCGCCGCCCGCCTGCAGCACCCCCACATCCTCCCGCTCCACGACTCCGGCGAGGCTGGCGGCTTCCTCTACTTCGTCATGCCATATGTGGACGGCGAGTCGCTGCGCGACCGGCTGGCGCGCGTCGGCGAGTTGCCGGTGCACGACGCCGTCAAGATCCTGGTGGAGGTGGTGGACGCGCTGGCCTACGCCCACAGCCAGGGGGTGGTGCACCGCGACATCAAGCCCGATAACGTCATGCTTTCCGGCCGGCACGCGCTGGTCACCGACTTCGGGGTGGCCAAGGCGGTGAGCGAGGCCACCGGCCGCCAGCAGCTCACCACCGCCGGTGTGGCCCTCGGCACGCCGAGCTACATGGCGCCGGAACAGGCCGCCGCCGACCCGAACCTCGACCACCGGGTGGACATCTACGCCGTCGGCGCCATGGCGTACGAACTGCTGACCGGACGGCCGCCCTTCACCGGGATGACCTCGCAGCAGATCCTGGCGGCGCACGTCACGCAGATCCCCGATCCCGTCTCCCGGCACCGGCCCACCTGCCCGCCGGCGCTCGAGGCGGTCATCATGCGCTGCCTGGCCAAGCGCGCCGCCGACCGGTGGCAGACCGCCGAGGAACTGCTCAATAACCTCGAGCCGCTGGCCACGCCGAGCGGCGGGATGACGCCGACCCAGACGCGCCCGGTCACGGCATGGCAGGAGGCGACGGGCAGGAAGAGGTGGATGCCGGCGGCGATGGCCGGAGGAGTTGTGGTGCTCGCGGCCATCGGATGGCTCGCGCTCCGCCCGCGCGGGGCAGCGCCGATGGTGCCGCTGGAGCGGGTGCAGGTCACGTTCACCGGCACCGCGGAGAACCCCGCGCTGGCCCCCGACGGCAAGCGGATCGCCTACAGCACCCGGCAATGCGACGCGGAGGGACGCTGCACGCTGGACATCGTAGTGCAGGACGTCGAAGGAGCGGGGGCGGCCACGGTGCTGCGGGGCGCCGCTGGCATCTGGCGGATCGCCTGGTCCGCCGACGGCCGGTACCTGGTCTTCAACGGAACCATCGGTGGGGAGACCTGGGGGGTCTACAGTGTGCCGTCGCTGGGGGGGGCGCCGCGCCATCTCGGGTGCTGCTTCGGGGGCCCCACCTACGCCAGCGACACCGCCCTGGTCTCGCGCCCCCCCGACGTGGGCGATTCGATCGGGTGGGTGCGCTGGGTGACGATCGCCGACGGTGTGGTCCGCGACAGTCTCGCGGTTCGCAGTGATGCCCAAACAGACCTCACCGCCAGCATGTCACCAGACGGCACCCGCCTGCTGATCGAGCCGCGTCGCGGGCGCTCGACCATGGCCTTCGTGACGACTCGTGACGGGACGCCTCTCGATTCCATCGAGGTACCGGCGCGGGCCGTTCCGCTTGCCTGGGCCCCGGACGGCCGCGCCATCCTGCTGCAACTTCCGCGTGTCGGGACGGAGGAAGAGGACCTGCTCCGGTACCGGGTGAGCAGCCGGGGCCGGATCGCCCCGCAGCCCGATACGGTGGCCCGCCAGCTGGTGATCGCCGGAGACGCCGTGGGCTCCCTGAATCGATCGGGAATGCTCGCCTACGCGTCGGGGCCCGCGGAGTTCTCCGTTTGGGCGCTGCGGCGAACCCAGACCAGCGATATGCGGTTCGAGCGGCGGCGCCTGGCCCTCTCGACCGCCCTCATTGGCGGCACCATCACCCCCGACGGGCGTCATGTCATTCTCAACCGGGGCGCCCCGGGAGGCGAGGGACGGAGGCAATTCTCCGTCATGCCGTTCGACAGCGGCCCCGAATCGCCACTCGGCCCGCCGGTGCTGATACGGGACTTCGATCCGACCCGGGACAGCAAGGCGATCCTGCTCGCGACCCGGCGCGGCGCCGACAGCGTGACCCTGTCCCGCGTGGACCTGGGGTCCGGACGTTCCGAGCCGGCGGGGGCGCTGGGGAGCAACGACTTCTTCTCGTTCGAGGCCACGCGGGGAGGAGGGCTGGTCATCACCCCGACGCTTTCGAGCTTTCGCCGCATCGGACTCCCGGGCCTGCCGGACAGCACCTTCCAGCTCCCCGTGGAGGTCGGCAACATCATCCGCATTGATCCCTCGCCCGACGGGCGGGCCTTCGTGTCAACCGGCTTCGATCAGACCGGCGACCTCCTGGTCTTCCATCGCGTCTCCCTAGTGGACGGCAGCGCCACGTTGCTGGCGCGGTTCGGGCCCGAGGACCTTGCCGATCTGGCCTGGCTGCGCGACGACACAGTCGTGCTCGGCGTTCAGGAATCAGACTGGACGCAGGCGTGGTACCGGGTGCCGGCGTCCGGGGGCACGCCGGTTCGCC
>DAOLIZ010000213.1:0-2990 GCA_035328285.1 Gemmatimonadales bacterium
AGGAAGAGCAGCAGGTGGACGCCGACTTGCAAAGCGTGGCCCTCGATCCGATATTATGACTGAACGTTCAGTCAGTTTATAAGCATACCAGAGGCAACAACTTGAAAGATGCCATCGCCAAGGCCGCCGCCGTCGTCCTGCTGCGGGACGGGCTCCAGAAATGGAGCGTGGACCGCGTTGCGGCCGAGGCCGGGTGCGCCAAGGGGCTGGTCCCCTACCATCACGGCAGCAAGAGGCGGTTGCTCGCTACCGTCGCCGCGAATCTTCACCAAGACAGAACCGCTCGCCGTCTCGCCGCGCTCGACGGCTCGGGGGCGGAGGCGCTGGACCGCCTCTGGGACGCCCTCACCCTCGAGGTGCGATCCGGGGAGTGGGCCGCCTGGGCGGCCCTCATCGCCGAGCCAGGCATCTCGCTGCCGCCCGAGGCTCGCAGTCACCTCCCCGCGTTTGCGGCGGCCATCGGCCGGGCCCTCGGCATTCCGATGCTCAAGCCCGACGAGACGCTCCTCGCCGAGTCCGCGCTGGACGGATTCCAGCTCGCGCTCCACCGCGGGACCCCGGAGGAGGCGGTCCACGAGGCCTACCACCGCCTCTGGCTCGCACTCCTGCCCTGACTAGCGGCCCCGCTTTCCCCCGCGCCCCGGTCTCCCGCCACGGCCGCCGCCCCTGTCGCCACCGCGCCCGCCCCCACGCCCCCCGCGCTTCGGGCCACGGAACTCCGTGTGCCTGCTCCGGCGCTCCCTCGGCTCGTTCTGGATGGCATCCCGCAGCGCATCAAGCGTGCGCCCCCGGAGCGCCGGCTTCTGCCCCCGCACCACGGCAAACCGGAGCGGCCGGTCCACCGTCGGGAGCTCCTCCTCCTTGAGCCGGCGCAGCTGCCCTTCCCGGAGCCGCAGCACCACCACCCCCTCGCCGTCCTCCACCTCGTAGTCCAGCGGCACCGCGTCGCCCAGCAGGTGCACCATGGAGGGAAGCTCCAGCAGGCGGGCCCGGGTGGCCCCGTCCACGAGGGCATCAGCGTCCAGCGCCACGCGGGTGCAGAGGAACTCCTGCCAGCTGGTCACCTCGGCCAGCGCGCTCCGGATGCGTGGACGCAGCGCCGCCGCGGATGCCTGCGCCAGCGTGCCGCCGGAGCGCCGCCAGAGCTCACCGAGCTCGCCCAGCGCGCGCCGGACCCTGCCCTGATCGGGATGCGGAGTCTCGCCCGCGATCAATGCATCCGTCAGGGCATCGCGCGCCTGCTCCTGCAGGCCCGTCGGCACCTCGCCACGGAGTTCCTCCATCACCGTCTCGAGCTCGAAACCGAAGTAGGTCAGGCGACGCGACACCGCCAGGTGCCGGTGCTTCCGCGCACCCGCCACGCTCACCACCGGCTCGCCCTTCCGGGCGTTCTTCCGGATCAGGTCGTACGGAATCGTCGTCCCCTCGATCCCGGCGCGGGCAATGCCGTTCCGGTCGCCGAAGAAGCGGAGATTCCCCGCCACCGCTCCCCAGCTCCCCGCCATCGACGTCTTCGAGATCCTGGCCTCGGTGCCATCCACCGTGTGCTCGTCGATGACAAGGTCGAACGGCATCACCCGGGCGACCAGTTCCGTGAACCGGGTCCGCAGCTCCTTCGATGCGTAGGGCATCGTCTTGGGCAGCGGGAGTTCCAGCGCGCGGTAGACCGCCGCCACGCCGAGGGCGGTGTCCTCCACCGACTTGACCAGCACGCCACGCTTCTCGGCCCACTCCGTCAGCCCCTCCTCGAAGAGGTGCCTCGGCAGGCCGTACACCTCGCCGAGGTAGCCGTGCTGGTTGACCGCCTCGGCGTAGACATTGGCGGCGGTCAGGTGATCGCTTCCGTTGGCGATCAGGCCGTGCAGGTCGCGCTCGTCCCGCGTCATCCGGTGCAGCGAGTCGATGTTGGCCGCGGTGGCCACCAGCGGCACCAGTTCCGGATCGGCCCGCACCAGGAGCTCGCCCCAGGGCCGTTCGACCGGCATCGCCTCGACCTCGCGCCCGTACGGCGTGAGCCGGCCGTCCCTGATCAGGCCACGGTCTACGAGGGTGGCCATGGCGCGGCGATACGCCGTCTTGTCCAGCGGGACGGGGAGCTCGAGGTCGGCGGCGTCCACCCCGATGGAGGCGCAGGTGATGGCCACCCGCTCGGCGTCGCCCGCCAGCTGGAACTCGGGCGGCCCCGGCACCAGCTCCTCGAAGTTCATCCGCCGGTCGGAGAGGATGTACACCTCGCCCTTGGCCACCCGCCCGTGGACCCGGCCCGCCATCTGGAGAATCTCGTTGGCGCCGAGATAGAGCCGATGGAGGACGTTTCGGCCCCGCTCCACCACGTTGCCGTATCGGGCGTCATAGATGACCACCGTGTCGAGCCCGCGCACATTGATGGCCGACTGGCCGGCGGCGGTCATGGCCAGGAGGAACGGCTTGGGGGGATCCCCCTCGAGAAACTGGCGGATGACCCGGATCGGTTCGCCGCCGTGGTAGAACGCCGCGTTGAGCTTCGGGTACCGGGCGCCGAGGTCGGCCGCGAGCTGCTCCACCTCGCGCCGGGTCGGCACGAACACCGCCACCCCGCGCTTCTGCTGGATCAGGTGCCGCATGAACCGTTCGTCGAAAAACTCCTCGGCCGACTTGGCTTCGACGCGCACCCGGGCGCGGAGGGCGGGATCGAACGCCGCGGTCTCCAGCACGTTGGCGCTGTTCAGGTACGCCGCATAGAAGGAGGGATCCACGGTGGCGCTGAGCCAGATGAACCGGACCCCGGCCCGCTTGCCGAGGGCCAGGCAGAGCTCCAGCTCCGCCGAGGTCTGGTGAATCTCATCCACCACGACCGTGTCGTGCCGGGTGATCAGGTCGTCCTGGAACCAGCGCCGGGCAATGCCGGTGGTGACGATGACGACGTTCCAGGTGGGGGTCTCGGGGGTGGCCTCCCGTTCCCGGTTGACGACGCCGACCCGAAGCGACTCCCCGAGAATCGTTTCCGCCAC
>DAOLIZ010000214.1:0-2966 GCA_035328285.1 Gemmatimonadales bacterium
GGTCCCGGAGCGTCGGGAAGGAGAGATACCAGTCGTAGGTATCGTACCGCCCGGGGGTTGGGGGGATGCTCTGATCGGAGCTGGCCTCCATGTCCCAGGCGTACTCCAGGCCGTAGCTCAACCGAAAGGCGCCCTGGTGGAAGAAATCGTCGCCCATCCAGGCATCG
The DNA here is from genome assembly GCA_035328285.1 of Gemmatimonadales bacterium. GTDB lineage: Bacteria > Gemmatimonadota > Gemmatimonadetes > Gemmatimonadales > GWC2-71-9 > SPDF01. Next base: position 168 of record DAOLIZ010000214.1, read on the forward strand.
CCCATCGTGGCCTGCGGACTCAGTGCCTTGATGGCAGGATGCGGCTCGAACGCGGTGGCGTTGGTGGTCCATCCGGGATACGAGATGCCAAGCTGCCCGACCCGACCGTTGTTGTTCGGCACGTTGTGGAGCAGCCACTCCACGGTGTCCCAGGTGTCGGTGGCCTCATCGATGCACCCGTCGCCACGCTCGAGGCAGGCAGGGCGGCTCATCACGAAGGTGCCGCCGGACTGGAACCGGCCCCGGATGTCCTGGAAGACGAAGATGTAGCCGTCCTTCATCAACTCCTGGTAGCCGTAGCCGATCTTGTAGGTCCCGCCCCACCCGGCGGTGCCGTAGGGGGTGCGGCTCAGGATGAAGGGGAGGGGACCGTCCGCGCGCTTGGGGGTGAGGATGACGGTGAAGAGCTCCACGCCGTCGCGCATCGGGATGCGGACCTCCTGGCGATCGAATTGCCGGGACAGGTCGTCCGACCCTGCGGGGGGCGCCGACTCGAGGCTGCAGGAGGCACAGAGGACGGCCAGGGCCAGCCACCGGGTCGTGGTCATCAGACGGATCGTCATGCGGCTCACCGCTTCACCCTTTCCCTGAGTTCCGTGAACCAGTTCTCGACATATACCAGCTCCTCCTCGGCGTCGCCCGACTCCTTGATCATCAGGAAGCGGCGATCGTCCGGCGAGACATCGTACTCCTGCCGATTTCTCGCCGCACGATATCTTGTCAGCGGGAAGAGGGTCTGCGGGATACCGGGAGCAAGGACCGCCCCTGATCCTACCGCGACCGCCATGAGCTTTCCCCCGCTTCGGTAGAACAGCTCCCGACCGCTGTGCGCCCATCGCGGCTCGGTGCCGCCGCCGGTCGAGATGAGCCGGGACGAACTCATGCTCGGAAAGGGAGCCACATAGAGTTCGCGCACTCCGGTCGGATCCGACACATAGGCCAGCCACTGTCCGTCCGGCGAAAGTGCGGCTTGCATGCTGACGCTCTTGTCGGCGACGAGCGGGACGAGCGCCGTATCTCCTGTGAGCCGCCGAGCGTAGATGTTGGAGCTGCCCTCCGGTTCGTCCGAACGGACGATGAGCCATTGGCCATCCCGGGAGTACTCCGCTTCCCAGAGCCCATAGGTGTGTCGCAACTGGAGTGCAGCCGGGGCGCCGCCGTCCACGCGTTGTCGGTACACATCGTAGGCGTCCTGGCTCCCGCCTCCCCGTCGATCAGAGATGTACGCCACGGACCGGCCGTCGGCCGACCATGTGGGCCGCCAATTGACGGTGCCTTCCTGCGTCAGTTTCTGCCTGGTGCCATCCGACCTGCGGATCCAGAGTTGCGTGGTCACATCGCGCAGGCTCACCGCGAACGATTGTCCATCCGGGGCGATGGCGGGGTAATTGAAATCACCATGCCAGTTCGTATCGACCGGAACAGCATGGCCGTCTCGCGACACCCACACGAGTTCTGATGGCCGCTGCCCGCCCACGGTCACTGAGTAGAGGACGGTGCCTGACGCCGAGAGTGCCACGCTGTTCGGGGCGACATTCTCGAGGATAGGAACGGCGCTTGAGGTGAGCGCAAGCCGATTCGGATCAAACCCCGCCGCAAAGAGTCCGCCAGTGCGATCGGTGTAAAGCAGGTGTCCAGTAGGGGAGTACCAGGCGCCCGCCGCATTCGCCACCAGCAGGCGGGCGCTGTCGGCCCCGAAGTCGACCACGTACACCGAGGACTCAACCGCGCAATTGCCTGGGCAACTTGTGAATAGAACTCCGCGGCTTCCCGGCAGCGGGGAGAGTGTCAGCGTCAGGCGCCTGCGGAGAGCGCTGTCCGAAAGCACCGGAGTACTGGCGCCACCATCGGAGGAAATCTTGACGAGATCCGAACTTTCCCCGGTATAGACAATGGTGCCGTCGTCCAGCCACGCACCCGCCAACTGGATGCGATTGGCGTCCTCGGCGAGTGTGATCGATCCGCCACCCGTCACGGCGACCTTCCGAAGCCTGCCGTCCACGGTCAGGTACCCGACCCAGGCACCGTCGGGAGAGAAGAAGGGAGAGAGGGCCCCCTCCGTGCCGGCCAGGGGCACGGGATCTCGTTCCTGACGAAGCTTCCGCATGAGGCGGAACCCGCCGTCGAGCGAGTCGGAGAACACAATGCTCGAACCGTCTGGGGCAATGGCCGACTGGCCGGCGATCCGTTCTCGCCCCGGAGCGAGGTATCCCTCGAAGGCATGCTGCCAGAGAACGATCCGTTGTCGGCTCACCTCTGGGGAGGGTACCGGTCGGAGCCATCCCCAGAGTGCAGCGACCAACAGCGCGGCGGCCACCAGGCCCATGCCGGAGAGGGTGCGCCGGGAGGCCACGGTACCGACCGCCGGCGCTCCACCGGGCAGACCGGCGTGCGAGGTGAATGCCGAATTGCCAAGGGCCTCGGCAAATTCCTTTGCGGTGGCGAACCGGTCAGCGGGCAGCTTCTCCAGCGCCTTGGCGACGGCGTCCGCCACGTTCGGGGGGACGGCCTTCCGGAGCTTGGTGACCGGGGCGGCCTCCTCGGTCACGATCTTCATGATGATCTGCTGGGCCGAGGCGCCGACGTGCGGCGGGTTCCCGGTCAGCATCTCGTAGAGCACGCTGCCCAGCGAGTAGATGTCGGAGCGCGCGGTGATCAGCTTTTCGGCGGTGGCCTGCTCCGGGCTCATGTAGTGCGGGGTACCAAGCGACATGCCGGTCTCGGTCATCCGGCCGCCCGCCGCCGCACTCAGCGCCAGCGCGATGCCGAAGTCGGCGACCATGGGGCGGCCGTCGTGCA
>DAOLIZ010000215.1:0-2953 GCA_035328285.1 Gemmatimonadales bacterium
CGGCTCGGCGCCTTGGGCATGGCGGCGAGGGTGGCCGCCTCCGCCACGTTGAGGTCGCGGGACGACTTGCCGAAGTAGCGCTGCGACGCCGCCTCGACGCCGAACGCGCGGTTGCCGAGGTCGATCTGGTTGAGATAGAGCTCGAGGATCTTGTCCTTGCTGTACCGCGCCTCGATCTGCCGCGCCACCTTCGATTCCCGGATCTTCCGGTCGTACGAGCGCACCCGGCGGTTCAGGTCTTCCGGGAAGAGGTTGCCGGCCAGCTGCATCGTGATGGTCGAGAAGCCCTCGGTCACGCCCCCCGCCAGGATGTTCGCCTTGACCGCGCCGAAGAAGCGGATCCAGTCGACGCCGTGGTGCTGGTAGAAGCGCTTGTCCTCGGTGGCGATGAAGGCGGCGACGAGCGCCGGCGACATCTCCTGCAGGCTGACGACGGTGCGCCGCTCCTTGCCGAGGTCGGTGATGAGGCGGCCGTCGGCGGCGTAGACCTTGGAGGCCTGGTCGGGGTCGTAGCTGTCGAGCCCCTCGATGGAGGGGCAGCGGTTCCCGGAGCAGGCGCGCAGCCAGATGCCGGCGCCGAGCGCGGCCCCGAACACCATGACCCCGAGGATGGTGAGGAGGACGCCCCGGCGGATTTTGGGGGTGCGCCACCAGCGGAGGAGGGTCTCGCGGAGGGTGGCCAGCAGGGAACGGAGCATTGAGGGAAAGTAATCGTCCCCCTAGGTTTCTCCACCATGCCCACCCTCCTCGACACCATGACCGCCCGGGGCCTCGTCCATGACGCGACGCCGGGGCTGCAGGCCCGCCTCCGCGAGGGACCGGTCACCGCCTACATCGGGTTCGACCCGACCGCCGACTCCCTGCACGTGGGGAGCCTCCTCCCGGTCATGGGGCTGGCCTGGCTCCAGCGGTCCGGGGGGCGGCCGATCGCGCTGGTCGGCGGGGGCACCGGCATGGTCGGCGATCCGAGCGGGAAGCGGGACGAGCGGCCCATTCTCTCGGTCGAGGTCCTCGACCGGAACGCCGCCGCGCTCAAGACCCAGCTGGCCCACTTCCTCGACTTCGAGGGGCCGGCCGCCGCCCGCGTCATGAACAACGCCGACTGGCTCCGGAACCTGGGCCTGATGGAGTTCCTGCGCGACACCGGCAAGCACTTCACGGTCAACTACATGCTGCAGAAGGAGTCGGTCCAGAGCCGGATGGAGACCGGCATCAGCTTCACGGAGTTCACCTACATGCTGGTGCAGGCCTACGACTTCTGGCACCTCTTCCGCGAGGCCGGGTGCGAGCTCCAGATGGGGGGCAGCGACCAGTGGGGCAACATCACGGCGGGGATCGAGCTGATCGGGCGCCGGGAACAGGGGAGCGCCCACGGCCTCGTGATGCCGCTCCTGACCACGGCGGGCGGCGCCAAGTTCGGGAAGAGCGAGGACGGCAACGTCTGGCTCGACCCGGCGCGCACCAGCCCCTACAAGTTCTACCAGTTCTGGCTCAACACCGACGACCGCGACGTGGAGCGGCTGCTCAACTTCTTCACCTTCCTCACCGGTGACGAGATCGCCGCGGCCATGACCGAACAGGCCGTGGATCCGAGCCGCCGCGCCGCCCAGCGGCTCCTCGCGCAGGACATCACCACCCGGGTGCACGGCGCCGAGACCACGGCGCGGGTCATCGCCGCGAGCGCCATCCTCTTCGGCGGCACCGACCTCCGCACCGCCGACGCCGGCGTGTTCGAGGTGCTGAGCGGCGAGATGCCGACCACCGCGCTCCCTGCCGGGATGCTCGACACCGGCCTCCCGCTCGTGGACGCGCTGGTGACCGCCGGCCTGGCCTCCTCCAAGAGCGACGCGCGGCGCGGCATCCAGGGGAAGGGCTACGCCGTCAACGGCGAGAAGACCGACGACGTGGAGCGGACTCTCACCTCGGGGGATCTGCTCGCCGGCGGGTACGTGATGCTGCAGAAGGGGAAGAAGAACTACGGCCTGCTGAAGGCGGGGCAGTAGGGCAGCGGGGCAGCGGGGCGGAAACAGCAGACGAGGGAGGGTCGGAGAGGAATCAGAGGGTCGGAAATCTTGATTGGTGGGTGCCGACGCGACCACTCAAGCCGTTATCCGACCCTCCGTGGTTTTTCCGACCCTCCCTCGTTTCCTTTTTGGTGAGGTTACCAGCGCGTGGTCCGCCTGCGCGTCTTCGGCGGCTTGGCCCCCAGCAGGCCGAACAGACCGCGCACCATCTCCCGCCCGACCGTCCGCCCCACCGTCGCCGCCAGGCTCCCCAGCAGCGCGCCCCCCAGCACCTTCGACGTCTTCGACATCTGGCTCGGCTTGCCCGGCACCGCCGGCGCGGTGGGGGAAGCGGGGGCCGCCGGCATCTCGGCGGTCTTCTGGATCCGTCGCGCCAGCATCTCCCGCGCACTGTCGCGGTCGATCGACTGCCCGTACTCGGCCAGCAGGTCGGAGCTCCGGATGTCGGCCTGCAGCTCCTCCGGCGTCAGCGGAGCCATGCGCGAGGTCGGCGGGATCAGCCGGGTGGCCACCACCGGGGTGGGCACGCCGCGCGGGTTGAGCGCGGTCACCACCGCCTCGCCGATGCCGAGGGTGGTCAGCGTCTCCTCGAGGTCATAGAAGGTGGTCTTCGGGAAGGTGCGCACCGTGGCGCGGAGCGCCTTGTCGTCGTCCGGGGTGTGCGCGCGGAGCGCGTGCTGGACCCGGTGCCCCAGCTGCGCCAGCACGTCGGAGGGCACGTCCTTGGGAGTCTGCGTCACGAAATAGACGCCGACCCCCTTCGAGCGGACCAGGCGCACCACCTGCTCCACCTGCTCCAGGAAGGCCTTCGGCGCGTCGCTGAAGAGGAGGTGCGCCTCGTCGAAGAAGAAGACCAGCTTCGGCTTCGGGAGGTCGCCGGCCTCGGGGAGGTTGTGGTAGAGCTCGGCGAGCAGCCACATCATGAAGGT
>DAOLIZ010000216.1:0-1067 GCA_035328285.1 Gemmatimonadales bacterium
CCGGTCCTCCTGGCTTCCTGCGGATCGTGGGGCTGCCCAGGGGCACGACCGTGCTGGTGGACGATGTTGCGCCCGATTCCACGCCGATCCGGCTCAATCCGGGGCCGCACATCGTCGCCATCTCGGCGCCGCAGCACGTCTTCTACGTGGACACCGTGAACATCCGGTCCTCGCTGGAGCTGACCTTCACGCCGCTGCTGACGCCGGTCGGGGAGCCACTCCGGACGGAGCGGGGGGGGACCCAGACCCTCGGTCCGGTGGACACCTCCGTCCCCACCTGCGACCGGCCGGGCCCAGGTTACAATAAGGACCAGCTCTGCTGGGATGTGCGGCCGCTGCCGGTCTTGCCGCCGAGGGTGCCGGTGCCAGCGTCGCTGACCCCCCTGCCGGGCCCGGTCATCCTGCTGGTCAAGGTGAACGCCGACGGGACGACGGCCGAGGTGGGGGTGCTGCGCCCCTCCGACAGTGAGGCGTTCAACGGGATGGCCACCGATTATGCCGCGGCGATGCGCTGGCGGCCGGCCACCAAGAATGGGGTGGCGGTGGCGGCGTGGACGCAGGTCCGACTTGAGGCAATCCATCAATGAGCCGAGGGGTATAGTGCCGAACATTCACGAGACGGCCTGGGTGGCGCCGACCGCCGTGGTCCTGGGCGACGTGACCCTGGGGCCGGAGTCGAGCGTCTGGTACACCACCGTCATGCGGGGCGACATGGCGCCGATCACGATCGGGGCCCGGACCAACATCCAGGACGGTACCATCGTCCACGTGGACGCCGGGTTCCCGTGCGTCATCGGGGAACGGTGCGGGGTGGGGCACCGGGCCATCCTCCACGGCTGCACGGTGGAGGACGAGTGCCTGATCGGCATGGGGAGCGTGCTCCTCAACGGGGTGCACATTGGGACGGGGAGCGTGGTGGCGGCGGGGGCGGTGGTGCCGGAGGGGATGCATGTGCCGCCCCACAGCCTGGTGATGGGCGTCCCGGGCCGAATAGTCCGACCAGTTACACCGGAATTGCGGGAGCGGATCACCAGCACCTGGGAGCACTACGTGGCGCAGGCGAGGGA
>DAOLIZ010000216.1:1167-2932 GCA_035328285.1 Gemmatimonadales bacterium
ATTTTTCCCACCACTGCGGCATAATTTCGCGCATTGCATCGCACCACCGTTTTGCCTAACTTGCTGTCCACTCTTCGGTACTGTCCGGTGACCAACTAGCGACATTCCGATCTCACAACACACTCCCTTCATATCCAAGGGAAGAGGTAGGCATGACTCAGTCCTCGTCGCGGGGGGCGCTCGATCTGTCCCCGAACGCCATTACGGTCCTCGAGAAGCGTTACCTGGTCAAGGACGACGCCGGCAAGCCGGTGGAGTCGAGCGAGGACCTCTTCTGGCGTGTGGCGAGGACCATTGCCGGTGCCGACAAGAAGTACGGCGCCTCCAGCGGCGCCATCGAGGAGCTGGCCACGGCCTTCTACGGCTCCATGGCGCACCGCGAGTTCATGCCGAACAGTCCCACCCTCATGAACGCCGGGCGGCCCCTGGGCCAGCTTTCGGCCTGTTTCGTGTTGCCGGTGGCGGACGTCCTCTCCAACGGCAAGGACGGGATCTACGACACCCTCCGGGCCATGGCGCTGGTGCACCAGTCGGGTGGCGGCACCGGGTTCGACTTCAGCCGGCTCCGGCCCAAGAACGACGTGGTCCGCTCCACCATGGGCGTGGCCTCCGGTCCCGTCTCCTTCATGTCCCTCTATGACGCCTCCACCGAGGTGGTCAAGCAGGGTGGCACCCGCCGCGGCGCCAACATGGGGATCCTCCGGGTCGACCACCCCGACATCCTCGATTTCATCGAGTGCAAGAGCGACACGACCAAGATCACCAATTTCAACATCTCGGTGGCCATCACCGACGCCTTCATGAAGGCGGTCGAGGAGGACGGCGAGTACGACCTGATCCACCCCCGCAGCAAGGCCGTGGTGGGCCAGCTCCGGGCCCGGGAGGTCTGGCAGAAGATCATCCACGGCGCCTGGGCCACCGGCGAGCCGGGGGTGTTCTTCATCGACAAGGCCAACCACTACAACCCGGTGCCGCACCTCGGCGCCTACGAGGCCACCAACCCCTGCGGCGAGCAGCCCCTGCTCCCGTACGACGTCTGCAACCTCGGCTCGATCAACCTCGGCATGTTCGTCGAGAACGGCAGCCTCGACTGGGACAAGCTCCGGCGCACGGTCCACCTCTCCACGCACTTCCTGGAGAACGTGATCGACGCCAACAACTATCCCCTGCCCGAAATCACCGACCTGGCGCAGCGGATCCGCCGCATCGGGCTCGGCGTCATGGGCTGGGCCGATGTATTGATCAAGCTCGGCATCCCGTATGACTCCGAGGAGGCGGTGGCCCTCGGCGCCCGGGTCCAGGCCTTCGTGGACAACGAGGCCAAGGTGGAGTCGGAGCGGCTGGCCACCATCCGCGGGCCGTTCCCGGAGTGGGACAAGAGCATCTGGGGGCCGGACAAGACCTGCGCCCGCGACGCCCAGGGCAACCGGATCCGGCCGATGCGGAAGCTCCGCAACTGCAACGTGACCACCGTGGCGCCGACCGGCACCATCAGCATCATCGCCGGCTGCAGCTCCGGCATCGAGCCGCTCTTTGCCGTGGCGTTCATGCGGAACCAGGCCGGCGTGCTGATGCCCGACGTCAACGAGGAGTTCGTGGCCATCGCCAGGAAGGAAGGGTGGTATTCCGAGGCGCTGATGACCCGGATCGCCGAGGCGGGGCACATCAACTTCGAGGAAGTGCCGGAGAAGTGGCAGCGGGTGTTCGTCACCGCCAACCACATCAAGCCGGAGTGGCACATCCGGATGCAGGCCGGCTTCCAGGA
>DAOLIZ010000217.1:0-2918 GCA_035328285.1 Gemmatimonadales bacterium
GGAGTCGTTTGCACCCTCAAAGATGTACCCGCGGGGCCGATCTCGCGAGAGCGTCCGCTACCAGAAATCGAGATACAGCACCGCCACCGCCCCGATCACCGCCCCCATATATAGGACGACCACCGCGAAGGTGATGGCCATGTGGTGCAGGAAGGCTACCCCCGGGGGCATCCGCCCATCGTGACGCCCGGCGCCTACCACGCGTCGAGGTGGGGTGCGAGCCGTTCCAGGGCGGCGGCGGAGGTGAGCAACAGGAGGCGGTCGCCGGCCTCGAGCCGGATGTCATCCCTCGGCCCGAGCATGTGTTCCCCCCGAATGATGGCAAACAGGGTGGCATCCCCGCCCGCCGTGAGGTCGTTGGCCTGGGCCGGCTGGCCGACGCACGGACTGGTGGGCTTCAGCACCTTGATCATCAGCCGCTGCTCCCCGGGCAGTTCCACCGGGATCCCGGAGCGCAGCAGGCCGAGGAGGTCGAGTCCGCCCACGCGACCCGGATCGATCACCTTGCGCTGCTGGAGGAGGTCGAGGGCGATCTTGAGGTGCGCCGAGTGGTGCGCAGGGGAGTCGGCGGGACCGACCACCTGCGCCTCGTAGAGCCGCCCGTAGCGCCACCCGGCCACCAGCCGGCGCTGCACCACGAACGCCATCATGACGGCCAGCGCGGCGGGGACCAGGAGGGTGTAACCGCCGGTCATTTCCGTGACCATGATCAGGGTGGCGATTGGCACCCGGGCTGAGCCGGCAAAGACGGCGGCCATGCCGACGATCACAAAGGGCGCCACCGGGAGGTGCGCGACGCTCGCCAGCCCTCCTCCCAGCATGGCACCGATGTAGAGCGACGGTGCGAACACACCACCCGAGCCACCGGAGGCCACCGTGAAGCTGAGCGACAGCATCTTGGCCGCGATCAGGCCGAGGAGAATCCAGCCGGTCAACTGTCCGTCAATGGCGGCCTGCACCCAGCCGTAACCACCACCGATGATCTGGGGTGCCGCCAGCGCGATCAGGCCCGTCAAGAGTCCACCCAGCGCCGGTTTGAATTCGGGCCGGATCTTCAGTTTGCGGAAGGCGTCGCGCACCCGGTAGAAGAGCGCGGGCAGAACCGCACCCAGCACACCCGCCGCAATCCCCAACACCACGAACCAGGCGTTCTCGAGCGGGTTCACGAGTTCGATGTGTTCCGGCACCCGGAACAGCGGCTCGTAGCCGGAGAACAGCCCGTTGACGGCGTAGGCCACGATGGAGGTCATCATGGTGGCGAAGAGCGCACCAGACTCGAACGCCATCCCCGCGTAGAGCACTTCGATGGCGAAGAGCGCCGTGCCGATGGGTGAGCGAAACACGGCGGCGAGTCCCGCGGCCATCCCGGCCAGCATGAGCATGCGTCGATCTTCGCCGCTGCGATTGGTCAGGGAGGCATACCACGAGCCCAGCCCGGCGGTCACCAGGGCAATGGGTCCCTCACGGCCGGCGGAACCGCCGGAGCCGATCGTGATGGCGGAGGCGAGGAGCTTGACGGGGGGAACCTGCGGCCGGATGACGCCATCGGAACGGTGAAACGCCCGCACCGCGGTATCGGTGCCGTGGCCCTCGGCCTCGGGTGCCAGCCGGGTGACGATGACACCCACGATCAACCCGCCCAGCGTCGTGGCCACCGGGATCATCCACAGTCCCCACCGCCCGATGATTTCCTGTGGTGATCCCCCCTCGTTGGGCAAACCGAGCGGTACGTATTGCGCCAGCGTGGTCAGGAAGAGCCAGTTGGCGCCGCGCAGCAGGAGGGCAAAGAGCTGGGCGGCCAGGGCCCCCGCAACTCCGATGACAACGAGGTCCAGAATCAGGCGGCGCTGCCTGAGGGGCTGAGGCGCCAAGTACGTCCTCCCTGTGGGTTCCCCGGGCCCGAAGGCGGCGGGTGGGGTCCAGGTTACCCCCTAAGATGTATCCGCCCGGCCATTCCCGCGAGTCGAATGGATTGCTGGCCCGAGCGGGGGGAATGCAGTAGCTTGGCTACGGTTCAGACCCACATTAGCGATGGGAGTCCTCATGCCCGTACCGACAGCGCGCCTCCGCGGCGCCTGCCTGACCCTGTTGTTGGTCCTGCCGTCCACCCTGACCGCGCAGATGCGGGCCAGTGAGCGGGGGGCGGTGTCCCAGACGATCGACGGCACCACGATCACCATCGACTACTCCCGCCCCCAGGTCCGGGGACGGGACTCGACCATCTTCGGCGCGTTCGTGCACTGGGGCGAGATCTGGACCCCAGGGGCCAACTTCGCCACCACGCTCGAGACCAACCGGCCCGTCAAGATCGATGGTCACCCGGTGGCGCCGGGCAAGTACTCGCTCTGGCTCGTGGTGCAGCCGGACGAGTGGACGATGGTGATCGACCCTCGCTCCCATCTCTACCACTGGCCGGAACCGGACTCGACCGCCGACCAGCTTCGGTTCAAGGTCCGTCCCGGCACCGGCCCGTTCACCGAGACGCTGACCTTCACCTTCGAAAACGTGCGCGGCGACGAAGGCACCCTCTTCCTCCGGTGGGGAACCGTCCAGGTGGCGTTCCACCTCGAGGTGGAGCCGAAGCACCCACTGACTGTCGCCGAGGCCGCCGCGCGGCCGCTGCTGGGCACCTATCTCTTCCGGTGGGCGGAGGCGCCCGATTCCGTGCCGCCGTCCCGCGTCACCCTGACGCACGAAAACGGCATGCTGATGGGCCGCTGGGCGCCCGCGCCCTTTCCCGACGTGGCCACCTTCCAGCTGGTCCGGATCACCGACGACTGGTTCCTGGTCGGCTCGGTCTACGACGGGGAGCTGGTCGACGTGATGGATGAATGGGCGTTCGAGTTTGCGCGCAAGGACGGACAGGTGGTGAAGTTCGAGGTGTGGTCCGACAACGACCACCTGGACGGCACGGCGAC
>DAOLIZ010000218.1:0-2896 GCA_035328285.1 Gemmatimonadales bacterium
ACTGCCGCCCGTGGAACCGCGATGACATTGCGGCCGAGCGTGGCGTCGAAGAAGATCGTGGCAAACATCCCGGGCTTCAGCAGCAGCCCAGGATTCGGCACGGTCAATCTCACCCGATTGGTCCGGCTGGTGGCGTCGACCGTCGGATAGATGAAGCTCACGCGCCCCATCAGGTGTTCGCCTGGGCGGGCCGCGATCTCGATATGGACCTGCATCCCGGTCTTGACCAGTGGAATGTCCTGCTCGAACACTTCCCCCTCCACCCAGACCTCCGACAGGTCCGCAATTTGATAGAGGCGCTGCCCCGGCATGACCCGCTGGCCCTCGAGCACATCCTTCTCAAGGACAATGCCATTCACCGGAGAGACGAGGGTAAGGGTCTTCGTCACGGTCCCGGTTCGCTCCAGCGTGGCGATCTGGGTGTCGGAAATGTCCCAATACGAGAGTCGACGGCGCGCCGCGACCATCGTCGCCTGCGCACCCTGCCAAGCTTCTCCGGCAGACGAGTCGAGTCCTGCCACCAGTCGCTTGGCCGTCAGCAGTTCCTCCTGCGCCGCCACCAGCAGGGGGCTATAGAGGGCGAGGAGAGGCTGCCCGCGGCGCACGGTCTCTCCTGTCGTGTTGACGAAGAGATTCTCGACGAAGCCCTCGATCTTGGGGGTCACGTCTGCGACGTTGGGTTCCGGAGCCTGAATCACGCCCACGGTCCGCACGGTCTTGTTCAGGGTCTCCCGCCCGACCTCCGTGTATACGACACCCAACGCCCGTTCCTGCTCCGCGGTCAGGTACACTGCTTCGCGCACGGCCGTGCCGGTGGAATCCATCACACCCTGAGTTCCACCCGCCTGCATCCTGGCATGCTCTTCCGGCGTCATGTCCCCCATCGCAGGCACGGCGTCCTGCTTGTCGCACGCGCCGAGGAGAAGCACCATGGCCAGTAGCGCGCCCCCGATCCGGGGGGTCACTTGCCACCCCCGGTCGATCCCAGCAGCGCATCGATGCGTGCGACGGCTTGATGATACTGGGCGGCGAGTTGCACCTGGGCGATTTCATAGCGATTCACGGTCATTTCGTTCTCCACCAGGGTCTGGTAGTCCACCCGGCCGACTCGGTATGCCGACAGCGCCGATTCGACCGAGGCCTTGGCCTGTGGCACGATCGCGGTGGAATAGAGGGCCGCCAGGGCGCGGGCGCGTTCGGCGTCCGCCAGTGCCTCGGTCAATTCCGCCGAGGTCTCGTTGTAAACATCTTGTGCCATGGCTGTCTCCATTGCCTGCATGGCCTGCATCTCCCGTCGCATCGGGAGTTGCTTGGAACCGGCCCAAAGCGGGAGATTGAATCCCAGCATGACGGTCCCCATGTTGTCGTACTGTGGGCGCCCGCCAAATTCGAGCGCTACCATGACGTTGGGGTAAAGCTCCCGGCGAGCCTGTTGGTAGCCCGCCGCCGCGGCGCGCGCCCGGTCGTGTGCGGCCTGGAGGGCGGGCCGTTGCTCCGAGGCGACTGCCAGAAGCGAATCGACTGGACGGAGCTCGCCACCGACGGCGGGCAATTCGAGTCCTCCGATGGGAAGTCCGGCATCCCGTCCGAGGAACGCGTTGAGGCGCGCTGCCATGGCTATGCGTCGCTGGCTCATGCTGATGATGTCCTCAGTCATCTGGGCGACCGCAACCTGGGCTCGCAGGACATCCTGCTGCACAGCCTCCCCGACGCTATACCTCGCTTGCGAGACCTGAAAGAAATCCCGCAGCAGTTCGCGGGTTCGTTCCATGATGGCAATGGCCCGATCCATGGCCGCCACTTCGTAATAGACCGACTTCACCCGGCTGACGAGGGTCGCCTCTGTCTCGGCCGCGGATTGTGTCTCCGCCGAGGCCAAGTAGCGGGCGCGATCCTCCGCGAACCCGAGCTTGCCGGGCCAGGGGAACATCTGGCTCACGCCGATCACATTCATGGTCATGGGCTCTTCGGTGCCAAAGCCATCCAGTGGCCGGTTGACCAGCCCGAGCGTCAGTTGAGGATCGGGCATGGCACCCGCTTGGGGAACCCGCTCGGCCGCAGCATCAGCCCGAAGCCTTGCCGCCGCAAGCATGGGGTTCGCGGATCGGGCGAGCGAAATGGCCGCACCGAGCCGCAGAGTGTCAGCGGGTACCTGGCCCCGGGCGATTGAGGCGAAGCCAGCCATCAGGAGGCAGGTCAGGAGCATTCGTTTCAAGAGCACGGATCCTCTGGGGGAAGCTGTCGGATTGGGCATGGTGCACAGGGTGCGCCGCACCGCTCGCCACAATAACCGGCTGTGGGATAATAGGTTATCGTCGCCCCGACCTGATGCGAAGATCAGACTTCTGGGTAGGCTCCGCGCCCTGTGGGGGATATCCCCCACGTCTCTCCGTTGGCCGCACGCGCGTCGTGGCACCAACTGGTGGCCGCAAGGAAGGGCACGGCGGAACCGGCAGCGAGCTACGGGCCATCGGACCCGGTCGGCGTGTCGACTACTGGTCCGACCGATACATACCAATGCGGGTTCTGCTGGAACATCATTCGGCAGCGCTCCGCACAGAAGTAGTAGACCTTGTTCTCGAACTCGAGACTGGCTGCCGCACGCGTCGCAGGAAACTCCATCCCACAGACTTCATCTCGGACGATCATGGTGCTGCCTCCCGTGAAAAGGGACTCATGGACGCCACCCGAAGTGTGGCGCCAATTCCCTGGAGAAGCAGAAGACGTTCCAATCCTCTTGCACACTAACCAGCACACCCGGTTGGACTTAGGTTGTCAGGTGGCGCCATTCGGCTGGGCGCAAGGCGTGAGGCCTCGCGCCGGTTGGGGCAATCGCCCCATGAAGGGGCTCGAAATGAAAGGACGAACCGATGGCTGGGCAACATCCCCACACCCA